>URLI01000013.1 GCA_900548585.1 uncultured Prevotella sp. | reverse complement strand
TTGACGTAGCCCGCTACGCCTGCAAAAAAACAACAGCCAATCTGCTTGGGCAACCGACTACAATCAGTCCGGGCTCTAATGACCGATTGGGGTTTAATGACCGGTTTGGGGTTACAGAGGCTTCTCCACTCGGTTCAGCCTCAGTGTCTCTGTGTTCCTTCCGTTCGACTTGCTCATAACGAGCGTATTGCCCACGACGTCCGACTCCAATTCGTAAATGCCGTTGACATCGGTGAAGTAACCGTCCGTAAGCGAGAACTTCAGTCCTTTCAGAGTGAAATTGAAGTCGCAACGCCTGCCGTTAAGCACGTAGACGCCATGGTTGTCACTGTCGAAAGTGACCGTGATTATTTTGCTGCTCTCGACTGCGCCGTCCCTCAGTTTAATGAACGACCCGCTCCACTCGGTGTTCCTCAACGTCTGCGGGGTCAGTATTGCCTCGGGGTCGTCGCCGCATGAGGAGAATGCAAGCATCATGGCCAAGGCCATGAAAAGATAAGTGATTTTCTTTTTCATCATTTTATATATTTGTTTAGTCATCTGGATATACAACGGCGTGCGCACGGCAAATCGTACAAATGCGCCGCGTTAAAAAAGCATAAGGACAACTCGTCGCACGACACCCCTCCCGCGCCTAATTGCGCCGGTATCTCCTGTCGCCGCAGTAGCGTATGCGCCCGCTGTCGTACCTGTCGTTTATCACGCTGAAACGCCCGCAGTATTCCTTGGTGCTTATCTGCATGAGATCCAGCAGGGTGTGTATCATGTCGTCGGTAACGAAAGGGCGGGCGGCAGACCGCCGGATGCGTTCGACAAGCCCCGGGCGCTTTTCCCTGAACTTGTCAGACACCCATACGATCATTGGTATCTCGACCATCTGCCGGTTGGGATTCATCTCGTAGTGCCCTGGCATCCTCACATTCTCCTCCATCACGTCCTCTCCGTGGTCCGGGGTATAGACGACGATGGCATCCTTGTCCTCGAACCTCCTTATCACGGCGTCTATCACGCTGTCGTTGTACAGCACGGCATTGTCATAGTCAGCCTTCTCTGCTCTTATCCTTGCCGTGGCGCCGTACTCCTGTGCCGCAGTGAACTTCCTGCGCGACTGCGGGTAACGCGCGCTGTACAGCTGGTGCGCGCCCATCATGTGAAGCACGATGAAGTTCTTCCGGCGTGGCCTTGCCAGCACATTGTCCAGCAGCGGGAACAGAGCCTCGTCGTAGGGGTCGGCAATGGTGTGGTTTCCCATAACCCTGTATAGCGTGTAGGCGCAAGTGTCGCACCGGCTCGCATAGAGCCGGGCGGTGTTGACGTGCTTGCCGGAATATTCCTGGTTGGAGAGCCACGCAGTGTGATAGCCAGCCTGCCGCAATATCGAGAACAGGTCGGTGCTCTCATACCATTCGCCCTTCATCCCACGGCGGTGGAATGTGAACATCTTGCCGAGCGACTTCCTCGTCACGGGATCCGGGCTTATCACGTCGGTGAACTTTATGAAGTTGCCCTGCCTCTCCCTGGCGCTGAGCAACGGCGTGGTGTTGAGATGATAGCCGTAGAGGCCGAGGTGGTGGCGCGTGACGGACTCGCCGAGGATATACACGACGTATGGGATGGAACTGTCGTTCCGCAGTATCACAGGCTTGTGTCTCAGTCCGCCCTCCATCTTGCTCATCGCGTGCATGTTGCTCACGGCCTTCACCATCAGCAGCGTCATGCCGATGACAGAGCACCCCTCATACCTCACGCGCCTGTAGGTGCTCATGTCGCGGTTAAGTTTCTCGACAACGATGTTGCCCAGCGCCATAAACGCGCCGGCAAGCACCATCGCACTGACGGCGGAGACCACGCCACGCTTACTGCGGAGTTTCCCGGCATGGCGCAATATCAAATATGACACGGCCAGCACGGAGACGAACGCCACAACGTACCATGCGTTCATAAGATATGCCATGACATAGCCCGATGCCTCGGACGGTGTCGTCTCGAGGATTATCTCGAGAACGGACTGGTCTGGTACGCCATGGTAGAATATCTCGAAATAGGTGTAGAGGAAAAAGAGCAGCAGCGAAACCGCGATTACCACGGCCTGCGCCGTTTTCCGCGCTTTCCCCCGGGGTATGGCGCACAGCAGCAGCGCCACGAGGACGTTGACAACGAATATGTAAACGAACTGCGTGACCACCGTGCCGACATTATCGTATGTTGTCAGCACCGGCAGGTTGCAGCACACCATGAAAATGATGAACGTGAAATTTTCATCCACGAGTTGCCTTGTCGCCTCAAATATCCTTCTCGGAAAAACAGGAATCTTCATCGGTCCGCCTCCAGAGTCGATTTTGTAATGTTAATAGTACATTGCCCGTGCATACCATCTGCCCTTGTGTAAAATCCGTATGTTCAACAACATGAAAAGTGAATGTCACAATTCCGCGTGCAAAATTACGAATAAATCCGGATATTACAATACTGTTACAAGATTATTACGAACAAACAGCCCCAACCGGGTGTTCAAAAGCCGGATGCCAAAAATAAAAATTACGCGGAACATGCCGGATTGCAGTATTTTTATTAACTTTGCACTCCTGAAAAAGTTTCACGCGGAGGCCGCATTGGCGCACGCAATAATTAAAGGAAAGGAAAAATGGCTCTGATAAAGGAAGTGAACGGTCTGAAGCCGCAATGGGGCAAGGACTGCTATTTCAGTGAGAACGCCACGATTGTTGGCGAAGTGACAATGGGCGACGAGTGCTCGGTTTGGTTCAACGCCGTTGTGCGCGGCGACGTGGCGCCGATTGCCATAGGCGACCGCACCAACGTTCAGGACGGCGCGTGCCTGCACACCACGCGGTACACCGGGCCGCTGAACATCGGCAGCGACGTGACGATAGGCCACAACGCAACAGTGCACGCCTGCACAATCCACGACCACGCGCTCATCGGCATGGGAAGCACGCTGCTCGACAGCTGCGACATCGGCGAGGGAGCCATCGTCGCAGCCGGCGCACTGGTAGTGGGCGGGACGAAAGTGGGGCCGCACGAGATATGGGGTGGCGTGCCTGCCAAGTTCATAAAGAAAACCAAGCCTGGACAGACGGACAACGCCGCCCACTATGTGGAATACATGAAATGGTACAAGGAGTGAGGAACACACCATGAGCCAACCGGCAATGCGGGGTGGGTGTTCCAGAGTGTCGCCACCGCCGGGCTGTTCTTCAGCGAGAGCAGCCGGGGAACGGGTTGCCATGAGGGAATGGAGAAATCTGCGTTGCAATGACCGGTTTGGGTCAAAACACTTACAGCAACAATCTTCTTGGGTTTCTTTACGGTTTCATAACCTCAGGCTAATCTTGCGGCATGAAAAACGGCAACAACATTCTGTACCATTTTGTGGCCTTCCTCACCATTGCTGTGTGGGGAACGACTTTCGTATGGACTAAGCTACTGATAAACAGCGGTCTCTCGCCGCTCAACATATTCATCATCAGGTTCCTCATCGCATACGTCCTGTTGCTGGCTTTCTCGCTGGCAAGGACTCGCGGGCACAAATTCATGTGGTTCGCCAACAACTGGAAGGAAGAGCTGAAGATGGCCGGGCTGGGCATCACGTCTGGCTCGTTGTTTTTCATATCGCAGAATATCGCGCTGCAATACACCGCCGCCACCAACGCATCGCTAATCGTTTGCTCCTGCCCGCTGTTCACGATGCTGCTCTTTGCCGCCATATACCGTAGCGAGCGTTTCAGCCGGATGCAGGTCATCGGGTCTGTCCTCGCGTTCGCCGGCATGGCCATCGTGGTGCTCAACGGGCGCTTCGTGCTGCGCCTCGACCCACGCGGCGACTCCCTGGCGTTCGTCGCGTGCATATCGTGGGCGTTTTACTCGCTGCTGATGAAGCCGCTGACGGGCCGCTACCCCGCACTTTTCCTTACGCGCAAAGTTTTCTTCTATGGCATCGTCACGGCACTGCCTTATTATGTAATAGAGCCGGGGCTGCCATCGGCGGAGGTGCTGCTGCGCCCCCAGGTGATGGCCAACCTGCTGTTCCTCGGCTGCGTCGCCTCGATGGCGTGCTACCTGACGTGGAACTGGTGCATGGCGAAACTCGGCGCACTGGCGGTCACCAACTGGGTTTATTTCAACCCGATAGCGACCATCATCGTGGCATGGATGGTGCTTGACGAGCAGATCACGGCATATTTCACCATCGGCTCGGCGCTGATACTTTCCGGGATGTATCTCTCCAACAAGCGCAAGAATGCGGTGGATGGTGCCAAGGCATAGCCCATCCCGGGCTTGCCGCTAAAACGTAACCCCGACACCGACCGTGAATGGAAAGGCGGCAGGGGCCATGCTGCGGTCGAACATCGCCGTGAGCGACTTGTGGGCATAGACCACGATGCCGTTGTAACTTGCCTGAAAGTCTATCCCGAAGCCGAAGGCACGCATGTTGAGGTCTGCCGACTCGGCGTGCCTCCTGTCACTCTTTTTCTTCTTCCAGAACGAGTTCTCGTCGCCATGCATGTCCATTGAGCAGCCGAGAGCGACGCCGAAACGGTCTTTCCACAGCGGGAACAGCCGGTGGGCCATAAGCCTCATGCGTCCGCCGAAATAGTTCAAATGCCCGTAGCGGTCGTCCGCATTGTCCTTCACCACGGCGTTCATGTTCTCGTCGTTGCCGAGGTTGTAGCCCTTCTTGAACATGATGCGCCCCATCAGTACCGACACGTCCCATGTCACGCCGATGCCGTCGCCACCGTCAGTCTGCTCGATCGACATCACCGGGATACCAAATTCCACCGTGCCGACGCCACGGACGTGCAGGTCGCCGGAGTTGGCAAAGCCGAGCGATGAGCCACTGACAGTCCCCAGACCTACGAAACAGACCGGCGTGAGCGGCTCGTAGCGCGTTTTCTGCTGGTTGAGCAGCGGCGACCTGAAGAAGAAAGTCTTCTCCTCGGTCAAGTCAGAATAGCGCGCCTCGTAGATCTTATCATACTCGTTGCCCTTCATGTCGAGCACCTTGACCGACGTTTCCCAGTCATTCCCGCTTATCACCACCTTGCGTTTGCCATAGTTCACAGTGGTGTCGTTCTTCTCCTCCGCCATTGCCGCCAACGGTAACAGCACGGCGACAATAAAAGTAAATGCCTTCATATTCTTACAGTTATAAATTATTGATTTCATACAAACCAGACTATCGCCTGCATATCTTCCGTATCTCGTCTGGCGGGAGATATGCCTCGATGTATATCACCGCGCCCGCCTTGTCGCTAACCCGGCGGTAAAGCATGTATCGGTTCAGACCGCCGTCACGCGGAGGGAAGACATAGAAGCCGCTCTCGACACATCCGTCGACCACCACCTCCGTTATCTTCCGCGCCCGCTTGCGGTCAGCCTTCAGCATACCCACTATCTCACTGCCATACGCCCGGTAGGTCAGGCTCTTGTAAAGCTTTAGTTGCCGCCCCTTGAGTTTTCCGTCAACCAGCGTCACCATCTTGCACCCTTTCCTCATCCCGTATTTCTCGAATACCGCGCCGACGGCAAGGTTGTCCTGCGCCTGCGCCACGGCGGCAGACATTATCATCACCGTAAAGATGAGAATCTTAAATATGCCCTGCGGCATAGATGTTTTCCTTTCCATATATTCCTTTTTTCACGATGCGGTCCCATTCACCGGACATCCAGCGCATCGAACACTTCATCCTTTTCTATACATACCATGTCAAGCGCCTTCATAGCCTCCGCCTCGACGGTCTGCGGGTCCTCGACACGCACGCCGTCTATCACCGCGAAACTCTCCGCGCCAGTATCTGGCGGGAACATAAGCCAGGCCGCCACGACCATTGCCGCACACGCCGCAGTCTTCAACGCCGCCCACAGTTTCCACCGGCTGCCGCGTGCCGGGTGTTTCTCCTGCTCGACATATCCCGACAATGCGCGAAGCCACCGCATGTCCTCGCCAGCCACGGTTGTGGGCGAGCCGAAGAAGTCGCGCAAGCGTTGCTCCTCGCCGCATGTTGTCAGCCCTTCGAGATACTTCTCTGCAAGTTCCTTCATCTTTTCCTCCTCCCTTCAGTCAATCTCATATATTCCTCCCTTATCGTCCGCCGCGCCCTCGACAGGTTCTGCCTGAGGGCTTCTGCCGTGCAGGACGTTATCTCCAAAATCTCTGATGCCTCATATCCCTCTATCTCCTTCATGCGGAACGTCTGTCTCTGCAGGGGCGGCAGGGCATCGACAATCCGCCTTATCAGTTCCACGTCGTCAAGTCCGGCAACCGTCTCCTCCGCCGCCACGTCTTCCGGTGGCGCCGTGGCGTGCCTCATCCTGACCTTCTCGCGCCGCCGGCTGTCGATGAACTTGTTGCGCAGTATGGTGAAGGCGAGCGCCTCGTTGTCGCCGCGCACATCGAGCCGGCCGTGAATGTCCCACAGGCGCAGCATCGTCTCCTGCACAAGATCCTCCGCGCAGCCGGCGTTCCCGGTCATTGCGGCGGCACGCGCCAACAGTCTTTCCCTCATAGGCACGATTACCTCTATGAAATCCTTCCTTAACATTACGTTCTATAAATAGAACGGGCGTGATGCCTTTTTGTGACATCACGCCCGCCGTTTTTTCATTCACGGAGCAATTGGTTTGCCGGTTTGCCAGCCCCGGCATGTTCCCTCGACACATAATGTTCATATATGTGTCTCAAAGTTTCACGCTGCCGAGTATCTTCTTTGTTGCCCCGGCGTGCGATGCGATATACCCACCGGCAAGCTTTCCACGGCGGCGCATCTCGCCGGGAACGGCAGTGAGGCTGTCCATCCGGGCCGCGAAATCGTAATGACTGTGTATCTCTATGCCCCCGCCGCACGACTTCAAGGCCTGCGCCTCCTGGAATCTGCCGTTGTTGGGGCCGAAGAACACCGGCACGCTCCACACCGCAGCCTCGGGCAGGTTGTGTATTCCCACGCCGAAGCCGCCGCCGACGTATGCCACCGTGCCGTAGCGGTAGATGCCCGACAGCAGTCCGAAGCAGTCAATAACGAGTATGTCCGCCCCACGTACTGAAGCCTCGTCGGCCTGCGTGTAGCGCGCCACTCTGCGCCTCGTCATGCTCTCTATCTGCCGAAGGTGATCCTCGTCTATAACGTGTGGTGCTATTATCAGTTTCCATTCCGGGTGCTGCTCGAAGTATTCCATGAAGATTTCCTCGTCTGGCTGCCACGACGAGCCGGCGACGAAGCAGCGGGCCTGCGCGCCATCCGCCGCATCACCAAGGAAACTTTCCACCACCGGCAGCCGCCTTGCCTGCTCCTTTATCTGCAGCACGCGGTCGAAGCGCGTGTCGCCCGTTATCGTAACGTTGTCTATGCCTATCGTCGAGAGCAGCGTCCTGCTGAGCTCGTTCTGCACGAAAAAATGGGTGAAGCACTTCAGCACGCGCCAATACTGCCAGCCATACCACCGGAAAAATATCTGTCCCGGACGGAATATCGAGCTGACGCTATACACCGGAACGTTGCGGTGCTTCAATATATGGAGGTAGTTATACCAGAACTCATACTTTATGAAAAACGCGACCTCCGGGCGCACGGCGCGCAGGAAGCGGCGGGCGTTTGTTATGGTGTCTATCGGCAGGTAGCAGACGATGTCGGCACCCTCGTAGTCCTTGCGCACCTCATAGCCCGATGGCGAGAAGAAAGTGAGGAGTATCTTGTATTCGGGATGCTCGCGCCGCAGTCGCTCAATGATTGGGCGGCCTTGCTCGAACTCGCCGAGCGAGGCAGCGTGGAACCATGCGTAGCGCGCCTCCGGGTCGACTTTCTCCCGCAGTGTCTTCACAGCCTCGCGCTCGCCGCGCCACATCTTGCGCACCTTGCGGCTGAATATGCTGGTTACGGCCACGCCGAACAGATACAGATATATCGCGATGTTATACATTACTCACGCTTGTTTGGCAGAAGGTTCGGCTGGCAGCGCCTCTATGGCACGCCGCATACGGGCGAGCGTTTCCTCCTTGCCGAGGAACGCGGTTATGTCGAACATGCCCGGTCCCTTGCCCTCGCCGACGAGCGTCAGGCGGAAGGCGTTCATCACGTCGCCGAGCTTGTAGCCCCTGGCCTCCACCCATGCCATGACAACGCGCTCCTGGCTGTCCTTCGAGAAATCATCGATGCCCTCTATCACTTCGGCGAGCTCCGCCATCACGCGCGGCGAGTCGGCCTTCCAGCGCTTGCGCACCGTCTTGGCGTCATACTCAATCGGCGGAACGAAGAAGAAAGAGCAGAGCGGCCACAGCTCGCGGACGAAGTCAACGCGGTCCTTCATCATGTGAACCACCTGGCGCACACGCGGCATGGACTCCTCCACCCCGTTGCCGACAACTATCGGCGCGAACAAGTCAGCAATCTCATCGTCGCTCTTGCCGAGCATGTATTCATGGTTGAACCAGATGCCTTTCTTGAAATCGAAACGCGCCCCGGCCTTCGAGCATTTCGTTATGTCGAACTGCCGCACGAGCTCGTCGAGCGTGAAGATTTCCTGCTCGGTGCCTGGATTCCAGCCTAACAGGGCAAGGAAATTGATGACTGCCTCCGGGAAATATCCCTGCTCGCGGAAGCCGCTGCTCACCTCGCCGGTCTTCGGGTCGTGCCACTCGAGCGGGAACACGGGGAAGCCGAGGCGGTCGCCGTCGCGCTTGGACAGCTTGCCCTTGCCGTCAGGCTTGAGCAGCAGCGGCAGGTGGGCGAAGCGCGGCATCGTGTCCTCCCAGCCAAAGGCGCGGTAGAGCAGCACGTGCAGCGGCGCCGACGGCAGCCACTCCTCGCCGCGTATGACGTGGGAAATCTCCATGAGGTGGTCGTCAACGATGTTCGCCAGATGGTATGTGGGCAACTCGTCGGCACTCTTGTAGAGCACCTTGTCGTCGAGAATGTCGCTCTTTATCACCACGTCGCCCCTTATGAGGTCGTCAACGTGGACTTCCTCGCCGGGCTCCACCTTGAAGCGCACAACATACTGGTTGCCGTCGTCAATCAGCGCGTCAACCTCATCCTTCGTCATGGCGAGCGAGTTGCGCATCATGCCGCGCGTGGTGGCGTCATACTGGAAATTCTTTATCTCGCGCCGCTTGCACTCGAGCTCCTCCGGCGTGTCGAAAGCAATGTATGCCTTGCCGGCATCGAGCAGGCGGCGGACATATTCCTTGTATATCTCGCGGCGCTCGCTCTGGCGGTAAGGACCGTACTCGCCGCCGAAACCGACGCCCTCGTCAAACTTCAGCCCGAGCCAGCGGAACGACTCTATGATGTATTCCTCGGCGCCAGGCACGAACCTGCTGCTGTCGGTGTCCTCGATGCGGAACACGAAATCGCCGCCATGCTGGCGGGCAAACAGATAGTTGAACAATGCCGTGCGCACGCCGCCTATGTGCAGCGCGCCCGTGGGACTTGGTGCGAAACGCACCCTTACTCTTCTTTCTGACATCTTTTCGCTGATTTACCGGGGGAAACACGGAGGCCTGCAATGTTTTCACACAATCACAACAGCCACTGGCATTATGCCGCATAAAGCACCGGGAAAATGCCCCCGAGGTTGAAATTCCGTGCAAAATTACTTATTTTATTTCAATTATACGATATTTTTTTGTATTTTCGCGGAGTAAATAAATACAAGCAGGCAAAATGAAGAATTTCAACTATAGGGAACCGCACTTCTGGAGAAACACCATGACGCGCGCGGCACTCGTCGCCGTGACGGTGGCAATAATTGTGTGGTTCCTGCCAAAGAACAACGGGCCACAGTACCAGTATGACGCCGGGAAACCGTGGATGTACGGCACGTTCATCGCAAAGTTCGACTTCCCGATATACAAGACCGAGGAGGCCATAAAGGCCGAGAAGGACAGCATCCTGAACCAGTTCGAGCCATACTACAACTTCAGCGACAGCATAGGGGCGGCGGCGGTGAGGCGGTTCGCGAGCGACTTCGCAGACGGGATACCGGGACTGCCGGCGAACACGGTGGCGGTGATTGCCCACGACCTCGGGCAGATTTACGAGGCCGGCGTGATGGACACGCACGAATACTCCGAGAATTTCAAGGACACCACTAAGATGGTGCGCCTCGTCACCGGAAAGGTGGCGCAGAACATCAGCGCGAAAAACATATACAGCGAGATGTCGGCATACGAGCAACTGTTCATCGACGCCAGGCTGCAGCCATACAGGCAGCAGCTGCAGAAATGCGACCTCAACAAATATGTCGTGCCGAACATCATCTATGACAGCAAAAGGAGCGAGGCCGAGCGCAACGACCTGCTGAGCTCGGTGACGGTGGCGAGCGGGATGGTGATAAGCGGCCAGAAGATAATAGACCGGGGGGAGATTGTCAACGACCACGACGTGCTGGTGCTGAACTCGTTCGAGCGCGAGATGCAGCGGCGGCATGCCGGCAACGACGAGATAAAATTCACGGTAGTGGGACAGGTAATCTACGTCGCGCTGCTCGTATTCCTGTTCACCCTGTACCTCGGGCTGTTCCGAAAGGACTATTTCCAAAGCCAGCGGAGCATAGCGATGGCATACACGCTGATAACACTGTTCCCGATCATCGTGTCGCTGATGGTGCGCAACAACATTTTCAACATCTACGTGCTGCCGCTTGCCATAACACCGATGTTCATAAGGGTGTTCCTCGACTCGCGCACGGCATTCGTCGCGCACACCACGATGGTGCTGATTTGCGCCGTGGCGGTGAAATACCAGTATGAGTTCATCGTCGTGCAACTCGTGGCAGGCCTCGTGGCGATATACTCACTGCGCGAGCTCACACAGCGCGCGCAGGTGCTGAGGGTGGCTCTCTACGTCGCACTGTCGATGTGCCTCACCTACCTCGCGTTGCAGATGATGCAGGAGCGCGACGTCGAGAACATTGACATGAGCGTCATAAGGTACTTCTCGTTCAACGGCATTGCGCTGCTGTTCACATACCCACTGATGTACGTCATAGAGAAGGTGTTCGGATTCACAAGCGCGGTGACGCTCGTCGAACTGTCGAACACCTCGAAGGACCTGCTGCGCAGACTGAGCGAGGTGGCGCCGGGGACGTTCCAGCACTCAATCACCGTGAGCAACCTCGCGGCGCAGATCGCCGACCGCATCGGGGCGAAGGCGCAACTCGTGCGCACCGGCGCGCTCTACCACGACATCGGCAAGATGATAAACCCGGCCTTCTTCACCGAGAACCAGGCGGGAGGGGTGAACCCCCTGAGCAAAATGCCGAGAGCAGAGGCGGCGAAGGTGATAATAAGCCACGTCACCGAGGGGCTTAGGCTGGCCGACCAGGACAACCTGCCGAGGGAGATAAAGGACTTCATCAGCACGCACCACGGCGAGGGGAAAACAAAATATTTCTACATCACATACAAGAACGAGCACCCCGGCGAGGTAATCGACGAGAGCATGTTCACATACCCGGGACCCAACCCATTCACGCTCGAGCAGGCGATACTGATGATGGCAGACGGCGTGGAGGCGGCATCACACTCACTGAACGAGTACACCGAGGACAACATATCGGAACTCGTCAACAGGATAATAGACAGCCTTGTGGACGAGGGGGTGTTCCACGACTGCCCCATCACGTTCCACGACATCACCCTCGCCAAGCAGGTACTCATCGAGCGCCTCAAGGCGATATACCACACGCGCATCGTTTACCCGGAACTGAAGAAACAGGACAGCAAGTAAGAATCCACACATCGCGGGGAATTGCACAACGCAGGACATCAGAGGGACCTACAGGAACTTACAGATCGTGAGGCTGTGCCGAAACAGGCATGGCTTGGAAAATTGAGAACATTTGCCCGAATAAGTCTGTATGGGCGGACACGCAGGTCCGCCCATACGGTTTGTTATGGTGGCGAATGATGGATATATTCATACGAAAAAGAGGATGCGACTATTCTGACACACCCTCATTCCGTTCTCGCACAATTAACTGTTGTTGTCTTTTTTAGGTAGGGGATTATTTCTCACTATATGGATGTTCCTAATCCCGAACCAGGGTATATTTATTCGATATATGCATCACTGCACGCAGGACGGACTTACAGGGCATAAACACACCCCAACACCTTCAACGGCGCATCAACGGCATACACGATGACCGTCACTACTTCTGCGGCTCTCGTTCCTCTATCACACTTATGAACTTAAATGTGCGCTCCGCATCCACCAAATCCTTCGACGGGACATAAACCGCCACGCTGATCAGGTACTCCCTGCCTTCCTTGTAAATACCGTCAAAGCCCTCTATCACCGGTATGGTGTAAGTACGCCCCTCTTCATCGGTCACGACATATCCCTTCTCCGTTGACAGGATAGAAGTGCCAGTATAGTAATAATGCTCCTTATGGGCATGGACAAGCAAATTCTCCACATGCGAGTAATGGTACGGGGCATCATAGCCGTCATCTCCCGAACAGCCAATACATGAAAGGACGACGGCAACGAGTGCTACATAAATAATTTTTCTCATAACATTATTATATCATATCAAATTGAAATCAAAAAAGTGAAATCCTTTCCAAGTGGCTGAAGCGTAGCAAGAGTTATTATGTCTGTAGTTGACAATCTATTTCTCTGAGCATAAAACAAAACCGTATCAACAGCGTGCAAATATAATAAAAAAAACACACACAGCCCAAGATTGTACTTTTATTTTTTAAATTAACACAACTATCGTTTCAACCGATTTCAATCCGAATGGCAAAACACATCGTTGCCGCACAATTACCCGATGCACGAAGATGTTTTCCAAATTAATGCCAAACGGGATTTCGGAAAGACAGCAGCGGGATTCTCATTTGCACTTAACCGTAAGGTTCCCCAGCAATTGTTGCAGTATATGAAAATATAAGCATAAGAGTTAATTATGCGTTGCGTTTGTGGAAAAACAGAATGATTTTAGTAACTTTGCAGCCATTTTATTTAATACTTGTTCAAAATGACTAAAATCAGAATTGGCATCGCAACGCTGTTGCTTGCCGCAGCAGGCAACACCTTTGCAGGAGGGATACTGACGAACACGAACCAGAGTGTGGCATTCCTCAAGAACCCGGCACGGGATGCGGCAATCGGCATTGATGGCGTTTACAGCAACCCCGCAGGCGTGGCTTTCATGCCAGACGGCTTCCACCTTGCCTTCAACTGGCAGTATGCCCGCCAGACACGAACCGTGACATCAACAAACCCCCTTTTCCTACTGGGAAGGAAGAACGACAGCGCGACAAAGACATTCGAGGGAGTGGCCGACGCACCGTTCATCCCATCGCTGCAGGCGGCATGGAACAAAGGTGACTGGAGCCTGCAGCTCAACTTCTCAATACCAGGCGGCGGCGGAGTGTGCGAGTTCGAGAATGGCCTCGGCTCGTTCGAAAGCGCGCTGGCAATGATTGCAAAACAGCTCGAACCGCTCGGCGCGAGGGGATATGACGCAAACGCATATATGCGCGGCAGACAGTATTATTTCGGCATACAGATAGGCGCGGCATACAAGGTGACACCGAACCTGTCGGTTTATGGCGGACTGCGCGCGCTCTACGGAGACGCTTCATACAAGGCGCGCATGAGCGACATACAGGTGAGAACGGCAAACGACGCATACGTTGACTTCGGCAGCTTCCTGAACAACGCAATGGCGGAAATCAACAAGCAGGTGTGGCAGGCGGAACTCGCGGTGGCACAGGGAATGATAACGCCGGAACAGGCCGCACTGGGTATAGACAAGGCAACGGCTGCTCTGGCACAACTCGAGACTCTACAGAAATACTCGCAAGGGGTCAACCTGATGAGCAACCAGACCGGCTTCGGCATAGCACCGGTGCTTGGCATAGACTGGAAGACGGACAGGGTGAACATCGCGGCAAAGTATGAGTTCAACACGCAGATGAAAATGAGGAACAACTCGACACTCGAGAAGGCTACGGAAATAGAGTCGCTCAACAAGTTCCAGGACGGCACCGAGGTCGATGAGGACGCGCCGGCTCTGCTGACAATCGGCGCGCAGTGGACCGCACTGCCCGGAGTGAACATAAACATTGGCTACCACCACTACTTCGATAAAAGCGCGCACTGGTACAAACACGAGGAGAAGAAACTCGGCGGAGGGACAAACGAGTATCTTGCCGGCGTGGAATGGGACATCACGGACCGCGTAAACGTGTCGGCAGGAACGCAGATCACGAGATACCAGCTCACCGACGAATACATGAACGACATGTCGTTCGTTGTCAACTCGTACAGCTATGGGTTCGGAATGACATACAGGCTCAACAAGAACATCAAGGCCTCGCTCGCATATTTCCAAACCGAATACGGAAACTATGACCGCGTGACCGAGGCAGACCCGGCAACCGGGGCAACCATTGTGGGCGACTCGTTCACGCGGACAAACCGCGTGCTGGGCCTCGGCGTGGAAATCACCATATAGCAACCATGCGGCACAAGGCCGCAAAAGTGCTCCCGACCTGTATTCAAACGCAAGCCAAATACGGCGAGTTTGCGCGGTAAATACGGCGAGTTTGCGCGGTAAATACGGCGTGTTTGGTCGGCAAATACGGCGAGTTTGCGCGGCAAACACGCCGTATTTCCTTTTCCGTCCACATCGAAACGGCGGCCGCCCTGCGGCATAAGAGCGATGCCTTTGGCAAAAACCGCACGGCGGTTCGCCAAAGGCATCGTTGCTTTGTGTCATCATACAGGCGTGGAACCCAAGCTGGCCGCCTGTGTCTTCCGTGGCCCGCCGTGCTTGCCTTGGCTGTGGCAGCAGGCATTGTGAGCCAGCCGGAGCATTTACTTCATCACTTCAAGTATGCTCAGTATCTTCTCTTCGCCGTCGGCCTTGACCCACACGCGCCCCCTGTTCTTGTCAATCTTGGTCACTTTGTAGTCATGTGTGAAATTTCCGACGAATACTCCCTTCACGTTGTCGCCTACGCCGAAGTTTGGCTTGAGCGGCACGACCTTCACCTGACTCTTGTCCACCTCCATGAGTGTGCCTGCGAAACCGGCGTAGATGACCTTGTCTCCGTCAACATTTATAAGCACTCCGTTTTTCAGTTCGCCATCCACGTTCACTGCGATTGGCGCGCCCTGCTGCATCTCGCCGTCCTTCAGCACGACGAAGCTGTTCGGCTCGAGCTGCTCGTTGTCATGTTCCCCAGCCATACCCTTGCCTTCGCCTTCGTAATCCAAGTCGAGATAATGTACCCTTGGCTGCGTGGGGTCGCTGTCATCGGTCACGATTGCGCGCTGCAACCCAGAGCCGCTCTGCCACCATGTCAACACTACGTCGCCTTTCTTTGCCTTGGCGTCCTTGTAGATTGGTATCAGCAGGCTGTTCGGGTAGCGTATGTCCGAGCCGGAAAGCTTGGTGTTCTTCTCGCCGGCATCAGCCACCGTGTTCTTGTAGTAGATGGTTGTCATGCCGTTGATGTCCTCGCCATCCTCCATTGCTTCCTCGTAACTGTTCGGATAAAGGACGTATGCGATGTTGTAGACATCCTTGAGGGGTTTGCCCTCCGCCATCTTGAAAGATCCCATCGGGCCCAGTTTGCCGCCTTTCTCGCCCTTTGAGACTTCGTTGCCCGTACTGTCACCGTCCTTGGCATCGCCTTTGT
The DNA here is from genome assembly GCA_900548585.1 of uncultured Prevotella sp. GTDB lineage: Bacteria > Bacteroidota > Bacteroidia > Bacteroidales > Bacteroidaceae > Prevotella. The sequence goes on along the minus strand of URLI01000013.1, from coordinate 32,285 downwards.
TCTTTCCGTTGGCGCAGCCTGCGATTGCGATTATGCAAAATGCCAGTGCTGCGAAAAAAAAGTTCTTTTTCATGTCTTTGTTGAATTAAGTTAATAAATATTGGTTGTCGATATATTGCGTTGATTACATTGCAAAGATAATTAAAAAAACAACGGCCAGCACTTTCCAATCAAGAAAAACGCCTTTTGTTAACGTTTTTTAAACATGCGGGGACTCTAATTCCACAATTCCCGCACATTAAACCCAAACCGGTGTTGCAATGAGCGGTTGAGGTTAAAGCGGGTCAACGTCGAAATAAACCTGCAGCGAGGCGTATCGCCTGTCGCCGAGCATCGCTGCGCGCGCCTGCCGCAGGCACTGCCGCACTGCGGCGAGGTCAATGCCCGGCTCGAGTTTCAGCACTATCTTGCGTATGTTCATCGTCTTTACCCTTGCGACGGCGGGTTTGTCGGGCCCGAGCACGCGCGCGGCGAACCACTGCCGCAGGCGCGCGCCCATCTCCATCGCCGCGCTGTCTACTGTGCGGTCATCGCGGTGGCGGAGGTATATATATATAAGGTGTGTGAACGGTGGGTAGTTGAAGTCGCGCCGCTCGCTGCACAGGTCTCTGAAATACGCCTGGAAGTCGTTTGTCACCACCTGCTGCACGACGGGCAGGTCCTTGTTCTTCGTCTGCAGCAGCACCAGCCCGCGCCTGCCCTTGCGCCCGGCCCTCCCGCTCACCTGCGCCATCATCGTGAAGGCGTGCTCGTGGGCGCGGAAGTCGGGATAGTTGAGCATGGAGTCGGCGTTGAGTATGCCCACCACCGACACGCGGTCGAAGTCGAGTCCCTTCGTGACCATCTGTGTGCCGACGAGTATGTTGGTCTTTCCTGCCGAGAAGTCGGCTATTATGCGCTCGTATGCGCTCCGTGTGCGTGTCGTGTCGAGATCCATGCGCGCCACGCGCGCGCCGGGGAATATTTCCATTATCTCGTCCTCCACCTTCTCCGTCCCGAAGCCCCTTGCCGTCAGTTCATTGCTGCCGCAGTTGGGGCAGCTTTCCGGCACGCGGTATGTGAATCCGCAGTAGTGGCACGTCAGTTGAGAGGTGTTCTTGTGGTAGGTCAGCGACACGTCGCAGTTCTGGCAACGCGGCACCCATCCGCACTCCCGGCACTCCACCATCGGCGCGAAGCCCCGGCGGTTCTGGAACAGTATCACCTGCTCGCCGTTGCCGAGCGCGGCGCGCATTGCCGCCACCAGCTGCGGCGAGAATGCCCCGCTCATCATCCTGCGCCGCCGCAGGTCCTTCGTGTCAACGATGCGTATCTCCGGCATCGCGATGTCCTTGTAGCGCGTGGTGAGCTCGGCGAGAGCGTATTTCCCGTTGACAACGTTCTGGTAGGTCTCGGCAGACGGTGTCGCCGTTCCGAGCAGTGTCTTCGCGCCGCACATCGCGGCCAGCATTATCGCCGCCGACCGTGCGTGGTATCGCGGCGCGGGTTCCTGCTGCTTGAACGATGTCTCGTGTTCCTCGTCGACAATGACAAGGCCGAGCCGTCGGAACGGCAGGAACACGGCGGAGCGCGCCCCGAGGACAACGTCGTATGGCATCCCTGACATTTGCTTCCGCCATATCTCCACGCGCTCGGCGTCGCTGTACTTTGAGTGGTATATGCCGAGGCGGTTGCCGAACACGCGCTGCAGCCGCTGCTGCATCTGCACTGTGAGGGCGATCTCTGGCATCAGGTAAAGCACTTGCTCGCCACGCTCGATGGCGCGCCGTATCAGGTGTATGTATATCTCGGTCTTGCCGCTCGACGTCACGCCGTGCAGCAGCACAACGTTCCTGCGCAGGAATCCCATGAGTATTTCGTTATAAGCGTCCTGCTGCGCCGCGCTCAGTTTCTGTATCTTCGTGTAGTCTGGTTCGTTTTGGCTGTTCAGTCGGCTCACCTCGCGCTCGTATGTCGTCAGGAATCCCTTGTCTGTCAGTGCCTTCATCACCGAAGATGTGCAGTGCGACACGTTCATCAGTTCGTCGCGCGACAGTTCCCGTATCGCTCCCTGCGGCACGCCGCCCTTCATGTTCTCCCATCCCGTCATGGCGAGGAACATCCCGAACACCCGCCGCTGCTTGCCGGCGCGGTGCATTATGCCGAGCGCCTCGTTGATACCCTCCTCCGAACGCCATTCCGTCGGCAGGTCGAGGAATGTCTCAGTGCGTGGTTTGTATCCATCCCCGGTCTTCATCCCTCCCGGCATGGCAGCCTTGAAGACGTCTCCGATGGGCGACATGTAGTAGTCGGCAATCCACTGCCACAGCCTCATCTGCTCGCCGGTCATCACCGGCTGGTCGTCAAGCACCTGCTCCACCATTTTCCATTTCACCGCCGGCTCCGTCTGGTGCACCCTCACCGCCATTGCTATGTGGCGCGTGCTCTTGCCCAGCGTCACAAGCACGCGCACGCCCATCGTCACGCGCCCCGCCCACTGCTCGGGCAGGCCGTATGTGAAAAGCCCCTCAAGGGGTACGGGAAGTATTACATCTACGAAGTGCATAAAGCCCTACAGCATCTCTATGTCGTTCAACAGCCTCACCAATGCGCGCCCGTGTATTCCTTCTGTATTTCCACAGGCAGGCCGCGCCAGTAGCCCCCCATTGGCACAAGACACCCCCATAACGTCGGCAAAATTTGTGTCAGAAATAACCGAATTATTCATGTTCAAAAACTCTCAAATCCTTCGTATGTACTGAATGCAAGCATGTAAATGCTCTTGTAGAAATCCGCATTGCCAAGTTCGTCATATACAGAAATGTTCAACCGTGCGCCATTGTCGTCTTTAACAACATCATCAAGTATGTCGGGCAATTTCTTGCATAGTTTGAAAAAGGCAAGCCGGTCGCCAAAGACTATCTCATAGAATTTATCCATTGATATTCTGTGGATGCCTGGCCAGTTGTACCGTTCCTTGTGTCCGTTCTGCACGACCGCCGCCTCCCACACGACATCCTGCGAACGCCGGGCTATCGCCTCGACGAGATAGCAGGTTGCCCTGTTGCCGGAACGCACAACCCTGTCGAGCATCTTCAGGTATGTTGCCGTCGCACTCACGGAATTCATAGTGTTGTGTTTGTCCTTCAATTCCGCATAAATGCACTTCTCTTCGTTCACCACGTCAAAGCCTCCCTTTGCCCCATTATCAGGGACTTCCCATCCTTCCCCAGCATACTTGAAAAGATATTGGTGGAAATATCCAATCTTGTTGTTGTTGCTCTTGTCAATCTGACGTATGCACTCTGCCTCTATTGCCTGTTCTATCGAATATCCATATATCTTGGAGTCGAACGTCAACTTTATGGGATCGATTATGTTCTTGTTGAACTCCTGCAAGTTTATGCTCTTGCGGTATTGCCGTACAGTGTCCCTGACATGCTCGTATATGTCATCATCAGACATGAAGCCAAGATTGTAATTCCTCATATTTCCAAATTCACTAATGCAGAATGTTGTCGCTGCAAAGATAATGTTTTTATTGCATTTTTCGGAATTATACGTCTTATATTTTGTGTCACGCGGATGAAAACGCACGGAAAGCGACAGTATCATGGATGATTTTGTGAAAGCCCACGCAAAGTTGCGTCAAATAAATTGATTTGACGTTTTTTATTACTTTGTTAAATAACAGGGTTCAATAACTATCTTACTGACCACATTAGGCGAATATACATTCTTGCCGTCAGCAAGACGCAATTCTCCGGCATAACTATTTAGTTATCAGTTCATTTTTCTTTCATATATTCGTATGGGTTGTATTTTTTGCCCAGGCATAGCAAAATAATAATTGCCAGCAGTGGTGTTGAAAACAAGCTGACCAAAACCCATAACGCAGCATTTCTATTTCTTCTTTTTGCCATCAATGCTACCAAGACATACATTCCTATATATAAGCCTATTGCGAATAAGACGGCTACCAATGCCAGTGCAATTGACAACGTGGGGTTTAATTCTTTTGGCGTAGAATCTTGTGCTGACGGAGTTTCGGACAACTCCTTATTCGATTTATTATATCCTGTCAGTTCGAACCTGATTTTAAACTTGTGTGACATGTAAGGCTCGGCTTCCGAGAGATAATAGGAATAATCCCTGTCATGCTCGTATGCAGGAATATTCACTTTCCTTGTCATTCCGGGAGCAATTTCAATATTTGACGAAAAAACTTCATAATCGAGTGCATTTCCTTTCATGTCAAGATAAGTAATGCGGTAGGTGACATTATGTATGTCTTCATTGGTATTGTTCTTCAACGCCAATGTCCCTTCAAGGTCAAGCCACCTTTGTTCGTATGATACCATGGTTACTGCATTGAGCGTGTCTTTTGATGTCGCTGACAAACTCAATGAAACTGCCAGCATGAGTGTTGATAATATTGTTCTCATCACACTTTTTGTTTTAATGTTATAATTCAGTCTTTTGCATATTATGACACACATTGGACGCCACACCGTCGTTCAATGCTTTAAAGACCAGCCCAACATGTCTCATTAAGTTACTATAACCCGGTATGCGCGACATGTCTTTAAAAACGAGAGCGAGGCAAAAGGCCTCGCATGTCGTGCAATGCCATATTGGCGCTGCAAGTCCGCACGCGGCCTTCGCGCAGCCGGCTGATTGAAGATGTGTGCGGACTTGTCTCATGCCTTGTGGCGGTGGCATGTCATGCCTCTGGCTTTGTTCCGAACGGGGCGATCGTTCGCGGCTGCTGGTTGGGGATTTGTATTTTCCCGAACTGCGCCTCGTATCGCATGATGTTCTCCTGCAATGCCTGAAGCAGTCGCTTGGCGTGTTCCGGCGCGAGTATCACGCGGCTCTTAACCTGTGCCTTGGGCACTCCAGGCAATATCCGCGCGAAGTCGAGCACGAAGTCGCTGCTCGAATGGGTTATTATTGCGAAGTTGGCGTACTGTCCCTGTGCCACGTCCTGCGGCAGTTCCATCTGCAGGCCGCCCTGCTGTTTGCTGTTGTCTTCCATAATACTGTATTTGTGATTATTGTTGTTTTGTCGTTCCTGCGTATTTCTCTGCCTGCTCCCTGATCAGCCCTGTGTCGTCGAAATAGTTGATGCGCATGGCCTCGCGCACCTCATGCAGCGTCTGCGCGGCGACCTCGCGCGCCGCCTCCGAGCCTTTCTTCAGTATGTTGTACACCTCGGGGATGTCTTTCTCGAACTCGTGCCGCCGCCTGCGTATGGGTTCTAGGCGGCTGTTCAGCACCTTCGTGAGGAATTTCTTGCATTTCATGTCGCCTAAGCCGCCACGGCGGTAATGGTCCTTGACCTCCTCAAGGTTCTTGTAATCTGGCCAGAACACGGCGAAGTCGTCATCGGTGGCAAAGGCGTCGAGGTATGTCATCACGACGTTGCCCTCCACATGCCCGGGGTCCTCCACGCGCAGGTGTGCGGGGTCTGTGTATGCCGTCCTCACCTTCTGTTCCACCTCCTTCGCCGTGTCAGACAGGTAGATGCAGTTGCCGAGGCTTTTCGACATCTTGGCGCTGCCGTCAAGACCCGGCAGGCGCAGGCACACCTTGTTGGTGGGGAGCATTATCTGCGGCTCGACGAGCACTTCGCCGTAGGTGGCGTTGAACCGCCGCACAATCTCGCGGCACTGCTCCAGCATCGGCTCCTGGTCCTCGCCGGCTGGCACCGTGGTGGCCTTGCAGAAAGTGATGTCGGCTGCCTGCGAGATGGGGTATGTGAAGAAGCCCACCGGCACGCTCTGCCCGAAATTGCGCATCGCCATCTCGGTCTTCACGGTCGGGTTCCGCTGCAGGCGCGCCACGGATACGAGGTTCATGAAATAAACCGTGAGTTCCGCGAGCTCGGGTATCATCGACTGTATGAAAAGCGTGACCCGCGACGGGTCAAGCCCCACGCTGAGGTAGTCGAGAGCCACCTCGATGATGTTCTGCCGCACCTTCTCCGGGTTGTCGGCATTGTCTGTGAGTGCCTGCACGTCGGCGATGAACACGTACATCCTGTCGTAGTCGCCCTCGTCCTGCAACTCAACGCGCCGGCGCAGCGAGCCGACATAATGCCCCAGATGAAGCCGCCCTGTGGGACGGTCGCCGGTGAGTATTATCTTTCCCATAATCCACTGTTTCGCTTTAATGACTGCAAAGATAACATTTTTTCCCTACACGCCAAAAATAGTACGCGACAAAAACGTGTGCATGCAAATCACAAATACGTTTTTTTGCTTGCGGATACTGATTGTTTTTTTAGATTTGTGTCTTGCCCTGACAGCGAAACTGTTTTTCCATGAAAGTTTTGCAGAGGTCCCGGTTTGGTAAATCAGTGTTGTAATGACCGGTTTGGGTTAAAAGGAGATGACGCTACTGTTTTTCGGCACCGTCCTAATGAGAAATCCCGGAGAAGCATTGCTGCCCTCCGGGATTTCGCTGCCAGCATTGCCGGCAGATGTTATTCCTCGCCCTCCTTCTCGGAGAAGTCGATTACGTTCTTCTTGTTTGCCTGCAACCGCTCGTAGTCCTCGCGCGAGCCAACCACGAGTTTGTCGAACTCGCGCAGGCCCGTCCCGGCAGGTATCAGGTGACCGCATATCACGTTCTCCTTCATTCCGTCGAGCGGATCGACCTTGCCGCGTATCGCGGCCTCGTTGAGCACCTTGGTGGTTTCCTGGAACGATGCCGCCGACATGAAGCTCTTGGTCTGCAGGGCTGCGCGCGTGATGCCCTGTAGTATCTGCGTTGATGTTGCCGGCATGGCATCGCGCACCTGTACGAGGCGCATGTCGCGCCGCTTGAGTGTGGAGTTCTCATCGCGCAGTTTGCGTGCGGATATTATCTGCCCCCTCTGCAGTGTCTCGCTGTCGCCCGGGTCCTCAACGTATTTCTTGCCCCAGATGCGGTCGTTCTCCTCAACGAAGTCGAGTTTGTCAACCACTTCCTGCTCGAGGAATGTTGTGTCGCCAGGCTCGTTGATCTGCACCTTGCGCATCATCTGGCGGACGATTATCTCGAAGTGCTTGTCGTTTATCTTCACGCCCTGCAGGCGGTAAACGTCCTGCACCTCGTTGACGATGTATTCCTGGACTGCGGTCGGGCCCTTGATGGCGAGTATGTCGTCTGGCGTTATGACACCGTCTGAAAGCGGTGTGCCGGCGCGGACGGCATCGTGCTCCTGCACGAGGATTTGCTTTGACAGCGACACGAGGTACTTCCTCTGCTCGCCGGTCTTCGACGTTACGATGATCTCGCGGTTGCCGCGCTTCACCTTGCCCATCGTCACCTCGCCGTCGATTTCTGACACCACGGCAGGGTTGCTCGGGTTGCGTGCCTCGAAGAGCTCGGTGACACGCGGCAGACCGCCGGTGATGTCACCGCCCATGTTGACGGTGCGCGGTATCTTGACGAGTGTGGTGCCCGTCTTAACCACCTGTCCGTCCTCCACGATGACGTGTCCACCCACAGGGAAGCTGTAGGTCCCGACGACCTCGCCGTCGGCATTGATGACATCGCAGGTCGGCACGTGGGCGTGGTCCTTCGACTCGATGATGATTTTCTCGGTGAGTCCTGTCGTCTCGTCGGTCTCGGCCTTGTATGTAGAGCCCTCCGTGACGTTCTGGAAACGCAGCCTGCCGGCGTATTCCGTTACGATTACTGCATTGAAGGGGTCCCATTTTGCGATGAGGCTGCCCTTCTTCACTTCCGACTTGTTGGCGAAATACAGCGACGAGCCATACGGCACGGATGCCGTTGACAGCACAATGCCCGTGTTGACGTCGACGAAGCGTGCCTCTGCCAGCCGGCTGACAACCTTCTGGCATACCACCTCGCCATTCTCGCCCTGCTCAACGAACGGCACGGCGCGTATCTCCTCAAACTCGACGCGGCTGTCGCTCTTTGCCACGATGCTTGCATTCGCTGCCGCGCTGCCGGCAACACCACCGGCGTGGAACGTGCGCAGCGTGAGCTGTGTTCCCGGCTCGCCGATTGCCTGCGCCGCGATGACGCCTACGGCCTCGCCCTTCTGCACCATGCGCTGTGTGGCAAGGTTGCGCCCGTAGCACTTCACGCAGACGCCTTTCTTGCTCTCGCAGGTCAGGACTGAGCGGATTTCCACCATCTCTATCGGTGAGTCCTCTATCGCACGCGCCACCTTCTCGGTTATCTCCTCGCCGGCCGCCACGATCAGCTCGCCAGTCGAGGGGTGCGTGATGTCATGCACCGAAACACGTCCGAGTATGCGCTCATAGAGTGAGGATATGACCTCCTCGCCATTCTTCAGTGCCCTGCATTCGAGGCCACGCAGAGTGCCGCAGTCCTCCTCGGTGACTATCACGTCATGGCTCACATCGACGAGACGTCGCGTGAGGTAACCGGCGTCGGCTGTCTTCATGGCAGTGTCGGCAAGGCCCTTGCGGGCGCCGTGGGTGGATATGAAGTACTCGAGCACCGACATGCCCTCCTTGAAGTTGGAGAGGATAGGGTTCTCGATTGTGCCGCGCCCCTCGGCTCCGGCTTTCTGCGGCTTTGCCATAAGTCCGCGCATGCCTGCGAGCTGCTTTATCTGGTCCTTGGATCCGCGCGCTCCGGAGTCGAGCATCATATAGACGGCGTTGAAGCCCTGGTCGGCCTCCGTCATCTCCTTCATCAGTATGTCGCCGAGACGGTTGTTGACATGCGTCCACGTGTCGATCACCTGGTTGTACCGCTCGTTGTCGGTGATGAAGCCCATGTTGTAGTTGTCCTTGATGGCCTGCACCTCGTTGTTGCCCTTCCTGACGAGTTCCTCTTTCTCATTTGGTATGATGATGTCGTCGAGGTTGAACGACAGTCCTGCGAGATATGCCATGCGGTAGCCGAGGTTCTTTATCCCGTCGAGGAACTCGCAGGCCTTTGCGAATCCCACTTTGTTTATAACGCCGGCGATGATGTCGCGCAGCGACTTCTTGGATATGACCTTGTTGACGAACCCTACCTCCTCTGGTATTATTCCGTTAACTATGACGCGCCCCACCGAGGTTTCCACGATATGGTTGATGTAGTTGCCATTGTCGTCGGTGTCCTTCACGACAACCTTCACCTGCGCGTGCAGGTCGCATTTGCCCTCGTTGAAGGCTATTATTGCCTCCTCGGGGCCGTAGAACGTCAGGCTTTCCCCCTTTGCCCCTGGACGTATCTTTGTGATGTAGTACAGTCCGAGCACCATGTCCTGCGACGGCACTGTTATTGGCGCGCCGTTTGCCGGATTGAGGATGTTGTGGCTTTGCAGCATCAGCAGCTGCGCCTCGAGTATCGCCTCGTTGCTCAGCGGGAGGTGCACAGCCATCTGGTCGCCGTCGAAGTCGGCGTTGAACGCCGTGCAGGCCAACGGGTGAAGTTGTATTGCCTTGCCCTCGATGAGTTTCGGCTGGAACGCCTGTATGCCGAGCCGGTGCAGCGTTGGCGCGCGGTTGAGCAGCACGGGGTGTCCCTTCATGACGTTTTCGAGTATGTCCCAGATTACCGGCTCGCGGCGATCGACAATCTTCTTCGCCGACTTCACGGTCTTCACTATGCCCCGCTCGATGAGTTTGCGTATGATGAATGGTTTGTAGAGTTCGGCAGCCATTAGTTTCGGCAGTCCGCACTCGCCCATCTTCAGTTCCGGGCCGACGACGATTACCGAGCGTGCGGAGTAATCGACACGCTTGCCGAGGAGGTTCTGGCGGAAGCGTCCCTGCTTGCCCTTCAGCGAGTCTGACAGGGATTTCAGCGGGCGGTTGCTCTCGCTCTTCACGGCCGACGACTTTCGCGAGTTGTCGAACAGTGAGTCCACGGCCTCCTGCAGCATTCTCTTCTCGTTGCGCAGGATGACCTCGGGCGCCTTTATGTCAATGAGCCTCTTGAGGCGTGTGTTGCGTATGATGACGCGGCGGTATAGGTCGTTGAGGTCTGATGTCGCGAAGCGCCCGCCGTCGAGCGGCACGAGAGGGCGCAGCTCTGGTGGGGTGACGGGGATTATCTTCATAATCATCCACTCTGGCCTGTTGATTTCCTTGCTCTGGCGGAATGACTCAACCACCTGCAGGCGCTTCAGCGCCTCGGTCTTGCGCTGCTGCGATGAGTCTGTGTTGGCAAGGTTGCGCAACTCGTACGACAGTTTGTCAAGCTCGAGTTGCTTCAGCAGGTCATATATCGCCTCGGCGCCCATCTTTGCGATGAACTTGTTAGGGTCGCTTTCCTCGAGATACTCGTTGTCATCCGGCAGGCTGTCCATTATCGCGAGATACTCGTCCTCGGACAGCAGGTCCATCTTGTGCGACCCGTTTATCTCAACATCCTCAACATCTTTCCTTCCCTCGACGATGCCTGGCTGTATCACGATGTATTTCTCGTAGTAGATCACCGAGTCGAGTTTCTTGGTGGGTATTCCGAGCAGATAGCCTATCTTGTTCGGCAGGCTGCGGAAATACCATATATGTGCTATCGGCACGACGAGCTCGATGTGTCCGCTGCGCTCACGGCGCACCTTCTTCTCCGTGACCTCAACGCCGCACCTGTCGCATACTATGCCCTTGTAGCGTATGCGTTTGTACTTTCCGCAGGCACACTCGTAGTCCTTCGTTGGGCCGAAGATGCGCTCGCAGAAAAGTCCGTCGCGCTCGGGCTTGTAGGTACGGTAGTTTATGGTCTCAGGCTTGGTGACCTCGCCGTAACTGTTTTCGAGGATTTCCTCCGGCGAAGCGAGGCCGATGGTAATCTTCGTGAAATTGTTCTTTATCTTTGAATCCTTCTTGAATGCCATATTTCAATTCTTAATCCTTAAGTTCTTTGTTCCTAAACTGAATATTAGTCGAGTGTCACGCTGAGGCCGAGGCCGCGCAGTTCGTGCAGCAGCACGTTGAGCGACTCCGGTATGCCCGGTGTCGGCATTGGCTCGCCCTTGACTATGGCCTCGTAGGCCTTCGAGCGTCCAACCACGTCGTCAGACTTGATTGTCAGTATTTCCTGCAGCACATGGCTTGCGCCGAACGCCTCCAGCGCCCATACCTCCATCTCTCCGAAACGCTGTCCGCCGAACTGCGCCTTTCCGCCGAGCGGCTGCTGCGTGATGAGCGAGTACGGGCCGATGGAGCGTGCGTGCATCTTGTCCTCTACCATGTGGCCGAGCTTTAGGAAGTAGGTGATGCCCACGGTTGCAGGCTGGTCGAACTTCTCGCCGGTCTCGCCGTCGTACAGGTGTGTCGAGCATAGGCGCGGCAGCCCGGCCTTGTCGGTCCACTCCTGGAGGTCTTCAATTTTTGCGCCGTCGAAGATTGGTGTTGCGAACTTGACGCCAAGGCGTTTGCCGGCAGCGCCGAGGATGGCCTCGAAAATCTGCCCGAGGTTCATTCGCGAAGGCACGCCGAGGGGGTTCAGCACTAAGTCAACAGGGCGTCCGTCCTCAAGGAACGGCATGTCCTCCTGACGCACCACCTTGGACACGATGCCCTTGTTGCCATGTCGTCCGGCAAGCTTGTCGCCCACGCCGATCTTGCGTTTCTTGGCAACGTAGATCTTAGCCATCTGAAGAACGCCTGAGGGCAGGTCGTCTCCTATCGATATGGCGAACTTCCGGCGTTTGTTTTCTGCATCAAGAAGTTTGTATTTCTTTATAAAATTCATTATGAGTGCCTGGATGAGCCTGTTTGCGTGGTCATCGTCGGTCCAGTTGCTGCTCTGTATTCCGTCGTATTCTATGTTTTTGAGCACGGCGATGCTGAACTTGCTGCCCTTTGTGATAATCTCCGCCCCGGTGTAGTCCTTGATGCCCTGCGACACCTTGTCCCCGGTGAGCGACATCAGTTTGTCAACGAGGATGTCCTTCAGGTCATCTATCTTTGCCTCATACTCCTCGTCTATCTTTGCAAGTATTATCTTGTCCTGCTGTTTAGACTGCCGCGACTTTATAGCACGCGAGAAGAGTTTCTTGTCTATTATGACACCGCTGAGCGACGGGTTCGCCTTGAGCGACGAGTCCTTCACGTCGCCCGCCTTGTCGCCAAATATGGCGCGCAGGAGTTTTTCCTCCGGCGACGGGTCGCTCTCTCCCTTCGGTGAAATCTTGCCAATGAGGATGTCTCCCGGCTCGACACGCGCCCCGACGCGGATTATGCCGTTGTCGTCAAGGTCTTTCGTGGCTTCCTCGCTCACGTTGGGGATGTCGGATGTGAACTCCTCCATTCCGCGCTTGGTCTCGCGCACGTCGAGGCTGTATTCGTCAACATGGACAGATGTAAGCACGTCGTCGCGCACCACGCGCTCGTTCAGCACGATGGCATCCTCATAGTTGTAGCCCTTCCACGGCATGTAGGCCACGAGGAGGTTGCGCCCGAGTGCGAGCTCACCGTTCTCGGTGGCATATCCCTCTGTGAGGATGTCGCCCTTCTTCACGCGCTGTCCCTTCTCGCAGACTGGGTGCAGGTCGATGGTCATGTTCTGGTTCGTGCGGCGGAACTTGGGAATGCGGTATTCCTTGAGCGCCGGCTCAAAACTTACGAACTCCTCGTCCTCGGTGCGGTCGTACAATATGCGTATCGTAGTGGCGTCAACATATTCTATAACGCCGTCGCCTTCGGCAGTGATCATGGTGCGCGAGTCCTCACACACCTGCTTCTCTATGCCTGTGCCGACAATCGGGGCCTCGTTGTGAAGGAGCGGCACTGCCTGGCGCATCATGTTCGACCCCATCAGCGCACGGTGTGCGTCATCATGCTCGAGGAAGGGTATCAGCCCCGCAGCGATTGATGCTATCTGCTGCGGCGACACGTCCATGAGGTCCACCTCGTCCGTATCAGCGACCGGGAAGTCGGCGTCCTTGCGGCATTTCACATAATCACGTATGAACGAGCCATCGTCATTCAGCGGCGCGTTGCCCTGACCGATGATGTAGTCTTCCTCCTCCTCTGCGGTGAGGTAAACGACATCCTCGTTCTTAAGGTCAACTCTGCCGTCCTTCACCTTGCGGTAAGGTGTCTCGATGAAGCCGAGCTCATTGATCTTTGCATACACGCAGAGCGATGATATAAGTCCGATGTTCGGGCCTTCAGGAGACTCAATCGGGCAAAGGCGGCCGTAGTGCGTGTAGTGAACGTCGCGGACCTCGAATCCGGCACGCTCACGGCTCAGGCCGCCGGGGCCGAGCGCCGAGAGGCGGCGCTTGTGTGTCACCTCGGCGAGCGGGTTGGTCTGGTCCATGAACTGCGACAGCGGGTTGGTGCCGAAGAACGAGTTGATCACGCTCGAGATTGTCTTGGCATTGATAAGGTCGGTTGGCTGGAACACCTCGTTGTCACGCACGTTCATGCGCTCGCGGATCGTGCGGCTCATGCGGGCCAGGCCTATCGAGAACTGGTTTGACAGTTGCTCGCCCACCGTGCGCACGCGGCGGTTGGAGAGGTGGTCGATGTCGTCGACCGTGGCGTTCGAGTTCACCAGTTGTATGAGATACTTTATAATCTCTATTATGTCTTCCTTGGTCAGGATACGCACGTTCATGTCGGTGTCCAGGCCGAGTTTCTTGTTTATCCTGTAACGGCCCACGTCGCCGAGGTCGTATCTCTTGTCAGAGAAGAACAGGTTGAGTATAACCTCGCGCGCACTTGCGTCGTCGGAGGGTTCCGAGTTGCGCAGCTGGCGGTAGATGTAGAAAATGGCCTCCTTCTCCGAGTTCGTCGTGTCCTTGGCAAGTGTGTTGAAGATGATTGAATACTTCGACGCGGCCTCCTCATCCTTGTGTATCAGTATGGTGGAGGCGCCGCTTTCGAGTATCTCGCCCACGTTGTCCTTGGTTATCTCGGTCTCGCGCTCCATCATCACCTCGTTCCGCTCGATGGAAACGACCTCGCCGGTGTCCTCGTCAACGAAATCCTCGTTCCAGCTTTTCAGCACGCGCGCGGCAAGCTTGCGGCCTATGACTTCCTTCATGTTCTTCTTGTTCACCCTCACCTCCTCGGCAAGCCCGAAAATCTCAAGGATGTCCTTGTCGGTCTCGTATCCTATGGCACGCAGCAGCGTCGTCACGGGCAATTTCTTCTTGCGGTCGATGTAGGCGTACATGACATTGTTGATGTCGGTGGCGAACTCTATCCACGAGCCCTTGAACGGGATTATGCGCGCGCTGTAGAGAACGGTTCCGTTGGCGTGGACACCCTGGCTGAAGAACACGCCCGGCGAGCGGTGCAACTGCGACACCACCACGCGCTCGGCGCCGTTTATCACGAATGTGCCGTTTTCCGTCATGTATGGGATGTTGCCCAGGTACACGTCCTGCACGAACGTCGGGAAATCCTCATGCTCAGGGTCAGTGCAGTAAAGTTTCATCTTGGCCTTCAGCGGCACGCTGTATGTCAGCCCGCGCTCCAGGCACTCGTCGATGGAGTAGCGTGGCGGGTCAATGAAATAGTCGAGAAACTCAAGCACGAAATTGTTACGGGTGTCGGCGATTGGGAAATTTTCCGAGAACACCTTGTAAAGCCCGTCGTTCTTGCGCTCCTCCGGCGGTGTGTCCAACTGTAGGAAATCCCTGAAAGACTTTAACTGCACATCGAGAAAATCCGGATAGGGCATCGGATTCTTCACGCGGGCGAAGTTTATTCTGTTATCAACAATTTTTGAAGCCATATATATTATAATGAGGTATTAATGATATTCGGAAACACAACCGTGAGGAACGGTGTCCCGTAGTACTTGCGTCCCGGCCTGCGGCGGCCAAAAGACAAGAAAAGGTTAAGACCCCCCTACCTGGAAGATCTTAACCGTATTATGGTTTTGACAAGTCTGAATTACTTCAGCTCAACCTTTGCGCCAGCAGCCTCGATAGCCTTCTTCAGGTTCTCGGCCTCGTCCTTGGAAAGGTCTTCCTTCAATGTTGAAGGACATCCGTCAACGAGATCCTTTGCCTCTTTCAGACCGAGACCGCAAGCCTCCTTGACAGCCTTAACAACCTGCAACTTGGCGCCGCCAACCTCTGCGAGGACAACGTTGAAAGAAGTCTTCTCCTCTGCTGCCTCGGCTGCACCGCCTGCGTTACCGGCAGCCACAGCAACAGCTGCAGCGGCAGGTTCAATTCCGTAATCGTCCTTCAGGACTGTTGCCAATTCGCTTACTTCTTTTACTGTAAGGTTTACCAACTCTTCAGCAATAGCTTTAATATCTGCCATTTTTATAATAATTTTTAATTGTTTTTTTAATGTTAATGTTTCGAAGGGTTCGCTCATTTGTTACGCTCAGCGATAGCGTCAAGCAGTCCGTGAACCTTGCCACCGGCATTGAGTCCGGAAATAACGTTCTTGATTGGAGACTGCAGCAGTGCCACAACGTCTGCAATAAGTTCGCTCTTGCTCTTGATGGCAGAGAGCTCATCCAACTTGTCAGCACCGATATAGATGCCTTCCTCGGCGTATGCGCCCTTGAGAGCGGGCACGCCGGCCTTGGCATACTCCTTAAGCAACTTGGCAGGCACGTTCGCCACGTTTGCGAACATCACCGCAGTGTTGCCCTTCAGCGTGCCGTACAAAGGTTCATAATCAACGTCCGAAGCCTCGAAGGCCTTGTGCAGAAGAGTGTTCTTCACAACGACCATCTTGATTTCGTTCTTGAAGCACTTGCGGCGCAGGTTGCTTGTATCCTCTGCATTCAGGCCGGTGACATCCACCAGATAGAAATGCGGATATTGCCTCAACTGCTCACCAAGTGCTGTTATGATAGTATCTTTTACTTCCTTTTTCATCGTTTTCCGTACTTTAAGTGTTATTCAACTGTCTTTGGGTCAACCTTGACACCTGCACTCATAGTGCTTGATAGGAAGATACTCTTGATATATGTACCCTTTGCAGCCGCAGGCTTCAACTTTATGACGGTGTTGATGAACTCCTTTGCGTTTCCGTAAATCTGCTCGGGTGTCATCGTCACCTTGCCGATTGACGTGTGGATGATACCAGCCTTGTCAACCTTGAAGTCTATCTTGCCCTGCTTCACTTCCTTCACGGCCTTGGCAACGTCCATGGTTACAGTGCCGCTCTTCGGGTTAGGCATAAGTCCGCGCGGACCGAGTATGCGTCCCAAAGGACCAACCTTGCCCATGCAGGAAGGCATGGTGATGATGACATCAACATCAGTCCATCCGCCCTTTATCTTCTCGATGTATTCCTCAAGACCAACATAGTCAGCGCCTGCCTCTTTGGCAGCAGCCTCCGCGTCAGGGGTGCAGAGGCACAGCACGCGGGTGACCTTGCCGGTTCCGTTTGGCAGCGATACGACACCGCGAACCATCTGGTTAGCCTTGCGCGGGTCAATGCCCAAGCGTACGTCCATGTCAACGGAAGCCTCGAACTTGGTGGTGGTTATTTCCTTCACCAATGCTGCGGCCTCCTTCAAAGAGTATGCTTTCCCTGCTTCAACCTTATCGGCAACTGCTTTCTGATTTTTTGTCAGTTTACTCATTTTCTTTAAAATTGAAGTTATTAAAAATTACCCAGGGAAGTCTCCCTTTACAGCAATCCCCATGCTGCGTGCTGTACCGGCAACGAGCTTCATTGCAGACTCAACCGTGAAACAGTTCAGGTCTGACATCTTGTCCTCTGCGATCGCGCGAACCTGATCCCATGTCACCGAGGCGACCTTGGTGCGGTTTGGTTCGGCAGATCCGCCCTTCACCTTGGCAGCCTCCAGCAACTGGACGGCGGCTGGCGGGGTCTTGATGATGAAGCTGAATGACTTGTCGGTATAGTATGTGATAACGACAGGAAGGATCTTGCCTGCCTTATCCTGGGTTCTGGCGTTGAATTCCTTGCAGAATCCCATTATGTTTATTCCCTTGGAGCCGAGAGCCGGCCCGACGGGAGGGGAAGGATTCGCAGCGCCACCTTTAATCTGCAACTTGATTAATCCAGCAACTTCTTTAGCCATTTCTTTTGTTAATTAAAATTTGATTTTTTCATATAAAAAGAACATCCGAGCCCGTAACAGCACATCTATTCTTTTTCAACTTGCATAAAACTGAGTTCCAGCGGAGTGTTCCGGCCGAAAATCTTGACCATGACCTTCAACTTGTGTTTCTCGGTATCCACCTCTTCGATGTTGCCGCTGAAACCGGTGAAAGGACCGTCCGTAACCTTGACGGCATCGCCCACCAAGTAGGGAATTACAATCTCTTCCTTTATCTCGGTGTCGTCTGCTATGCCAAGCATACGGTTCACTTCAGCCTCGCTCACGGGAGAAGGGTTGTCAAGTCCTCCAAGGAAGCCCAGCACGTTTGGCATGAAACGCAGTGCCGGAGCCACGTCGCCATTGAGTTCAGCCTCAACGAGCACATAGCCGGGAAGAGCGATCTTCTCCTTTATGACACGCTTCGTACCACGCGTGACGGCATGTTTCTCCATTGGTATCACCACCTGGAAAACATGCTTGGCGAGTTTCTTGTTGTGACTCAATTCGGCCTCGATGTATTCCTTCACCTTGGTCTCCTTGCCGCTCACAGCGCGAAGCACATACCATTTCTTTTCAGTCTGAGCCATTTTCCTTTAAGAGATTAACTTGGATAAACCATCTTCATTACCCACTGGAACAGCGAGTCCATGCCAAACACCACAAGCGCAATGATAAGGGAAGCAGATAACACAACCATTGCGGTATGGGTAAGTTCGGCGCGCGTAGGCCAAGTAGTCTTATGCGCAAGTTCCTCGTAACAGACCTTGAAATAATTTGCTACTTTCTTGAGTATCTTCATCGATATTTTCTTTTTTCCTTGCACGGGAAGGAGGACTCGAACCCACGACCCTCGGTTTTGGAGACCGATGCTCTACCAACTGAGCTATTCCCGTGTGTAAGGTTCCGCCCGCTGGGAGCGGAACCTTTTGATTGCTCCACGCGCCAATGCGATTAACAATGGCGGCATGGGATATGCCATTTCAGATTTAATCCTCGTAAACCTCTGTGATCTGGCCAGAGCCTACCGTGCGGCCGCCCTCGCGGATTGCGAAGCGCAGTCCCTTGTTCAGGGCAACGGCGTAGATGAGCTCAACGGTAATCTCGACGTTGTCGCCAGGCATTACCATCTCGACACCTGCAGGCAGGGTGATTTCACCCGTGCAGTCCATCGTGCGGAGGTAGAACTGCGGACGATACTTGTTGCCGAACGGAGTGTGACGGCCACCCTCTTCCTTCTTCAGGACATAGATGGATGCCTTGAATCTCTTGAACGGCTTGATCTGACCCGGATGGCAGAGAACCATACCGCGCTTGATCTCATTCTTGTCGATACCACGGAGGAGCAGACCAACGTTATCACCTGCGCGACCTTCGTCAAGTATCTTGCGGAACATCTCGACACCTGTTACAGTGGAGTTCTTGTCCTCACCGAGACCGAGCAGCTCAACAGCGTCACCAACGTGGATGACACCAGTCTCGATACGGCCCGTTGCCACGGTTCCACGGCCAGTGATTGAGAACACGTCCTCAACCGGCATGAGGAATGGCTTGTCGGTAGCGCGCGGCGGCTCCTGAATCCACTCGTCGCAAGTGTTCATAAGCTCCATAACCTTCTCCTCCCACTTTGCTACACCGTTGAGTGCGCCAAGAGCAGAGCCACGGATAATAGGGGTGTCATCTTCGAACTCATACTGAGCGAGGATCTCCTGAACCTCCATCTCAACGAGCTCGAGCATCTCCTCGTCCTCAACCAAGTCGCACTTGTTCAGGAACACCACGAGGCGCGGAACGTTCACCTGACGTGCGAGAAGAACGTGCTCACGCGTCTGAGGCATAGGACCGTCGGTTGCGGCGACAACGAGGATTGCACCGTCCATCTGGGCAGCACCCGTAACCATGTTCTTCACATAGTCGGCGTGTCCCGGGCAGTCAACGTGTGCATAGTGACGCTTTGCAGTCTCATACTCAACGTGGGAGGTGTTGATGGTTATACCACGCTCCTTCTCCTCCGGCGCATTGTCAATCTGGTCAAAAGACTTTATCTCAGAAAGACCATTCTTAGCCAATACTGTTGTGATGGCAGCCGTAAGAGTAGTCTTACCATGGTCAACGTGACCGATAGTACCAATGTTAACGTGCGGTTTCGTGCGCACAAAATTCTCTTTAGCCATAGCTTTACTTTTATTTAATTAATGAATAATCGCGTTTTTTCTGCTTCACACGGTTAATAAGACAGCAGAGCTGTAACTGAGAGTTGAACTCAGGACCTCTTCCTTACCAAGGAAGTGCTCTACCACTGAGCTATTACAGCATTTTGAGCGGAAAACGGGGCTCAAACCCGCGACCCCCAGCTTGGAAGGCTAGTGCTCTATCAACTGAGCTATTTCCGCATAACGGCATTTCATCCATGCCTCTATCAAAATATCTGAATTTGGCTCAAACAAAACCCCGCAAAAAATCCACTGATGTGGGTGGTGATGGATTCGAACCACCGAAGTCGAAAGACAACAGATTTACAGTCTGCCCCATTTGGCCACTCTGGAAACCACCCCCTCCTGTCATTTTTTCACATGCCTCCCCGCTTGCCGCCGCAGTCAGGGCTCCCTCAGTGCAGAGCCTCTTGTCGGATTCGAACCAACGACCCCGAGATTACAAATCACGTGCTCTGGCCAACTGAGCTAAAGAGGCAAATCCTTGCAGCCGTCAGACCTCGTGACGAAGGACATGTTCTAAAACGGCTGCAAAGATACGACGTTTTTTTTAATCGCCAAAACTTTTCACGCTTTTTTTTATCTGCTGCGCAGTTTTTCCTTGAATTTGGTTAGTTGCACTCTCATGGAATCCACACACAGGTCAACGCTCTCCTCGAACGTGTCGCACGTCTTCTCCACGAACAGTTTCTGCCCGGGCACAACCACGGTGATGCTTGCCTGCTTGTTCATGGCAGTGGCGGGCCTCACCAGCCTGAGCAGCACGTCAACATTAGTTATGTCCTCGAAAGACTTCTCCAGCTTTGACACTTTCTTCTCCACAAATGCCTGCAACTGCTCCGTCGCATCAAAATGGATTGACTGAATCTTTATCTCCATCGTTACCTATAGTTTTAAAAGGTTAAAGAATTAAGCCCTTGGATGGGCCTTGCTGTATACTCTCTTCAGCTGCTCGAAAGTGGCATGGGTGTATATCTCCGTCGTGGCGATACTTTCATGCCCGAGCAGTTTCTGAACGCTCTCAAGCCCCGCCTCGTTGTTCAGCATGGCGGTGGCGAACGAATGGCGCAGCACGTGCGGCGAGCGCTTGCTCATCGCCGTCACGAGCCCGAGCTTGTCGCGCACGATGCGCCGCACCTGACTGTATCTCATGCGCTGCCCGCCGTCGTCAACGAACAGGGCGTCGCAATGCCTCGCTATCTCCTTGTCGCGCATGCCGATGTAGGCCTCGAGCTCGTCGCGCAGCTCACTGCCGAAAGGCACTATGCGCTGCTTGTTCCTCTTGCCGGTGACCTTCACGCTGTTGTTCAGGAAGTCAACGTCACCGTCGTCGAGCCCTATCAGCTCCGCCGCGCGCAGGCCTGCCTCATAGAACATTAATATAATGGTACGCGCGCGAACATCTCTTATACTGTCGCCCCACTCCACGTCGTCAATCAGGCGGTCCATGTCCTTCTCCCTGACGAAATACGGCAGCGGCTTGTCTTTCTTCGGGCCATCGACCATGTACGCGGGGTCACGATCGACGAGACCGCGCTCCACGCCGAAACGGTAGAACGACTTCACTGCCGTGAGGTAACCGCACACAGTGCGCGCCTTGCACCCCCGCTCCATCTCATGCTCTATCCAGTCGCCGATGGCATCGCCGTCAACATCCTCCCACGGCATGCCCGCGCACTCCGCGTCAAGGAAGCGGCGGAACAAATCTATCGAGTACGAGTATTTAACGACCGTAAGCCCCGAGGCATTGCGTTCGTATCGCAGATAGTCGATGAAACTTTCCTTGGCAAGGCGTTTTCCCATAGTCAGTGTTTTTCGTCAGCGAATATACGCCTTTTTTTCCGAACCGCAAAATGTCAAGCGTGTTTTTATCGGTAAATAGTGCAAAAAAGCCATGCAAGCCAGTAATTTCCGCAATATTTTTCTCAAAAAAATGAAGGAAGTGGTTTTAATCAAGGCAAAAAAAGTCTTAACCCGGTGTTCGTCCGACGACAAGCATTCCTTATTTTTTTGAGAAAATTATACAGGACACTGTTGAGCCGGTGACTTTTGGCTTTGAAAAATTTGCGTGTTACGAAAAATAGCAGTACCTTTGCACCCGCAATTCGTGGCAACACGACTGACGTGTGGATAATAACAAGAAGTGTAACATATAAAATTTTGCAAAGACATGATCATCGTTCCAGTAAAAGATGGCGAGAACATCGAGAGAGCATTGAAGAAATTCAAGAGAAAGTTTGAGAAGACTGGTGTCATGAAGGAGCTGCGCGCGCGCCAGCAGTATGACAAGCCTTCCGTACTGAAGCGCCTCAAGATGGAACGTGCCATCTATGTTCAGAAACTCCGCGACGCAGAGGACTGACAACCAATAACGGTTCGTGAACCGACGGATAAGGAAAAGTCGGAGCGTGTCTCATGCACGCTCCTTTTCTTGTTTGTATGAAATAGCGTCCTGGATAATTTAACACAAACCGGTCATTATATCCCGAACTTATTTCATGCGATTGCCCAATGGGAAAATCCGTGCCGCAAAGACCGGCTGGGATTAAACACATGGGCATGAACGGCGATGCGAGCCGCTGCGCACGAATTATAAAAAACAAGGGGGAATGAGAACATACGACAGGAAGGAAGCGGAAATGAAGATTGACGAGCTCGGAAGGAGCGGCAAGGGGTTTTTCTTCATCATCAGTTACGACCAGAGCCAGGCCTGCGTCGAGGAGACCGCCAACATTGACAGCGACGAGATGATGGTGGCATTCCCGGGATTCTCAAACGTGCCGCAAGGTGTGACGTGCCGCATGGACTCGCCACGGCTCGAGTTCCGCAAGCCGGACCGCGCGCAATACGAGCGGAGCATAAACATCGTGAAGCGGAACCAGCGCGAGGGAAACAGTTATCTCGCAAACCTGACATGCCGGGTGCCGGTAAAAACGAACCTTGACATGCGCGACATATTCATCCGCTCGAAAGCGAAATACCGGTGCTGGCTGAAAGACCGCTTCGTGTGTTTCTCGCCGGAGACATTCGTCAGGATAGAAGACGGCATCATCTCGTCTTACCCCATGAAGGGAACGATTGACGCCAAGCGGCCGGACGCGGAACAGCTGCTCATGGACAACGCCAAGGAGGCTGCCGAACACGCGACCATCGTTGACCTGATACGCAACGACCTCAGCCAGGTGGCGGAGCAGGTGACAGTGAAACGGTACAGATACGCGGAGCGGCTGACGACTGACAGGGGCGAGATACTGCAGACAAGCTCGGAAATAGCGGGGCGGCTGACCGCAAATTACCGCCAACACCTCGGCAGAACCCTGATGCGGCTGCTGCCTGCAGGCTCCATCACGGGCGCGCCGAAGCCAAAGACGATGGAGATAATAAGAGAGGCGGAGGGCTACGAACGTGGTTTCTACACCGGGGTGATGGGATATTCGGAGAACGGGAACACGGACACGGCGGTGATGATACGCTTCATTGACCAGGAGAACGGCAGACTGTTCTACAAGGCCGGCGGAGGGATAACCGCCCGGAGCAACAACGACGACGAGTATAATGAAGTGATTGAGAAGATTTATGTGCCGATTTATTGAGACAATAAAGGTTGCGGACGGAAAGATACTTAACCTCGGGCCACACCTGCGCCGCATGATGGTTACAGCCGGGGAGTTCGGCTTCGACTGTCCGCAAGTTGACCGCGAGCGCCTTGAGGAAACGGCATCGGCAACGGGCGGGACGGCGAAACTGCGCTTCACATACGACCGTGACGGCATACACGACATCACATGCACACCTTACAAGATGCGGAGGATTGACAGGCTGCGTCTCGTCTGCTGCGACACTGTGGAGTATCAATTCAAATATGAGAACCGCAGTGTGCTGGAAAGGCTCCGGACTGACGTGAAAGCAGGGGAGGAAATACTTATTGTGAAGAACGGACTGCTGACCGACACCACATACACCAACGTGGCGCTGCACGACGGCACGCGGTGGGTGACGCCACGCAGACCGTTGCTGGCAGGGACGAAACGCGCGGAACTTATTGATGATGGGGTAATCACCGAAGGCGACATACGGCCTTCGGACGTAAAAGATTTCAACCGTGTGGCTCTATTCAACGCCATGATCGAACTTGGGGAAATCGTCATGCCTGTGTCGGCAATAATGACATAGCAGGCGCGGGACAAATAAAAAGTGCGGCCGCAAACATTGAGCAGCCACACCTTAAAATATTATCAAAAGTCTTGCAAACGGTATTTAGAAATAGTAAGCGGCATGGATCTGCCATGCGTTGGCACGGCCGTTGAACGCCGTCTTCACACCTTTAACGACTTCCAGCTCGCCAGTCTTGCCGCAGACGATGTTGTAGTTAGCGCCAATCTGCACATGGTTCATTATCATAAAGCCGGCGCCGACATTCACACTGAACGTCGAGCCATTGAGCTTCCACGTCGAGCCCTCTAACAACTTGTGCTCGCTGTCACCAACGTTGAAGCCAAACTGCGGCCCGGCGGCGAAATAAACGCTTGCCGTGTTGCCGAGGCCGAGGCCGTAGCGCAGGTTGATGGGCACGTTCACAGCCTGCTGCTTGATTTTCTCGTCGGAGTTCTCCACCTTTGCCTCGCGCTGGTCATAGAGCACACTCGCATCAACGCCCAGGCCAACGATGGGCAGTGAGAACATGACCGTAGGGCCGATGAAGAAGCCCGTGCGGTTCTCCGTCTTTAACACGTCGTTGTTGAGCGACATGTCGGTGATGTTGAGACCACCTTTCAATCCATACTTAACCTGCGCGTGCGAAGGCGCTGCCACCATCATTGCCACGGCAACGAGGACAAGGGTCAATTCTTTTTTCATTTCGTAATTGTGTTTATAAGTTAATATTAAGAGGCAGGCGTGCCCGCCCCGTTTGTCCGGACCAACGTCAGTGACGCTGCCTGCGCACCGACACGCGCGGCTGCGAGGCCGAGCCTGACGATGACGACGAGGCGCGGCGGTTCCTTGTTTTTGCGACAGACGTGCCTTCAGACTTGTCGCGCCGCGAGCGTTTCTGTTTCTTCACCTTCCTGTCGCCACCATTGGCGATGCTGTCGAGCGAGTCCTTGCGCTGCGCGTTTCCCCAGATGCTCTTCTCAAACTCCCCGAGTTCCGCCTCTATCCTCTTCTGCTCCTTTGCCATTGCAGAGTCGGTGGGACAATACTGCGCCAGGGTTTTCCCGAGCATGTTGTTCGTCTTGTATATCTTGCCACGGTACATGTTCTTCGTGAAATAGTCATCCACGCTCATCGTCGCGGCATTGTTCAGGTTGCTCGTCATTATGGTCTGCTTGCTCAGGAATGGCGCGAGGTCATCATACCTGACCCAGAACAGGGGATATTTTGCCGCCCCGTCGCCGAAGTCGTCCTCGCGGAACATTATCGGGCAGAGAGCCAGCACCTTGGTGTGGAACGTCGCCGAGGCTTGGTCGTAGTAGGTGCTCTCCTTGATGTAATATCCCTTCACCTCGCGCGATGGGATGTCGCTGTTGTCAATGCGCGTCCGCCCGTTCTTGTCCTTCTCGTAGTAGATGTGGTAGTTGTCGAGGAACGCCTTCTGCGCCACCCGCGCGTCATCGGAGAACACCTCGTTGCCGTCGAGCCGGTACTCATACGCGTTGACGCGCCCGGTCATCATAAGCTTGAAGATGTAAGTGAACAGGTTCATCTGCGACCCTATCGGCTCCACGGGATAGTACAGCCCGGCGTTGGCATCCTCGCTGAGGTCGAGCTCGCGGTAGATGTCGCGCCTCCACACCACGTCCTCCGACATGGGCTGCGCCGTCGGGAACGAGATCTGCGCCCTCGTCGACAGTTGCTGCGCGCTGCCGGCTTTCTGCTTTTGCTGCTCCGCGCGTCGCTTCTGCGGCTGCGCGCCTGCCGAGAGGACTGCCGCCGAAGCGAGAAATATCATCAATATCCTTTTCATAAGTGTCTGTTTGTTTCCTTTTTTACTTGATAATCACCTCCATCGAGGCACTAAGCTGGCGCGAGATGCCGTCGGGTCCCACTGCCGTGACGCGCGAAATGTAGAAGCGGCGGTTGCGCGACAGTTTGCGGAAGGCGTCCTTCTGGCGTCCGCTGAAATTCGTCCCACTGCCCACCATCGGCACGGCATTGCCCATGTTGTCGAAGAACACTGCCTCGAAGCCGGTCACGCGGAACTCAATGTCGAGCAGTCCGTCGTCGATGGCCGCCCTTATGCCCGAGGCGTTCATCAGCGCGCCCTTTGCCAGTCCGCCCCCGCGGAAGCGGTTGTTGCCCACGACGATGTATGGTGTCGGGTCTGGAAGTTTGCGCACATGGAACTTGAACGGTGCTATGGAGCGCGTCCTGCCCTGGTCGCTGACCGATATGTTGAACGTCACATCCCTGCCGACGGCCGACGGCACGGCGATGAAATGGCCGTTGCCGGTGGGTGTCAGCGTACCGCCGCTCATGCTCACCCGCACCTGGTTTGCCGGTATGCCAGGCACGCTGACGCTCACGGGGTTCTTGAAACCAGCGTACAGCACGTTCATCAGGTCGGCGGCGACGGTCGCGCCGTCGGGTGTCGGTATGACATTATACTTCTGCGTGAAGTTGCGGCGCAGCTGTTCGCCTGCCGCGTTGCGCGTTATCAGGTAGCCGCTGAACTGGTGCTCGCCCACCCCTCCGGCAGCGAACGAATACCGGCCGTTCGTGGTGTTGATGCGCGTCCCGTTGACATAAATCTCCGGCTGCATCGTTGTGTCCACGGCAGCCATCACTATCTGCGACACGAACTGCTCTCCAGGGTACAGCGTTGTCTTCTCGGGTATGACGAATGCGTCGAGCTTGTTGACCCTTATGTCCTTCAGGTCAACGTTTGCCACGAGCGTGTGCAGCACCTCGCCCTCGGCGTATCGAATGTCGCTCTGCAACTTTGACAGTAGCGTGACGGCAGCCGCCACGGGCATGTTCTCGAACATGTATTCCTGCCAGTTCTTGCCCATCGTGTTGGCGTTCTTGGGCAGCCGCGTCGAGAGGTTGCTGCTTATGATTTCCCTCTGCTGCCTGTCCGTCACCATTGTGAGTATGCGTGTGCGGTAAGAGTTTATGGCATCATAGAGCGCCTTTCCCTTGCCCGTCAGCGGGGCGAGCATTACATGTCCCGCCGCCTCGAGGTTGTCCTTGTTCTCTATGTTGCGCACGTCACCGTCCTTGCCGTCGGCATCGCGCACGATGGCCTCCTTCAGTTGCTGCGCCATGTTGTACAACGAGTCGCTCATCTGCTTCACCTGCGTGGCCTTCGCGAACCACTGGCGCACCTTCTCCGGGTTTTTCGCCATCAGTGCCTCGAAGTCCCCGTATATCGCTGCGTTCTGCCTGCTGGAGTTTGCGGTGGTCCTGTTGAGGCTTTCCTCAACGATCGAGAACCCCTGCAGCACTTCGGTTGACACGTTCAGCGCGAGCATGGCCAGGAGGACGATGTACATCAGGTTGATCATCTTCTGGCGCGGAGATACTGGTCTTTTCTTTATTGCCATCTGTTGGAATACCGTTTTTCGGTTTGCTGTATGTTGTTTACTGCTCCGGCGCGGCGCCTGCGGCGCGCATGTTCACCGTCATGGCCTCTATCATGCGCGTGTAGATGCTGTTGAGTTGCTCTATCTGCCCGGCCATCTTCCGCGTCTGCGCGTTTATCTCGTCGATGGTGCCTATCTGCGAGCTGGCGCTCTTTAGCTGCATCTCGTAGATCTTGCATATTCCGGTGAGCGTGCGGTTGAGGTTCTCCATCTCCTCCGAGTCTGTGGTGAGCCGCTGGCTCTGCTCCGACACCTTCTGCAGCACCTCGGTGAGCCTCTTGAGCTCCTCGACGTATGCCTCCGCGGCCTCTGCCATGTCTGGCGCGACGGGCTGCGGTATTTCCGCCGGCTGCCCCACGACAACCGCCGACGGCTGTGCCACGGGCTGTCCGTGGAACTCTTCCCCGGGAACTCCTGCGCCGGCATTGCCTCCCGGCACGCCTCCGCCGCCTATTATTATTGTGGCTGGCTGTGCGCCGTGCTGCACGCCTACGGCAGGCATCTCCTCCATGCCGGCACTCTCACCGTCGTCCGCCTCGTCCTCGCCGTCGAGGTGCATTGGCAGTTCCATGCCTATCGCGGTCTTGTCAAACGGACGGTCGAACGCGGATATGAAGAACACTATAACCTCGGTCCCCATGCCGATGTATAGCATTATGCTCGAGCCGGGAAGGTGGTTCAACTTGAACAATGCACCCAAAATGACGAGCGAGGCACCCCAGCTGTAGGCATAGTTCAGGAAAGTCTGGCCCGGAACGCTGTCCATCCACTTCTGCAGACGGTAAACGACATTCAGTTTGCTGTATCTTGTCATCTTATGATTTCTTATGGTTTATTTTTTCTTGCTTCTTTTCTGTTTGCCGCTCTGTGTGTTCGCCAGCGACCGCACGCAGCGGAAACCTATGTACGAGCGTGGCTGGTTCTGGTACTCCCACGTGCGCCATGCCGAGCGTATATAGCTCTCGGGGTCTTTCCACGACCCTCCGCGCACGCTCTTCTTCTTCAGTTTGTAGGGGTCTTCCTTGGCGGCCTTGTACTCCAGTTGTGGGTTGAGGTCGTTCATGGCATCGACTCCCGCCTCGGTGTAGACCGTGCTTGTCCACTCCGCCACGTTCCCCGCCATGTCATACAGTCCGTTTGAGTTTGCGGTGTAAATGCCTGCGCGGCTTGTTATAAGGTTGCCGTCCTTGGTATAGTTTCCCCGGTCGGGCTTGAAGTTGGCGTTGAAGCAGCCACGGCTGTTCGCCGGCGCGTCGCTCTCCCAGGGGAACTCCGTGCCGTCCTTTCCGCGCGCGGCATACTCCCACTCGGCCTCGGTCGGCAGGCGGTAGCGCTGGATGAAGCGCGCCTCGCCGCCCAGGCCTTTCAGCAGATAGTCGGTGCGCCACGCGCAGAACGCGTTTGCCTGCTCCCACGTCACGCCGACGACGGGATACTCGTTGTATGCCGGGCTGCTGAAATATGTCCGCAGGTAGACCTCGTTCTCGCTGTTCTGGAAATCGTTTATCCAGCATGTGGTGTCGGGATACACGTTCACTATGTATGTGTTAAGGAAGTCCCACTCGCTCGAGAGGGGGCGGTCGATGGTCTCGCGCACGATCCTTCCCTCGTCGTCTATGTATGCCGTGTCCTTCGAGATCATCACCACCTCGCCGGCGTCCGCCGTCACGTCTGTGTTCAGGTTGCGCTCTTCGGGGCGCAGGCGGTTGCGGCGCAGCGCGGCCGTCGCGTAGTCGTAAATCTCGTAGCGGTAGTTGAGCTGCGACGCGTCGAGCAGTTTCTCGCCCGTCACCGGATTGGTGACATAGAGGCTCTCGAACGCCCTCTGCTCGTCCTCGTTGGGCTTTCGCGGCAGTGACTTCTTCCAGTTGAGGTGCGGCGGCACGGGGTCGCCGTTCTTGTCCTCGGTTATCATGTATGTCTCGTCGCCCCCGTATGCCGGGTCGGCGAGGCGCGTGCGGAGGATTGAGTCGCGCACCCAGTACACGAACTGCTTGTATTCGGAGTTTGTCACCTCGGTCTCGTCCATCCAGAAGCCGTCAACCGATATTTCCCTCACCGGCATGGGCTTGCCCCACAGGCTGTCCTGCTTCTCTATTCCCATGCGCAGGAAACCGCGCGGCACCTGTGTCATGCCGTAGGGCGTTGGCTCGGTGAAGCCGCGCCCGCCACCTATGCCGGTGACCTCGCCGCCCCTTCCGGAAATGGAAGCACCCTTGCTGCCCATGCACGAGGCGAGGACCGCAAGCGACATGATGGCGATGGCGATAAGTATCCTGTTACTTTTCATATTTTATATTATGTCTTTTTTGTTCTTCAATACATTTAGCCCGCACGCGCTGCCTACAGATGGCGGACGCTCTTGTGCAGGTTGCGCCCCTTCTTATGGAAGTTGAGGTCCATCTGGTAGCCCACGTACAACTCGTGGCTGCCGTTGGCCGGGCTTATCTTCGAGGTGTACATCTCGTAGCTGTAGCCAAGGTTGAAGCCGTGGAAGCTGCCGCCGATGTATGCCGTGACCGAGTTTGTCGGGCTGTAGCCCACGCCGCCGTAGAGGCGTCTCTTCTCGTTCTGATATACCAGCCGCGCCGTGATGTCGGCACGGTAGCCCACACCGTCGTATCGTGCCATGACTGACGCAGGTATAGATAAAAACGGATTTCTCAGCCGAATATTGTATCCGCCGGTCAAATAATACGTGCGGTCTATCTGCAACTCGTTCCTGTCGCCGAGCTCGACGAGTGGCGACGTGGCGTGCTCCACCGACACACCGGCATACCAACGCCCGTGGGTGTAGTAGATTCCCGCGCCGAGGTCGAACGCGTTGCCGTTGACATCCGATGCGACGAAGGCCGGGTCGGAAGAGTCCTCCACGTCGACCTTCGAGCCGTCGAAGCCCTCGAGGAGCAGTCCGCCATGCACGCCGACGCTAAGCACGCCGCCGAAGAGCGGACGCTTCAGGGCATACTGCACCGAGATGCGCTGGTGGGTGAACAGGCCTATCTGGTCGTTGAGCAACTGAACGCCGGCTCCGTGGAAAGTGTTCAGGAAGCGGAACGGGGCGTCGGCGCTGACGAACATCGTCCTCGGGTTGTTCTCGAAGCCTGCAAACTGCATCGAGTAGGCCGCCGCTATGTTAAGTTTCTCCTGCTTGCCCACGGCTGCCGGATTGAAATACGGCTCCATGTCGAAATAATGGCTGAATGCCACGTCATACTGCGCCATGGCAGAACGCACAGCCACGGCAAGCAAAATCAATGTTATGTTTAATCGTCTCAACACAAATTCGTTAATCGTCCCAACACTGGTTTATAACGAGAAACTGCCGCGTTTATTGTAACTGCCACGCAACTTTCACGGAAATGGCAATCAGATTCCACAGGAACAGCACCGCGAAGCATGACCGTCAACCGGGCAAACACGACGATTTTGCCGGTCAATCACGCCGTATTTGCTCCACAAACACGCCGTATTTGCTCCATAAACACGCCGTATTTGCAGCTTCGCTTGTACCCGGCTGCAATCAGTCTGGGCTACAATGACCGGTTGTGGTTCAACCTGCAACCGCCATCAAAGATTTGAAAATCGAATGACAGCGGCTGTAAAAAAAACGCAGTATGGGGAAAATTCGTTTCCCCATACTGCGTTAAAGTATATTGCCTGAAACCGGTTTTCCATGGTTCAAAACACGTCAGTACTCGTCCTCGTTGAATAGGAAGTCGTCCTTTGTGGGATAGTCGGGCCAGATGTCTTCGATACTTTCGTAAACATCACCCTCGTCTTCGATTTCCTGAAGGTTCTCAAGCACTTCAAGGGGCGCGCCCGAGCGTATGGCGTAGTCTATCAACTCGTCTTTTGTTGCCGGCCAAGGCGCATCTTCGAGTTTTGAGGCAAGTTCAAGTGTCCAATACATAAGCCTTAAAGTTTTTAAAAGTTAACATTTCCTTTTTCCGATGCACAAAATTAATGCAAATCGCAGATAAAACAAAATTATTTGATGACTATTTTGTACTTATCCTCGATTAAAACAATATTCACTGCTGACAACACATCAATATATAATATGTTCAGTAAAAACAACCGGATTTTCATGCCGGCCTGGGTGGCCGTGTCACTTCTTCCAGGGTATGTCCCTCACGCCTTCCACGAAATTGAGTTTGCGGGCAAGTACGAAAAGATAGTCGGAAAGACGGTTGATATAGTGCGTCACCTCCGGGTCGAGGTCAGTCGTCTGGCCGAGGAAGAATATCCTGCGCTCGGCACGGCGGCACACGGTGCGGGCGACATGTGCGAGGGCTGCCTCGTGGCTGCCGCCAGGCAGTATGAATGACCGCTGCTCTGGTATGCTGGCATTAATCTCGTCAATCTGCTGCTCAAGAAGTAGGGTTTCGTCCGCCGACATGGTGAATGATGCCGCGAGCGGGGTCTTTTTCTTGTCAGTTGCAAGATAGGAGCACACCGTGAAGAGGTTGCGCTGGGTGCGGATTATCAGGTCTTTGTCCTCGCCGTCCTTCATCCATGATGCCAGCATGCCGAGGTGCGCGCTGAGTTCGTCAACCGTGCCGTACGCCTCAATGCGTGGGTTTGTCTTGCTTACTTTAACGCCACCTACAAGACTGGTTGTGCCGTTGTCTCCCGTTTTTGTATAAACCTTTGTTATCGCCATAGTATGATATTTTTAGAAATTAACAATATAATTTTCCTTATAACGGCTGCGGTCAAAGAATATTATGCCGCAATAATATAAATCGAACGTCGTCACGCAAAGCTCCGAAGCCACAATATGCTTCCAAAATGCCCTGGATGACTTGTCGCTGTTTATTCCCTCTATTACGAACACCGACTTCTGTCCGGACACAGCGAGAGCCTCGTGGAACACATCCACATAGTTGCCCTTTGTGACGACCCGGAGAAACGGGACGGGCCTATGGCCGGACAGAATGCTGTGTATCCCGCCAGAAGTTGAGTGCATGGGAATATCACACAGTTCCGTACTGCGACAACCCGAGCGAACATAATCCGCAAACATAACTCCATTCTGTGAATAATCTGCGGCCAGAGACGGCTGCAGATAGTTGGCAAGACGGAAATACAGCCTGCCCAGTTTCCTTTCCAGACTGCTGGCCTCGCGCCACCTGCTCTCAAGCGCATCATACGAATAATAAGGATAGTGTTCGTTGACGACATAGCGAACGAACCTGTAAGCCCAAGGCGACTGCACCCCGAAGCCACGGCAGTGTCTCCAGCGTATGAGCCATACAAAAGCCCTCATTAAACTGTACATCTCGGCATTAACGTATTCTCTGTGGCAAACTTACAATTTTTTTCCAAATCACGCAACACTTTATTTATTTTTCTCTGCATCGAAACTAGAAAACTAGAGAAAATAGGAAACTAGAAAAACCAGGAAACCAGGAATACCAGGGGAGACTGCGGTAACCGCCAGTAACAAGAAAGGGGCTGCCCACGTGGCAATCTTGCCACGGGGACAGCCCGTGAAGGAAGGCGGCGACCTACTCTCCCGCATTGCATT
>URLI01000012.1 GCA_900548585.1 uncultured Prevotella sp. | reverse complement strand
CAAAAAAACAACAACCAACCTGCCTGGGCAACCGACTACAATCAGTCCGGGCTCTGATGACCGATTTGGGTTTAACCCAAACATGAAAACAGGCAGGTGCGTGCTGTTTTCCCGCCGATGCCAAGCAAAACGGTAAATTCGGCGTGTTTGCAGACCAAATTCGGCGTGTTTGCAAAGCAATTACGGCGTGTTTGCTCACCAAATTCGGCGTGTTTGCCGTACCGACGGCATCAAGCGCCACGCTTGGTCGGTTTTTTCAACCGGCAACCGGGATATGACTTCGGACACGTCTTGTACTAACCAATTCCCTCGCGATAGAAATCCAGAGCCTCCTTTATCTCCTCGTCGGTGACGGTCTGGTTGATGCGTATGTCGCCTATGTCTGCGAGCAGCGTGAAGTTTATCTCGCTCCCAACGTTCTTCTTGTCGTGGTGCATCAGCGACAGCAGGGTGTCGTAGTCGCCGCATGTCACTGGCATCTGCCCGTAGTATTCTTTTATGAAACTCACGGTCTGCCTCATCCTGTCTGCAGGGAATCCCTCCCGCACCACGCTTAGATACAGCTCGCAAATCATTCCGTAGGCCACGGCATAGCCGTGTGGCACAGGCCTGCCTTCAGTCATGGCGAACGACTCCATCGCGTGACCCACGGTGTGTCCCAGGTTGAGAGCCTTGCGGATGCCGCGCTCGTGTGGGTCCTGTGCCACGATGCGCCTCTTCACCTCCACCGATGTGCCAACCATTTGCTGCAGCGCGCCCGTGTCTGGCTGTGCGAGGTCGAAGTCTATGAGTTCTGCCCATTGCCGCCTTGTGGAAATCAGTCCGTGTTTCAGCATCTCGGCATACCCCGAGCGTATGTCCCTCGCGCCGAGCGTCTTGAGGAACACGGTGTCTGTCAGCACGGCACGCGGCTCGCAGAACGCCCCCACCTCGTTTTTCAGCCCGTTGAAGTTTATCCCCGTCTTTCCTCCCACGGCCGCATCGACCATCGCGAGCAGTGTGGTTGGAATGTTGATGAAGGCTATGCCGCGCTTGAATGTCGCTGCGGCAAAGCCCCCGAGGTCGGTTATCATCCCTCCGCCGAGGTTGATCAGCAGCGAGTGGCGTGTCGCGCCGTTGCTGCCAAGGCTTTCCCATATCCCGGTGAGGGAACTGATGTTCTTGTTCTCCTCCCCACAGCCGGTCACGATGCTGTGCGCGCCGCGCAGTGCCCCGGCATCGCATATCACCGGCAGGCAGTGCCTGGCGGTGTTCCCGTCCGTGAGAATGAAAATGCGGTCGGGGGCATATTCCGCTATCTCGGCGTCTATCGAACGCTGCAGTGAGGCCGGTGTGGGGTGCATTTCCGTTGTCGCTTGCCGGTGGCTAATCCTTGTATATCTCTGCGAGTTTGCTGAGGAGAGCCTCTGCGCGGAGGTCGGCTGCCACAATCTTGCCGTCGGGGCCAACGAGGATGTTTGACGGGATGCTCTGTATGCCATATACCGGCGCTGCGGCGCATTGCCAGCCTTTCAGGTCGCTGATGTGGTGCCATTCCAGCCCGAGGTCGCTGACGGCCTTCTGCCATGCGTCCTTGTTTGCGTCGAACGACACCCCGACCACATCGAAGCCCTTGCCGTGGTAGCGCTTGTATGCCTCCACCACGTTTGGCATCTCCTCGCGGCACGGGCGGCACCAGCTTGCCCAGAAGTCCACCAGCACATAGTTTCCCTTGCCGCACCACTCTGACAGGGCGCGCTCCTTGCCGTTGAGGTCTGGCATTTTCAGGTCGGTGTATGTCACTCCTGGTGCGCGCAGGGCAAGCATTTCAATACGCTTGCGCACCTTTTCCAGCTCGGGCGCGTTGTAGTATGGCGCATCTTTTGGCATGAGCAACGCCAGGTCTTCGGTCTCAACGATCTCGCCGACCTCGCCAACGAGTTTCTTTGCCATCTCCATGTCGCTGCCGTCCTTGACCACCTCCTTGGCAAGGTCAACGAGCTTGTCCATCTCGGCATAGTACTCGTCTGCGATTTGCTTCAGCTTCTCCTTGCCGGCATCGCTTTTCGAGAGTTCTTCATACTGCTTTCCGATTTCGCTCACGCGCTTCTCTATCGCGTCGTGACGGTTCTGCCATGCCTGCGTTGAGGTTGCCACCTGCGCCGATGCCATTGTCACAACGAAGGCTGCCATAGCAGCAAATGCGGTTCTTTTCATTTTCATTCGTTTTTTATTGTTTTATACTAAGTTGTCTTTCACACTGCGTGAATCACTAACCATGACATGTAGCAGGCGAACATGGCGACGATTAGCGCGCCCTCCCACCTTGCCACCGTGTATTTGGTGAACGAGAACATCCACAGTAGTGCCATGCTGACGAGCATAACCGTGAGGTCAATCCACGATATGCCGCTTATCTCCATCGGGCTTATTATCCCCGTAATGCCGATGATCATCAGAATGTTTGTCACGTTGCTGCCGATGACGTTTCCCATAGCGATGGCACACTGCCCCTTGCGTGCCGCCACGATGCTCGTTGCCAGTTCCGGCAGCGACGTGCCGCCGGCCACGACGGTGAGGCCGATCACTGCATCGCTCACGCCGAGCAGCGATGCCACTTTCGTCGCGCCGTCGACGAACAGGTTGCTGCCAACGATGAGGCATGCCAGTCCGAGCAGGAAGAATGTTGCGGCGCGCCACACTGGCATCTCCTTAACGTCCTCCATGTTGCCGCCGCCGCCTTTCCTTGCCGAGCGCACCGTGCAGACCATGAAAGCGATGAACACCGCAAAGAGCAGCGCGGCGTCCATACGCGAGATGTTGCCGTCCAGCCCCAACAGTACGAGCAGCACCGAGGCGAGCACGGCAAACGGTATGTCCTTGGTGACGGTGGATTTCGCTATCGCCATCGGAGCGACGAGAGCCGTGGCTCCCACTATCAGCGTGGCGTTGAAGATGTTGCTACCCACGACATTGCCTGCGGCGAGGTTGCCCGTGCCTTTCAGCGCGGACACCAGACTGACGAAGAACTCTGGCATCGACGTGCCCATCGCCACTACGGTCAGCCCGATTACCATCGGCGGGACTTGCATCCTCGATGCCATCGCCGTCGCTCCGTCGGTGAGTTTTCCGGCTCCCCAGAGCACCATTGCTATTCCGAATATTATATATACTATATTCATATGTTTACAGGTTGCAAAGATAAACATATTAGCCGAGAAAATCACATGTGCGCAGAGTTAATCAATATTAAAAGCGCGTACCTGCATTGCCGTTAAAATCCTTATGCGGCTGATATGCGCACGTTGTGATCTGAAACTGGCGGATGTTTTTTTATCCGCCAGTTTAACCCAAATCGGTCGTTACAACACTGATTTTCCCATCTTGTATTGGCAGTCCCGTTCCCCGGCTGCTTGCAGCCGCTTGCCGGCATTTTGCCCGTCGTTCTTTCTTGACGCAGACCGCTACGCCTGCAAAAAACAACAACTAATCTGTATGGGAAACAGACTGTAATCAGTCCTGGCTCCAATGACCGGTTTGGGTTTGATTATGAGAACCCGTCCGTTTCTCCGTATGTCATATATCCGTGATGCCCGTCCGTGCGTGTCACTCCTGTTCCCTGCGGTCGTCGATGTTGTCCCCCTCTGTTGGTTTCATCTCCGTCTCGAAGTCTGTGATGCCGTTCTTTATGAGGATGTTGTACCACTGGAACAGTTTCTTTATGTCGCTGTCGTGAACGCGGTCGCGGTCATAGTTCGGCAGTATCTCGGCGAAGTATTCCCGCAGTTCCTTGCTCGGCGCCTTCTTGTAGTTTACCGACACCTCTCCGCCTTTCTCCTTGTCGCGCAGCGATGCGAGGACTGTCATCAGTGGAACGTCCTCCGAGTCGGTGTAAATGGCTATGTCGGCGAGGCTTGTCACGCGGTCGGTGGCGAATGCCGGCATGCGCCGGTGTGTCTCGTCGACTGCTTCCACGATCAGGTTTGCGCGTCCGCGCGATACCAGCTTGTAAAGTCCGGGCTTGCCGGCGATTGATAGGATTGTCTGTTGCATATTGCTTTTTTTATTTGTTCATAATGTTTTCCTTTGTTACCTTTTCTGCGGATGTGTCAGATGCCACTTGCAGTACGGCGAGCTGTGGCGGCAGCGGCGAGCCGTCGTTGTTGATAACCACATGGCTGCGGCGTGCCATCTCCTCCTGCGGCATCTGGCAGTCAATCCACTGCTCCGCCTTTTCGCGTGTTATGCCGTCGCGACGCATTATTCGCTCGATGCGCAGTTGCCTCGGCGCCGTGATGCACACTATGCGGTCAACGAGGTGGTCGAAGCCGCTCTCGAATAGTATTGCGCACTCCATCCATTCCATCCCTGATTTCTCGAAGTCGCGTGCCACGGCGGGATGCACGATTGCATTGACGGCTCTCTTGTTATCCTCGCATGCAAGCAGGAATCTTGTCAGCACTGGCTTGTTTATTCCATCGCCGCAGTACACGTCGTCCCCCACGAGGCTTTTCAGTTTACACTTTATCTCCTGCGACGTGCGCATGAGTATCTTGGCTGCGCTGTCGCAGTCGTAAATCTCGATGCCCTGCTCCCTGAGCAGCCGGCAGACGTGGCTCTTTCCGCTGCCGATGCCGCCTGTCACCGCCGTCTTCATTGCTCCTCGATGAGATAGTCCACCTTGTTGATCTCCGGCCTCGCGTTTCTCACCCCGTGTGGCACGGCGACAATTCTTATCGAGCATTTGTCAGACGGGCTCGCCGTTATTTCATTGTAGTCTGCCACCACCCTGAAGTCGGCCGGGCGTATCGAGCGGTACATGCTTGCCCCTGTGACGAACACCACCTTCACCCTCTGCGGGAATGTGCGCAGCACCTTTCCCGGCGGCATGTTTATGGCTTTTATCGGTATCTCGAGCCTTTGCTCTGTCATAATGTCGGGATATAGCCCGACGCGCACCTTTTCAGGGATGAACTTCGCCCCGAAGATGCGTTTCAGCGATATGTCCCGTATCAAGGTGTCGGTGAAATTCTGCAAGTATATCGGCGTCGTGAACGCCTCCTTTATGCTGTCGATAAGTTCGTTTGAGGCATACACCAGCACGCTGTCCGGCCAGAACTTGATGCCTGCCAGGTAGTGGCTCTCTCCCGGGTCGACCCTTCCGCTCATCCTCACCGGCACTTTCTTGCTGCGCCCGTAGTTGTAAACGATGTCGAACCTGTCGGGTCTCATCCCCGTTATCTTTGTTGACTTGAACAGTGTCTGGTAAACCATTCTTTGCAGGTCGGCGCTGCCTATTGTGGCGCTGTGCTTCTCGTTTGCATATTTCGAGAAGTCGATTTCCAAGGGCTGTATCTTGTTCCCATACACATATCCCACAACGAGGAAACCCTTGTCGCGCACGTTGACGTGCAGTGTGTCCTCGGTGTTTGTCGTCACAACCACGTTTTTCGGCACGTTGACCAGCCTCACCGGCACGGCTATCTCGCGGTCGGTGTCCTCGTTTAGTGCCAGCACCAGCCAGAATGCGCCGCTTGCTCCGAGGAAGAACAGGAAAATCAGGAACTCCTTGTTCACCGCAGCGAACAGGAAGTCCCTGACTTTGCGGAAAATTCTCCGTCCCTCGTCTTTCCTCATGGCCGTGTCCGTATGGGGTTATTTCTGCTTTGTCTCGGCGGCCGGCGTGCCTTCGGCGAACACCTGTGCGCGGTCCACGCGGATTACGGTGCTCTTTGCTATCTCCACCTCTATGATGTTGTTGTCTATGCGCTTCACCGTTCCGTGAATGCCACCTCCGACGATCACCTTAGCTCCCTCTTCGAGCGAGTTCTGGAATTCGCGGAGCTTTTTCTGCTGCTTCTGCTGCGGCCTTATCATGAAAAACCACATTATCGCGAATACTGCGAGCAGCATGAGGATCATTGTCCAGCCGCCCCCCTGTCCCTGTTGTGCGGCATCTAAAAGCATTGTCGTTGTCATTTTCTTGTTTTATTGTTTACATTGTTAATACTTTCATTGCTTTTCTTTCGCGTCATCCCCGTTGCCGGCATCCTCGCCGCTGTCTTTCGCGTCGTCGTTCCTTGCCGGCCTCATGGCCTTGACCACCTTGCCGGTGTCTATGATGTAACGTGCGATTGCGTCGAGCATACCGTTTATGTAGCCCGAGCTCCTCGGCGTGCTGTATGCCTTCGCAATCTCCACGTATTCGTTTATGGTCACGTTTATCGGTATGTTCGGGAACGTTGCCATCTCCGCTATCGCTATCTGCATTATCACCACGTCCATGTATGCCAGCCGCGAGAAGTCCCAGTTGCGCGATGTCTCGCTCATGTACCTTTGGTACTGGTCTGCGTTCAGTATTGTTGCGCGGAACAGTTTCCTTGCGAACTCCTTGTCCTCGTAGTCCTTGTATTCCGGCAGCAGTTCCTGGCTTTTCCCGTTCTTCGGCTCAAATCGCTTGATGGTCTTCAGCACGAAGGTGTCAACGATGTCCTTGTCATCGTTCCAGTATATGCTTTTCTCCTCGAAGAACGCATCGAGGTCGGTGTTGTCCATGATGAGCGTGCGGTATATTTTCCTCCACACTTCCCTGTCGCCGTCATACGTCTCCTCCTCCTGGTTGGCCATGTATTCCTTGTATATCTCGCTCTGCTCGATGTGCGACAGCAGTTTCCTCACCACGTCAATCTCGTTGCTCCACGTCGTTTTCTTGCTTTCCACGAACTCCTGGAGCATCTTGTTCCCCTCCAGTTGTATCTCGAACTTGTTGTTGCAGAATTTCTGCGGCGGGTCCTCGCGTCCTTCCCTCCTTGCCCTTGCCGTCTCTATCTCGTTCTGCCTGCGTGCCTCGTTTGTTATCGCAACTATCAGTGCGAGCAGCATGTTGTACATGTCGTATGCCTTCGACAGGCTGAACATCAGTTCCTTCTCTGCATTTTCCATGTTGCGGTTTCCGTTTTGATAGTATGCGTAGGTTAACTGAACCACCTTGTTCCTTATAAGTTCTCTGTTTATCATATCTGAAATTCCGTATGTGGATTATCGTCTTTAGCGCATCATTATTTTGGGCAAAGGTATGCAAAAAAGTTATCTCGTGCAAGAAAACCCCGTGATTTTATATGAATTTTAATAGAAAACTTTGCCGTTTCGTCGAAAAGCAGTATCTTTGCACCGCTTTTTCAGACGCATCGTTTGAGGTACTCTCGTGTGATGGCGAATTAAGAGCATGTATCGTTTAACAACTTAATTTAGAGTAACACAATTATGAAGGTAATTAACCTGACAGGTCACAAGCGTAGCGACCTTGGCAAGAAGGCTACAAAACTGTTGAGAAAGGAAGGCCTCGTGCCATGCAACATCTATGGCGAGGCAAAGGACGAGAACGGCCTGCCAAAGGCTCTGGCGTTCGCCGTGCCGATGGCAGAGCTGCGCAAGGTGGTTTACACGCCGAACGTGTATGTAGTGAATATTGACATAGACGGCGAGGAGCACCTCGCCATAATGAAGGAACTCCAATTCCACCCGGTGACGGACGCCGTGCTGCACGTCGATTTCTATGCCATAAACGAGGACAAGAAAGTGACAATCGGCATACCGGTGAAACTCAACGGACTGGCACAGGGCGTGCGCGACGGCGGCCGCCTGAGCCTCATCGTGCGCAAGGTGGATGTGAGCGCGAGGTACAAGGACATTCCTGACACGCTAAACATCGACGTTACGAATATGACCATCGGCAACAGCATAAAGGTGGGTGACCTCGACTTCGAGGGCATAGAGATGGCAACAAGCAAGGACGTTGTCGTATGCACAATCAAGGCCACACGCAAGAGCACTGTTGCCGAGGATACCACAACTGAGGGTGAGGAAGAAAAGACCGAGGAGGAAGCGCCTGCTGCCGAATGACAGCAAGCCATGCCTCGGGCGGGCCTGCATCTGAAACATCAAGCGCAGGGACTTTGACAGACAAATGGACAAATACTTGATAGTGGGGCTGGGAAATCCAGGCGACGAATATGCCGGGACCCGGCACAACACAGGATTCATGATATTGGACGCTTTAGCCAAAGCGTCCAATGTCGTTTTCAGTGACCGGCGATATGGGTTCGTGGCAGAGACATCGCTGAGGGGGCGAAAGGTTATCATGCTGAAGCCAACCACATTCATGAACCTCAGCGGAAATGCCGTGAGATACTGGCTCAACAAGGAGAACATCGACCAGAAGAGACTCCTCGTCGTGGCTGACGAGATAGCCCTGCCGCTCGGCACGCTGCGGCTGAAGGGCAGCGGCAGCAACGGCGGTCACAACGGCCTGGGGCATATACAGCAACTCATCGGGCAGGACTACGCACGCCTCAGGGTGGGCATCGGCAGCGACTTCCCGCGCGGAGGACAGGTTGACTGGGTGCTTGGAAGGTATTCAGATGACGAAATGAGCGTCCTGCAGCCGCAGATGGATGTCGCGGTGGACGAGATAAGGAGTTTCGTGCTCGCAGGCATAGACATAACCATGAACCAGTTCAACAAGAAAAGGCCCGTGGCAAAAACGGAAGGACAAGCCGGGAAACCAACGGACACGGAATAACATAAGGCAATGCAGGAAAGAAAAGGCAAGGGGCAGGCGGACATACAGAACGGCGCGACGGCGACGGCACGGTTAGACAAGTGGCTGTGGGCGGCACGCATCTTCAAGACCAGGTCGATGGCGGCAGACGCCTGCAAGAACGGACGCGTGACGATGGGCGGCACGGGCGTGAAGCCCTCGCGCATGATAAAGGCCGGGGAGACGGTGAGCGTCAGGAAACCGCCCGTCACCTACTCGTTCCGCGTGCTGAAGTGCATAGAGCAGCGTGTGGGGGCGAAAATGCTGCCCGGCATCTACGAGAACGTCACCGACCCGAAACAGTACGAGATACTCGAGATGAGCCGCATCAGCGGATTCGTTGACCGGGCGAGGGGCACCGGGCGACCGACCAAGAAGGAACGCCGCGCGATGGACGCGTTCACAGAGCCTGTGATGTTTGGCTTCGACGACGATGATGACGACTTCGACCTTGACGAATGAACGACAACAGACCATTGACAAAATATGAAAAACATTGCGATTTTCGTTTCCGGGAACGGGACAAACTGTGAGAACATAATACGGCACTTCAGCAATTCGGAGCTGGCGCGCGTGCGACTTGTGATTTCCAGCCGCGCCGACGCCTACGCACTGACGCGCGCCGCCAACCTCGGTGTGGAGACCGCCGTCGCAGGCAAGGCGCAACTTGCCGTTGAGGAGAACGTCTTGCCGCTGCTGCGCAGCCGCTCCATCGACTACATCGTCCTCGCCGGCTTCCTGCTAATGGTGCCGGAGTACCTGACACGAGAATACGATGGCAGGATGCTCAACATCCACCCGGCGTTGCTGCCGAAGTATGGCGGCAAGGGCATGTACGGGCATCACGTCCACGAGGCGGTGAAGGCGGCGGGGGAAACCGAGACCGGCATAACCATCCACCGCGTGAGCAGCGTATGCGACGGCGGCGAGATCGTGGCACAGTTCAGGACACCGCTCGCAAGCACAGACACGGCCGGGGACATAGAGGCGAAGA
Organism: uncultured Prevotella sp.; assembly: GCA_900548585.1. Lineage (GTDB taxonomy): Bacteria > Bacteroidota > Bacteroidia > Bacteroidales > Bacteroidaceae > Prevotella. The sequence goes on along the minus strand of URLI01000012.1, from coordinate 39,454 downwards.
TACACGTCCTCGAGATGAAGCATTTCCCCCGTACGATAGAGGACGAAATAAGGAAGACCTTCGGGTGACTCGTCTGCGAATCCATTTTTTTGAGTCAGGCGGCCAATAAGCAAGGCCCGCCAATACGACACCCTGTTTTGTTGTGAGTTATATCCAGTGCTTTCCCGGTTAGTATTCTCTTTCCCGCCAGTTGGCACCGACCCGGCGTGACGTTTGGTGCCGGCAGCATGGCAAACACGCCGTATTTGGTCAGCAAACACGCCGTATTTGGTCAGCAATTACGCCGTATTTGGTCAGCAATTACGCCGTATTTACCGTTTTGGTTGGTGTCGGCGGGAAGACAGCCCATGCCTGCTGTTTTCAGAACCTGCGTCTGCCGCCGAAGCCTCCCGGCCTGCCGAAGCCATGTCCGCCGCGCCCGCCGTTGCCGTGGAATTGTCCCCTGTCTCCTCCTCCGCCGAACGCGTTGAGGCGGTAGGTGACGTGGAGCATTGCGTAGCTGTTGATGCTGTTGTACCGCGTGTCGCTGCGCATCATCGAGTTCAGCGTGCGTGTGAACGAGCTCTGCCGGTGCAGTATGTCGTGGAACTGCAGCATCACCGTGAGAGCCTTGTTCTTCAGGAAGCCCTGGCTGATCTGCGCGTTCCAAATCAGTTCGTTTGTGTTCATCGCCCTGTCGTTGTACCCCCGCCGGCTCTGCTCGTGCAGGTCGGTTGACACCGACATTCCCCAGGGCATGTGGACAGTCGTGCTTGCGCCGTAGCCGAACTGCCATGTGTCGAGGTTGTTCTGTTCCTGAAGCAGGTTGCGTGCGTGAGTGTAGTTGAGCGAGCCGTCCAGTTCCACCTCTATCCACGAGTTGCGGAAACTCAGTCCCAGCCGCTCCGTCACGTTGGTCGTCCGCGTGGTGTTCTTCACCGATGCCGCGTCTCTTCCCTTGGCCACATACCCCACGTGGTTGTTGTGGCCGAGCATTGTGAACGTGTTGACGTTGAAATAGCCCGTTGAGTCTATCGCCGTGTTGAACATCACGCCTGCGTTAGCGTTCCAGTTGCCGTTGACGTTCTCCGGCCGTGATGTTCTCGCTCCGCTCTTCTCGTCGTATGCCACGGTCTGCGCCACCGCGTTGCGCGTGTTGCTGTAGTGTGCGAAAGTCATTACGGCGCGTTGGTGGCGTGGTATGTAGTTGTTGTAGAACAGCCTCATGCTGTGCGTGAACGCCGGTTTCAGCCCCGGGTTTCCCCTCCTGATGTTCATCGGGTCGCTGTCGTCGGTTATGTCGAGCAGGTCTGCCATTGCCGGCTGCGCCGCCGTTCCACGGTAGCTTATCCGCAGGCGTGACACCTTGCTGAAGTTATATCTCAGGTCGAATGTCGGCGAGAAGTTTGTCACCGTCCGCACTGTGTCGACGCTGATGCCCTTGAACACCTGCCTGTATCTCGTCCGCTGTGGTTGCAGCATCACGCCGGCGCTCATCTGGTATTTCCCGCGCACCATGCGGAAGGTCATTTGCATCTCGTGTATGTAGCTGCGGTAGTCTGACGAGCGGCTCAGGTCGTTGTCCAAATAAGTCCCGATGGGGTTGCCGAGCCGTGCGAGATACTGGCCCCAGCCCCGGTATGCGGGTGCCAGTCCGCTGAATGTGTCGCCGCCCGTTTTGCTGAAGTCGAATGTTGATCGGTCGCTCTTGTCGTGTCCGTATGCGAACTTGTAGCCTACTTGCAGGTAGGTCTTTCTGAAAACCGGTTCGCTGTATGTCGCCTGAACGCTGTATCTGTACGACTTTGTGGGCGTTGTGCTATACCGGTTTGTCTGATATGTCGAGTCGTTGCCTTCTGTGTTGATTATCCCGTAAAGATGTGTGTCTGCGAGCGACATCCCCTCGTTTGCCCCCTTGTTGTATGAGGCCTCGGCCTCTATTGTTATGTTGCGTCCCTCGCCGTTGAGTTTCCGGCTCGCCAGCAGCGTTGCGCCGGCATACTTCTGGTTGTCGTAGGAAATAGAGTTGCTCGCGCTTGTGCTTACGATGCTGCCCTCCTCCGCCATTTGCTCTATTGCGTGGGTGGCGAGTGGTGACGGATAGAGCAGGAACGGATCGCTGTTGTAGTTGGCCGACAGTCCCGTCGCTCGCTTGTCGATCGTCGTTGTTGACAGTTCCGGGCGGAACAGCAGCGTCGTCATTGAGTCCGGCGTCCATTCCATGCGCATCCTTAGCACCCATCTGTCGCGCCGCGAGTAGCTCTGGTTCAGGCTGTTTGCGAACGATGAGCGTCCTCCGTTGAAATACTCTGCCGACTGTTCCGCGCGCGTGTCGTTGTTGGTGTGGTTCCATCTCGCGTGTCCGTCAATCTCCAGCCTGTCCTTCTCCTCGTAGTTGAAGTTCACTCCAACCATCTTCTTTGTGTTCAGTCCGTTCCTCGCGTTGCCGGGTCTCCATCCGCCGCCTCCGCCGGGAAATCCCCGGTCGTTGGTGTTGTTGAAGTTCCCGAAGACCATCGTGCGTACCTTGTCGTTGAAGAATCCCCCCATAAGACGTTCCGCATACCGGCTGTGGTTTCCCACCGCGAGGTCGGTGTTTGCCATCGTCCCCTTGTTCATTCCCGGCTTTATGCCGAAGTCGAGCACCGTTTCCTCGTTTCCGTCGTCGATGCCCGTCATTTTCGCCATGTCGCTCTTCTCGTCATACGACTTTATGTTGTTTATTATGGATGTGGGCAGGTTTTTCAACGCCGTCTCCGTGTCGCCCGTCATAAACTCCTTGCCGTCAACCTTTATCTTCTTCACCTCCTTGCCGTTGATGGTGATCTTGCCGTCGTCGGATATCTCCGCTCCCGGCAGCCGCTTGACAAGTTCCTCCACGACAGACCCCTCCGGCGTTCGGAAGGCATTCGCGTTGTAAACGAACGTGTCTTCTTTCAGCACCACCTTCTTTGCTTGCCCCGTCGCCGTCACTCCCTCCAGCATCACCGCGTCGGGCCTCATCGTCAGCGTGCCGAGTGCAACGTCCATGCCGCCGGTCACGCTCACCGTTTTCGTAATCACTGAATATCCTATGCTGGACACCTTCACGATGAACTTCCCGTTGCCCCCCGCCTCAATGGCGAACTCGCCGTTCACGTCGGTTACCGTGCCTGCCACGAACGCCGAGTCGCCGCCGAGCAGTTGCACGGTGGCATGCATCACGGCCTCCCTCGTACTGTTGTCAATGATTTTTCCTGTAATCTTTCCGCACTGTGCCATTGCCGTCATGGCTGCGAATGTCGCCGCGACGGCAAGAACAATCTTTCTTGATAGCATACCTTTTTTATGATCTTGTCCGCAGGATATGGCTATAGCGCGAGCCGCCTTGCCACACCTTTTGTTACGTTCGATGATAAAAGAGGCATTATGTTTAATCGTGTTCGCTTTTTTTATGTTTTACCTTGGTCTTGCAGGTCATTAGGGGAGTGGCATTTCCTCGAAATGTTTCATCAGCTGGATGTTTATTTTCTCGGTCTCGGTCAGCCCTGCCAATGCGGCGTCGTTGTCCTCCAGCGGCGAGTACCATGGGCATTGCCCGAAATATTGTCTCAGATCTTCTGCGTGGAAACTGTAGCCGTGGCGTGCGAATATCTCGTTCCTCATCAGGCGAAGTTCGCTTTTTGTGAAAGAACCCAGCACAGAACTGTAAAGCACGCCGTTGCTGGCAAAGTCGAAACGCGATGTCTTGCCTGCCGTTCCCCGCATATTGTTGGGCAGCACATGGTACAGTCTTATAAAGGCGCCATTCTCATTCCAGTCCGTCGGGTCTTGTCCGCAGTGCTCCATTTTCTTTAGCAGCAGCCCGTCATCTTCGTGAAACACTGAGAATGACGTTTCCTTGTCAATGCTTATTATGTTTGATGGCACCACGTCAAATATCTTCTCTATGGTATAGTTTTCCCATCCGTTGCGCAGTCCATGCACCCTCTGGCTGTTGCCGTCGAATGTCACCAGGTCGCCCTTTGGGTCGATGTATTCCCCGGCGAGAAATATTTTCCTTATGAGGCCTGTTTCCAGTTTTGTTATATCGTTGCCTGTTTCACTCTCTTCGTGGTAAACGTCGAGCAAGCTGTTGCCGTCATAGAACAGCAAGTATCGTTTCCCCATTATTGTCTTCAGTTCCGCCGTGACATTTTCTTTGGCATAGAAAAGGGTTTGTCCGCGTGAGTATAATTCCGAGCCTGGCTTTTCGCCGTTGTCAGCCTCGACGAGTTTGTATTTCCGCCCCTTGCCTGCCAGGCCGAAAATGATGCCGCCCTCATGTAATGTCCCGCCAAGGCCGGCATAAAGTCCAGGTCTGGCGGCATGTTCCGGAAAGAAGAAGAAAATGTCGCCGTTTGTCCAGTACATGTCTTTCGCGGATAAAGGATGCTGTGCCATCAGGCAAAGCGGCATCAGCATCAATGATAGCAATATTGTCTTTTTCATGTCTTTTGCTGATTTAATGTTGTCTTTCAGTCTTCCACCACCACGAGTCTGAACCCGTTTCCAGTCCAGTTATACCTTATCCATTGTCTCTCCGCGAGGGTCAGCAGTGAGCCGTTGGCAATCCGCAGCTCGATGTTCTTCCCCTGCTGTGGCAGGGTGTAGATGGGCGCCCATTCCCCGGTCGCCTCCCTGTTGCCAAAAGAGCGCGCCTTTTTCCTGACAGACGGCCTCGTCCTCTGCGGCCCGGTGTAGTCCACGGGGCGCACCTTGCGGTCGAACGGGGCCGCTATCTTCTTCATCACGCGGGTGGCATTGTCGTAACGGTAGAAGGTCATCACGCTTCTGTCTGTTTTCCCGCCGTAGAGTGACAGTACGTTCACGGCAACGATTTTCGACTTCCCTCCGGTGCAGTTCCAGTAGCACATCTCCAGTTTCTTGACCGAGCCGTCAATTCCGCTCTCGGTCTTGTATGACGCGTAGCCGTTCCTCTTGTCACTCACAATCTCCGCGTAGGCATAGCCGTGCGTTCCTTTCACCACCTCGCTTGAAAACGTGCTGAAGTCCTCGCTGCCATTGTACGCCCGCGCGAAACTCGTCACGAAGTCGTTGATGTCTGGGGCTTTGCCTGAAAACCTAACTCTCACTGTTGCCGGCTGTGCCATGATTGTCTGTGTGAACATTGCCGCAATTAATGCCACGGCAAAATAAAATTTACGTTTCCTCATAGTCGTGTCTTTTATGTTTTCGTTATCAGATAATGTATTTTCGCATCACTCTGCAAAGTTAATCTTTTTTTTCATAAAAGGCATTAATGAAAGAGGAAAGTTGAAAAAATAACGAAATAATTTTGGTATGACGCTGGAAAAACGTACCTTTGCGCAGCATTTGGCTCCGTAGCTTAGTTGAATAGAGCGTCGGATTCCGGTTCCGAAGGTCCTGGGTTTGAGTCCCAGCGGAGTCACATGTCCATGATTGTGAAAATCTTTTTATCATTCATCGACTTTTAATCTATGCTACGACAATGAATATACAAGAACGCTTCATCAATTACACCAAGTTCGACACACAGTCGAGCGAGGAAAGTGAGAGTGTGCCGAGCACACAGAAACAACTTATTTTTGCAAAATACCTGAAGGAGGAACTTGAGCGCGAGGGGCTCGAGGACGTTGAGATGGACGAGATGGGCTACATCTATGCCACCCTGCCTGCAAACACGAGCGACGACATACCTACGATTGGCTTCATCAGCCACTACGACACCAGCCCCGACTGCAGCGGCGCGAACATAAAGCCGAGCATCGTGAAGAACTATGACGGCACCGACATCGAGCTCTCTCCGGGCATAGTGAGCAGCCCGAAGAAATTCCCCGAGCTGCTGAGCCACATCGGCGAGGACCTCATCGTGACCGACGGGACAACCCTCCTCGGCGCGGACGACAAGGCGGGCATCGCAGAGATTGTGCAGGCGATGTGCTACCTGCGCGACCACAAGGAAATCAAGCACGGCAAGATACGCGTCGGCTTCAACCCTGACGAGGAGATAGGAATGGGCGCACACCACTTTGATGTCGAGAAGTTCGGCTGCCAGTGGGCTTACACCATCGACGGAGGCGACCTCGGCGACCTTGAGTTTGAGAACTTCAACGCCGCATCGGGCAAGGTGACGATAAAGGGAGTGAGCGTGCATCCGGGATATGCCAAGGGCAAGATGATCAACGCCAGCCGCCTCGCAGCGGAGTTCGCGGGGATGCTGCCGCAGGGAGAGACACCGGAGGAGACCGAGGGCTATGAGGGATTCTATCATCTGCTCGCCATAGAGTCGAACATCGAGGATGCCAAGATGAACTACATCATACGCGACCATGACCGCGAGCGTTTCGAGGAGCGCAAGCGGGTGTTCGCACAGTGTGCCGCGAGGATGAACGAGAAATACGGCGAGGGCACTGTCATTGCTGCTGTCACCGACCAGTACTACAACATGAAGGAGAAGATAGAGCCCAACATGCACGTCATAGACATCGTGCTGAAGGCGATGCAGGAGTGTGGCGTCCCGCCGAAGGTTGAGCCTATACGCGGCGGCACGGACGGCGCGCAGTTGTCGTTCAAGGGACTTCCCTGCCCGAACATCTTTGCCGGCGGAGTGAACTTCCACGGTCCGTATGAGTTCGTAAGCATACAGGTGATGGAGAAGGCCATGCAGGTCATCGTTAAGATCTGCGAGATAACCTCCAAGTTCAACCATTGAGCCGGTCGCCGTGGCAAACGGCGTGGCGTTTCATTTTCATGTGCATGTAGGACTTTAGGTGGAAGATATACCCGGATTGGTAAAAGACCTCGCCCTGATACTTGTTGTGGCAGGCGCGGTTACGTTGCTTTTCAAGAAACTTAAGCAACCGTTGGTGTTAGGATACTTAGTGGCGGGATTTCTGGTCTCGCCACACATGCCCTACACCATGTCTGTCGTTGACCAGGCCGACATAAAGATTTGGGCGAACATCGGTGTGATGTTCCTGCTGTTCTCGCTCGGCCTGGATTTCTCTTTCAAGAAAATACTCAAGATGGGTATGCAGCCCGTCATCGCCACCCTGACAATCGTCTTCTGCATGATAGTGCTGGGCGTCACCATGGGCAAGATTATTGGGTGGGGCCGTATGGACTGCATCTTCCTTGGCGGCATGCTCGCCATGAGTTCCACCACTATAATATATAAGGCGTTAGGAGACCTTGGGCTTCGGCAGCAACGTTTCGCAGGCATGGTTATGAGCGTTCTCATCCTCGAGGACATACTTGCCATCGTGATGATGGTCATGCTCAGCGCCATAGCCGGCGGCGGCAGCCCCGACGGCGGACGTATGTTGGGGTCGGTGCTGAAGACAGGCTTCTTCCTCGTGCTGTGGTTCGTTGTCGGCATCTACGCCATACCGCTCTTCCTCCGCTCCGTGCGGCGGCTCATCGATGACGAGACACTGCTCGTCTTGTCGCTCGGACTATGCTGCGCAATGGCCGTTATTAGCACCAAGGTGGGGTTCTCGAGTGCGTTCGGGGCATTCGTCATGGGCAGTATCCTCGCCGAGACAGTCGAGGCGGACAAGATAATAAAGATTGTCGAGTCGGTCAAGAACCTGTTCGGCGCGATATTCTTCGTGTCGGTGGGTATGCTCGTTGATCCGCACATCCTGGTGGACTATGCCGTGCCGATATTGCTCTTGGTGCTGACAATCCTCGCCGGGCAGGCCACGTTCGGCACGTTCGGCTTCCTGATAAGCGGGCAGACGCTCAAGTCGGCGATGCAGTGCGGATTCTCCATGGCGCAGATAGGAGAGTTCTCGTTCATCATAGCGTCGCTCGGGCTGTCGCTCGGCGTCATAGGCGATTTCATCTATCCTGTCGTGGTTGCCGTGAGCGTCATAACGACATTCCTAACGCCGTATATGATACGTGCATCGGGTGCAGCGTACAACATCGTTGAGCGCCACATGCCCGGGACATGGATTCTCACCCTTAACCGCATCACCCTCAGCCACCCTGCCAGCGGTGAGAAAAGCCTGTGGCACAAGTTGCTCGCATCGATGCTGCGCACGATGCTAATATATGGCATACTGTCGGCAGCATCCATCGCGCTGATGTTCACCTTCGTGCTGCCATTCGTGCGCGGCGTTATGCCCGGATGGGGATTGCACTGGTATGCGAATGCCATAACGGGGCTGCTCACAGTGCTGCTTATTTCTCCTTTCCTGCGGTCTATAGTGGTGAACGAGAACCACCGCAAGGAGGCGAAACAACTGTGGGGCACCAGCCGCATCAACCGCTTCCCGCTAATATTCACCGCTCTCGTGCGCGTCGCATTCGCGGCATCGTTCATATTCTATATCATCAACTACCTCTCGCGTTTCGCCAACGCACTAATCATTACGGTTGCCGTTGTCATTGTGGTGCTGATGACTTTGTCGCGCAGGCTCAGGAACAGGAGCGCCAGGATAGAGCGCACGTTCATCCAGAACCTGCGGTCGCGCGACATCGAGGCAGAGGTGACAGGGCAGCGCAGGCCTCTCTACGAAGGGCGGCTGCTCGACCGCGACATGCACATCGGCAGCTTCGATATACCCGAGGACTCGCTCTGGGCTGGCAGGACACTGCGTGACCTTCAGTTGCGCAACCGCTTCGGCGTGCATGTGAGCAGCATCCTGCGCGGCAAGCAGCGCATCAACATACCGTCCGGGGCGACTGTAATATGCCCCGCCGACAAAGTCCATGTCATCGGCAGCGACGAACAGCTCAAGGCTTTGGAGATGTCCCTGAACGACGAGGTGTTCCGAGGAGACCCCGACATAGAGAAACGCGAGATGAAACTAAAGCAGATGTTAATAACAGAGACAAGCCAGTTCGTGGGCAAGACCTTGAAGGAAAGTGGCATACGCGACAAGTACAACTGTATGGTGGTGGGTCTGGAACGCGGCGAGGAGAACCTGCTGCAGCCAAGTCCGGAGATCGTCTTCGCCAAGGGAGACATCGTGTGGATTGTCGGCGAGGAAGAGTCGCTGCGCCATGCAATGCAGTGAATGCGGCGCGGAAAACATTGCCGCTGGGGCAGACGTTTTGGCTTTCTTTTGTTTTTTATGGCGAAACAAGCACTTTTTTCTGTAAAACATTAGTTTCTTTGAAAAAAAAACGCTACTTTTGCAAGTATAAATTTATATACAAATACATTAAAGTTTTATCATACTCAAATCAATAACTATGAAGAAGAGAATCCAATTCAGTCTCGTATACCGGGACATGTGGCAGAGCTCCGGTAAGTTCCAGCCACGGAAAGACCAGTTGGAAAGAGTGGCGCCGGCCATCATAGACATGGGCGTTTTCGACCGTGTGGAGACCAACGGCGGCGCTTTCGAGCAGGTGAACCTCTTGGCGGGAGAGAACCCTAACGCGGCAGTGAGGGCATTCTGCAAGCCTTTCAACGAGGCGGGCATAAAGACGCACATGCTCGACCGTGGGCTCAACGCACTGAGAATGTACCCAGTGCCTGACGACGTACGCGAACTGCAATACAAGGTAAAGCACGCACAGGGCGTAGACATTCCGAGAATATTCTGCGGACTGAATGACACACGCAACATAATACCATCCATAAAGTGGGCGAAGGCTGCCGGAATGACCCCGCAGGCCACGCTCTGCATCACGACAAGCCCCGTGCACACGGTGGAATACTACACACGGGTGGCAGACGAGGTGATTGCAGCAGGAGCAGAGGAAATATGCCTCAAGGACATGGCGGGCATCGGGCAGCCGGCCATGCTCGGCGCGCTCACCAAGTCAATCAAGACAAAGCACCCCGATGTGATAATACAGTATCACGGACACTCCGGCCCCGGGCTGTCAATGGCAAGCATACTCGAGGTGTGCAACAACGGCGCCGACGTAATCGACACCGCCATCGAGCCGCTGTCGTGGGGAAAGGTTCACCCGGACATCATTTCCGTGCAGTCGATGCTGAAGAACGAGGGCTTCGAGGTGAAGGATATAAACATGAACGCATACATGCAGGCACGCTCGCTCACGCAGGAGTTCATAGACGACTGGCTCGGCTATTTCATCAACCCGGGAAACAAGCACATGTCGTCGCTGCTGCTCGGATGCGGACTCCCGGGCGGCATGATGGGCTCCATGATGGCAGACCTCGCCGGCATGCACCGCACCATCAACTCGATACGCGCGAAGAAGGGGCTGCACGAGTATTCCACAGACGAACTGCTCGTGAAACTCTTCGACGAGGTGGCATACGTATGGCCACGCGTGGGTTATCCACCACTCGTGACACCGTTCTCGCAGTACACCAAGAACATCGCACTGATGAACCTGCTCACAATTGAGCAGGGCAAGGGCCGCTTCGTGATGATGGACGACTCGATGTGGGGAATGATTCTGGGCAAGTCGGGACGCATACCGGGAGAGATCGCACCCGAACTCAAGGAACTTGCCGCAAAGCAGGGACGCGAGTTCACAGACGCCGACCCGCACACGCTCATACCGAACGCACTCGACGATTTCCGCAAGGAGATGGACAAGAACGGATGGGAATACGGTCAGGACGACGAGGAACTCTACGAACTGGCAATGCACCCGGAACAGTATCGCGACTTCAAGAGCGGCATAGCAAAGAAGCGTATGCTTGCCGACCTGCAGAAGGCAAAGGACGCGAAATTGGGATCCTCGCTCTCGATGGAGGAAATCACCGCATTCAAGCACGCCAAGGCCGACGCGCTGGTTGCCCCGGTGAAGGGACAGATTTTCTACGAGTTCAACGGCGACGGAGAGTGCGCGCCATGCGTGGAGCCGTTCATCGGGCAGCGCTACGAAGAGGGACAGCCGTTCTGCTACATACAGACCCCGTGGGGAGAGATTGAGACGATACCTGCCGCCCTCGGCGGAAAACTCGTTGAGATTGTGGCAAGGCAGGGCGCGAAGGTGAGCAAGGGCCAGCCCCTCGCATACATTGAGCGCGACCATGAGTAAAACACATTCACGGGCCCGCGAGTGAGTGGCCCGTGAGGCGTTTGACAAAAACAAGGGGGTGTCAGTCACAGGTTCTGACACCCCCGCTTTTTGTTGCTGTCCTGCAAAACTGAAACGGCGGGCAAGTATGCCGGCAAGCAAATGCAAGCAGCCGGGCGGGTCTATAAGACGATGGAAAAATCAGTGCCGCGATGACCGGTTTGTGATAAAAGGCAGGAGGTTTGAGGAAAAACATCAGCATAAGCGCGAAAAAATAGCCGCACGAGTTTTTTCCGCCAAATATTCATTACCTTTGCAGCCATGAATTACCAAGCGATAACAGACAATTATTATTGTGAGGACAACTCGCTGCGGCACATACTGCTTGAACACAGCAGGGCGGTTGCAGACAAGGCGCTGAGGATTGCCGACGCGCACCCGGAACTCGGCATTGACAGGCAGTTCGTCGAGGAGGCAGCCATGCTTCACGACATAGGCATCTTCCGCTGCGACGCGCCGGGCATAGAGTGCCACGGCACGGAACCTTATATCCGGCACGGACGCATCGGCGCAGAACTGCTGCGCGCGGAGGGCTTCCCGCGCCATGCGCGGGTCTGCGAGAGGCATACCGGCGCAGGCCTGTCGCTCGAAGATATAGTGTCGCACGACCTGCCTTTGCCACACCAGTCGTTCCTGCCGGAGACAATCGAGGAGATACTTGTATGCTATGCCGACAAGTTCTTCTCAAAGACACGGCTCGACCGCGAGAAGACATTCGATGAGGCGGAACGCTCGATCGCAAAGTATGGCAGCGAGGGACTTGCGCGCTTCCGCGAGTGGCACAGGATGTTTGCGGAAGATACGGGCGACGACTCGCTCCGTGATGCCGAAAAAATCGCAGTGAAGAATGGACAATAATAAAAATAAGTTGTAACTTTGCAGCCAAACACGCTCTGATGAGAAGGAACACGCTGGTTTTTCTGTTGCTTGGTGCTTTCATCTTCATGATGGCAGGTGCCAACGTAACCGCGCTCCGTGGCAAGCAGGGCGTGGCAGTGGGTGACACGACCGTTGCTGTAAACGCAGTGGCTGACACGTCATTGGCAGACACTGCCGCGACAGACTCGCTCCGCCTTGCGATAATGATGCACAACAAGGTGATCGACGACTCGATACGCCTCGACAGCATCAACCGCCGCAAGTCAAGCGGCATCGACGCACCGGTGATATACTCGGCAAAGGACTCGCTCGTGTATCTCGCGGACACCCGCACAGCCCACCTCTATGGCTCGGCGGCGGTGAAGTACACCAACATGGACCTGAAAAGCGAGAGGGTTTATGTCAACATGGACAGCAACACGATTCACGCAAATGGCGTTGCCGACACTGCGGGTGACATAAAGGGCAGGCCGGTGTTCAAGATGGGGAGCGACGAGTATGAGAGCGAGCGGATGGCATTCAATTTCAAGACAAAGAGAGGGTTCGTCACGAATGTCTTTTCTGAGCAGGAAGAAGGCTTCCTGCGGAGCGAGCATTCAAAGTACGACTCCACAGGCGTCATTTTCCTGGAGCACGGCAGGTACACGACGTGCGACGAGGAACACCCCGACTTCTACATCGCACTCTCGAGGGCAAAGGTGCGCCCGGGGAAGGACGTCGTGTTCGGCCCGGCTCACCTCGTGGTGTGCGACGTGCCACTGCCGCTTGCCGTCCCATACGGCTTTTTCCCATTCACAAAGAAATACTCGAGCGGCTTCATCATGCCGTCATACGGTGACGAGAACGCACGGGGGTTCTATCTGCGCGACGGTGGCTACTACTTTGCCATAAACGACAAGTGGGACCTGAAGTTGCTCGGCGAGATATACACGAAAGGCTCGTGGGGCATCAGCGCGGCGTCCAACTACAACAAGCGGTACAAGTACCGCGGCTCGTTTTTCGTGAGTTACCAGGACACGAAGAACGGTGACAAGGGAATGCCGGACTTCACAGAGCAGGAGAGCTTCAAGATACAGTGGAACCACCGACAGGACCCCAAGGCGAACCCTTTCAGCAGCCTCTCGGCAAGCGTAAACTTCGCCACGTCGAGCTATGAGCGCAACAACCTCAACTCGATGTACAACCCGCAGAGCATGACACAGAGCACGCGAACGTCATCGGTGAGTTGGAGCACGACGTTCTCGAGCATTGGCATGACGCTGAGCAGCACGGTGAACCTCAACCAGAACATGCGCGACTCCATGATAGACCTCACGCTGCCCGACCTCAACATATCGATCTCGCGCTTCCATCCGTTCAAGCGCAGGCACGCGGCTGGCAAGCAGCGGTGGTACGAGAAAATATCAATGAGCTACACCGGACAGGTGCGCAACTCAATATCAACGAAGGAGAACAGGCTGCTGCACTCAAACCTGGCAAGGGACTGGCGCAACGGAATCAGCCACAGCATACCTATACAGGGCAGTTTCTCGCTCTTCGAATACATCAACATCAACCCGTCGCTGAACATAACCGACCGCATGTATTCCAACAAGGTGATGCGCTCGTGGGACAATGTGGCGCAGAGGGAGGTTTGCGACACAGTGAACGCATTCAGCAACATTTACGACTGGAACTTCAGCATCAGCGCGTCGACGAAACTGTATGGGATGTTCGTCCCGTCGCGGAAAATATTCGGCGACAAGATCGTGGCGGTCCGGCATGTGCTGACACCGACCGTGAGTTTCAACTACTCGCCTGACTTCAGCGCGTCGCGCTACGGATATTACAAGACCTACCAGAAGACCGATGCCAACGGCAACGTGTCGCTCGTCGATTACTCGCCGTTCCAGAACAACGTCTTTGGCGTGCCGGGGAGGGGAAAGAACGGGAGCATATCGTTCACGCTGGGCAACAACATCGAGATGAAGGTGCGCTCCGACAAGGACTCAACGGGATTCAGGAAACTGAGCATCATAGACGACCTGAGCCTTAACATGTCATACAACATGGCGGCGAAGGAGAAGCCGTGGAGCGACCTCGGCATGAACGTGAGGCTGAAATGGTGGAAAAACTACACGTTCAACGTCAACGCGCGCTTCGCGACATACGCATACGAACTCGACGAGAACGGACATCCATACGTCGGCAACCACACAGAATGGGGATACGGACGCTTCGGACGCTTCCAGGGAATGTCGCAGAACTTCTCGTTCACGCTCACACCGGAGAAACTAAGGAAACTGTTCGGGGGAGGAAAGGACAGGGACAATGATGTTGACGAGGACGGCGAGGAGTATGACACAGGCATCGAGAGCAACATCGACGACAGTATGGAGCGCGGGAAGCGCGGGGCAAGGAAGAAGAACGCCGGGAAGGCAGAGACCGACGACGACGGGTATATGGCGTTCTCGATGCCATGGTCGCTCACCATAGGCTATGGCATAACGATGAGCGAGAACACCGCAGGCAGGTTCAACACCAAGACAATGCGCTACCCGTACAAGTACACGCAGACGCTCAACGTCAGCGGGAACGTGCGCATAAGCGACGGGTGGAACATAAGCTTCGCGAGCGGCTACGACTTCGACACACACAAGGTGAGCATGACGACGGCGTCGCTGTCGCGCGACCTGCACTGCTTCAACATGTCGTGCTCGGTGGTGCTCGCGCCGTACACCAGCTACAACTTCACGTTCAGGTGCAACGCCGCGACACTCGCAGACGCGCTGAAGTATGACAAGCGCTCGGGATATTCAAACGCGGTGCGGTGGTATTGATATGGAGGAAAAGGTAATGCGGGATGAATGGCAAATCTTTCCGCTTAACATATAAACAGGATATTATGGAAACAAAAAACAGTGACAGCATCGTCATAATTCCTACTTACAACGAGAAGGAGAACATCGGGAAGATAATACGGGCAGTGGCAGACCTCGACAAGGTGTTCCATATACTTGTCATCGATGACGGCTCGCCGGACGGCACGGCGGCGATAGTGCGCTCGCTGATGGAAGGTGAGTTCGCCGGGCGGCTGTTCATGGTGGAGCGCGCAGGGAAGCTCGGACTTGGGACGGCATACATCGCCGGGTTCAAGTGGGCTCTCGCACATGGCTACGGCTATGTGTTCGAGATGGACGCAGACTTCAGCCACGACCCGAAAGACCTGCCGCGCCTATACAGCGCGTGCGCCGGCGAGGGCTACGACGTGGCAATCGGCTCGCGGTATGTCAGCGGAGTGAACGTCGTCAACTGGCCAATGGGGCGCGTGCTGATGAGTTATTTCGCATCGAAGTATGTGCGCATCGTCACCGGACTGAACATACACGACACCACGGCTGGCTTCAAGTGCTACCGACGCAGGGTTCTCGAGACGATGGAGCTGGACAAGATACGCTTCAAGGGCTACGGCTTCCAGATAGAGATGAAATACACCGCACACAAGATAGGGTTCCGCATAAAGGAGGTGCCGGTGATTTTCATCAACCGCCGCGAGGGCGTGTCGAAGATGAGCGGAGGGATTTTCGGCGAGGCCTTCTTCGGCGTGATGAGGCTGCGATGGGACGGATGGACGCGGAAATACCCGGCATTGCCAAAGGAACAGGACTGAGGGAGGACGGCGATATGACACGCATCTTATACTGCATATACCAGTTGCTGGTGTTCGTTCCGCTGTTGCTGCTGTCAACGGTGATAACTGCCACTGCCGTTGTCATCGGCACGCTGGTTGGCAACGCTGGTTTCTGGGGATATTACCCCGGCAAGCTGTGGGCGCGCTTCATCCTATGGACGCTCTTCATACCGGTGAAGGTGGAGGGGCGCGGAAACCTGAGGGAGGGACAGAGTTATGTGTTCGTCTCAAACCACCAGGGGGCGTTCGACATATTCCTCATCTTCGGATACCTGTGCCGCAACTTCAAGTGGATGATGAAACAGGGACTGAAGAAGATACCATTCGTAGGCTATGCCTGCATTAAGAGCAACCAGATTTTCGTTGACAAGCGAGGCCCGAGCAAAATAAAGCAGGCCTACGACCATGCCCGCGACATACTTCGGCACGGCACGAGCGTGGTGGTGTTCCCCGAGGGGGCGCGCACGTTCACGGGACGCATGGGCAACTTCCGCCGGGGGGCGTTCATGCTTGCCGACGAGCTGGGGTTGCCCGTGGTGCCGCTGACAATCAACGGCTCGTTCAACATAATGCCGCGCACAAGTGACTGGCACTTCGTGCGCTGGCACCGGCTGTCGCTCACCATCCACAAACCGATAGAGCCGGTGGGGCAGGGGGCGGACAACGTCAGGAACGCCATGGACAAGAGTTATGCCGCAATCAGTTCGGCACTTGTTCCAGAATACCGAGATTTTGACCATTTTACACCCCAGTAACATGTGATATGACATTTCTTTAATCCGTTTTAGGACAAGGCTGTCCTCTTTTTCCTTTTTGTTTACAAGTATCGGGTATTATGACTAACTTTGCCCCAGATTTCCATTTGGAACATACAAAGCATTGGGCAAAGTTAAATCATACTATCCAGGGCTTGCCCCCACACAATATGTAAAAGGACAAGTGTTTTCCGCGAAGACCGCCAGTGGTTTCCGTAAATTCATCATTGTTCGTAACACACTGTATCACAGAGTGTTAATAAATGTGGGGGGGGGTAAAAAACTTTCTTTCCCATTCTTCCGTATTCGCTTCCCTGCCATTGGCAAGGCATTTTTTCCGATGCAAATATTTTCACACAAAAAATACCGACAAACATAAATAACAAATAAATCTCATATAGAAACATGAAAAGGAAATATCTAAGACCGATGACAGAGGTATGCCTGCTGAGTGCGGAGCACCAACTTCTAAAAATCAGTGCAGGCACTTCGGACCCCAAAGAGGGCGGAGATCCCGCAGGAGGGGATGGCGACACGCCAAACCCATTCAATCCTGGAAAATCGAATGTATGGCAGTTCGACGATGAGGAGCTCGACATGTAGCCATGCAAGGAAAAGGCGGACAAGCAAGAGAGTGATAAAAAAAGACTTGAAAAAAATACAAACAAAAGTAAACAATGGACAGAATCTATAAGACAACCACCGCAGCCAGTGCCATGGTCATCGCGGCACTAATGATGTCAGGATGCCAGGCAGACGAAATAACGTCGCCTGACGACATCAATGACAGCATGCACATATACCACATTTCAGCAGGCGTTACCAATACGCAGGAGGACGGCAGGGAAAAATCACCACAGAGAAGGGCAATGAGTGAGGATGCGCAAAGCCTGCTGCATTCCGAATGGGCGAGCGAAGACGAACTGATGGCATACTGCCTGAGAGACAATGACAAAAGCCGGGAGAAGGATTATAGCCTGCTGGCAAACACCAGCACGGGAAAGAGCGGGGGATTCGATGGGGAAATAAAGACCGTGAACGAAATCACCACAACCGATGAACTGTGCTTCTTCTACCCAGGCTCAGCATCCAAGGGCAATGGCAAGACCATATTTGCCGCCATGGGTTTCAAAGACAAGGGAACGGAAATCGAAGAAGATGAAAACGGAAAAGAAAAGAAAAGGACATTTGAGTATGTATATCACGAAAGGCAAGAAACCATAAAGCACCTGGTGGAGCTTGACCTGACAAGGCAGGACGGCACGGCAGAGACAATAGGCAGGAAGTTCGACTTCCAGTGGGCGAAGGCGAGTCCAGAGACGGTGAATGAGGCGGAAGTAAACGTTAATGTCGGGAAGATGCAGCGCCAGATAGCAATATGGGGACTGCGTTTTGCCAGCAAAGACGGGCGCATACTGACCGACATTGACTCGATATACATCTCGAACATGACTTCAATCGACGTGTTCGACCTTGGCACGGGGCGTTTCGTTGAGGAAAACACCTACGACGAGGCGGAAAACATCGTCATAAAGCCAGCCAGCGGCAAACTCACCTCCGCCAACGGCAAATACACCTATGCGGCCTTGTTCCCGGGAAATTACAGCGACGTGCTGATAACGGCATACGTCGGGGGAAAATGCTATGCACGCACATATAATGCCATCAACATTGAGGCCGACAGGGTTTACCGCACTGACGTGCTGCAGATGGAAGAGGTCAATCCCAAGCCTTATGTTGAAGTCCAGGGCGTGAAATGGGCCACGGGCAACTTCATACATTATCAGGATCCCGGCGACGCCTCAAAGGAATACTGGGGCATCGCGCCCGCACAGTGGTGGATTTCGCAGCGCTATATCCCCGGAGAGGAAATTCCGGGATGGTGGCCAACATCGCAGTTCAAGGATAAAAACCGTGAATCCGTAACCAATGACCTTGACCTGTTCCGCTTCGGCGACATCAAGAATGCACTCAACCTGAAAGGAGGTTACTACAAGGCTGGCACTGCCATCGACATCGCAAAGAATTTCTACGAGTCAACAGGCACTCACAAGACCACTACCCGCGACAAAGCATTTTGCGGTGACATCGTATGGTATTACACGATGTACAACAATCAGAAATACCGCATGCCGAACCGTGACGAGATGAGAACACTGTTCAAGGGAGCCAACGTCATACCAGGCTACTGCTACTCTGACAATGGTCTGCCAATATACGGCGCATACTTCTACACAAACCACGGAGAGCCACGAAAGAAGACATTCCCGACACGCCCTGGCAAATACTACAAATACACCAACGTCACGGCGCTGGTAAGGGCCGGAAAGGGGTTGTTCCTCCCCATAACCGGTAGAAGGCTGGTGTTGAATAAAGATATAGGCTACCGTGACATGACCTATAAATATGGTGCCTACGGGCAGTACATGACATCGAAATCAACTACTGCCGACCTGTCCGTGGATGGCTTCTTCGGTACAACCGAGTGGAACTTCTCCGCCAACGGAAAGGGCCAGGCCAAGGCCATACGTCCCGTATGGGACGAAAGCAGCACAACGCTGCCTGACCCCGTGTTCGAGCCGTTCAAGGACATCAGATGACGGCCTCCCACCAAATGGGGCTGCCACCGTGCAATGCGACACCGCGCCACGCTTCTTTATGTCAGGAGCGTTGGCGCGGTGTCGCAATCCCATTACGCATGTGTCTTTGCCATTTGCCGCCTGTGACCACGCATCACACCACGGCACGCTTACTTTCCTCTTTTCTTGTTTCGCAGTGTGATGACGACCACTTCTGGCTTCATTCCGAAACGGAACGGCACGAGGGCGTTTATGCCGGTGGTGACGAACAATGCCCGCCCGTCTTTGGCGTAGTACATCCCGTCGTATTCGTCGTAAGCCATTGCCGCAGGCGACATTCCCGCTATCCGCATCTGCCCTCCGTGTGTGTGCCCGCTTAGCGTGAGCTGCGCCGTGGTTTGAGGGAGGATGGTGTGCCGCCACGATGTAGGGTCGTGCTGCAGCATCACCGTGAATGCCTCATGCGGTATTCCTGCCATTGCCTTGTGTGGGTTTGTCCTGCGCGGGCCCGCCAGTTTCCCATCGCAATACATGCCGGCGATGAATATGCTGTCGCCGTTTTTTCTTATTGTTGCGCTGCCGTCGGTCAGCAGGCGCCATCCCATTTGTCTTTGCCTGTCGCACATGACCCGCTCGCTGCGCATGGTTGCCGCAGCGCCGGCATTGAGATAGTGCCCGTCGTCGTGGTTGCCTAACACCGAGAACACACCGTCTGGGGCTTCCAGTCCGCTCAGCATCGGCATCACCGGCAGTAGCTCGTCGGGCTGCATGTTCTGCAAGTCGCCGGCGAATGCTATCATGTCGGGGCGCAGGTTGTTGATGGTGTCGACCACAGCCTGAAGCCTCTTGGCGCTTCCCCATACGTAACTCCCCACGTGGGCATCGCTGAACAGGGCGATGCGGTAGCCGTCGAAGGAGGCGGGAAGGCGGTCGCACGCATATTCAACGCTGCGCACGTTGACCCCCTTGTTGCCGAAGAACGAGCCATAGGCCACGACAGCTGCGGCTGCAATGGCGAGGAATGCTCCCGCTGTTCTCATTCTGCCATGCCACGCCGCACTTCTCTTTGCAAACAATTTGCCGGCAAAGGAAAACAGCGTGAATATCGCCGCAGGTATGAAAACGACTCCCAGTATGAGCAGATACACATAAAGCACCCGTATGTCCGCTGGCGCGAAACCGCGCAGGCACGCCAGTACTGCCGTGTATGCCAGCATAGCAATGCAGGGAAGCCACATCGCCGCGCGCTTCATGTGAAATCTGCCCGGACGGCGGCGTGCCATGCGCCGGTCAGCGTATATGAACGGCAACAGGATGACAATTACGGCAAGTATGGAGATTCTCGCTATCATTTCATCTGAAAAGTATTTCCTCGCCGAGGCTGCCGCCGTCGAACGAGCCATTGTTATATATGTGCCGCCCGTTGCAGAAAGTGTGTTCCACGTGCCATGCGAACTCGTGTCCTTCCAACGGGCTCCATCCGCACTTGCTCTGGATGATGTCCTTCGTCACGCGCCACGGCGCTCCGCGCCGCACGACAGTGATGTCTGCCTTCATCCCGGGGCGCAGGAAGCCACGGTCGCGCACCTCGAACAGTCGTGCCGGCGCGTGGCACATCAGTTCCGCCACGCGCTCTATTGTCAGCACCCCCTCGTCAACGAGTTGAAGCATGGAGACGAGCGAGAACTGTATCATCGGCATGCCTGACGCGGCGTGTGCGCAGCCACCCTGCTTGTCGCTCCACAGGTGTGGCGCGTGGTCGGTCGCCACGGTGTATATCCTGCCGTCGGTGAGAGCCTTGCGCAGCGCGTCCCGGTCGGCGCGCGACTTCACCGCAGGGTTGCACTTGATTGCCGTGCCGAGCCGCTGGTAGTCGGCATCGGTGAACATGAGGTGTGCGATGACGGCCTCGGCGGTGATGCCGGGATATTCTGGCGTGAAGAGTTCTGTTTCGCGTGCCGTGGTGAGATGTGCCACATGCAGCCGCGTGCCGTACCGCCGCGCGAGCTCCACGGCGAGTGACGTGCTTGCGTGGCAGGCCTCGGCAGAGCGTATCGCCGGGTGGAGGCTTATGTCCGGGTCGTCGCCATACCGTGCCTTCGCCTCTTTCATGTTGTGTGAGATTATTACGGAATCCTCGCAGTGCGTCATCACCGGCAGCTCCGCGTCACGGAAAATTTGCTCGAGGGCATCCTTGCGGTCAACGAGCATGTTGCCCGTGCTCGCTCCCATGAACAGTTTTATGCCAGGCACGCGGTGCCTGTCGAGTTTGCGGGTCTGCGCGGCATTGCCGTTTGTCGCACCGAAGAAGAACGCATAGTTTACGTGGCTTGTCCTTGCCGCGATGTCAAGTTTCTGCCGCAGGGCATCTATTGTGGTGGTCTGCGGAACGGTGTTCGGCATGTCGAAGAACGATGTCACGCCGCCGTATGCTGCGGCGCGGCTCTCGCTCCCGATGTCGGCCTTCTGCGTCATGCCTGGCTCGCGGAAGTGCACATGCTCGTCTATTATCCCCGGCAGAGCCTTTGCCCCTTGGCAGTCAATCACCTTGGCGTCCCCGATGTCTGGCGCGTCGCCGTGGAATATCTCCTCTATGCGGTCATTACCAATAAGGATTGAACCGTGACGGCTCAATCCTTCATTCACAATATCTACATTTCTTATAAGTGTCCTGTTTGCCATAGTGCTTATTTCTCATTCCCGTCGTTTGCCGGCCGTGCAAGGTCGTTCGGTGTGGGTGTCACCGGCAGCACGTCGTGTTCCACGGGCGGCGCGGCGTCCCCGGTGCTGCCGACCAGGTTCTGCTGCTCCTGGAATGCCTTGTACAGTTTTTCCACCTCAGTGTCCTGCCTGAACTCGGCTGGCGCCTTTGCCATGATGTATTCTATCCACGACGGCAGCTCTTCCATAGCCCTCGAGTAAAGCACGTTCGTCATCCACGAAGGGTAGGGGTAACTGTACGGGTCGGTGTCGTATGACACCCTGTATACGAAGGCCCACGGGCCGATGACATTCTCGAAATTGCTTGTCACCACGTTTGTGAACAGCGTGTCTTTCCTCTCGCTCAGTCCGATAAGTTTCGTGTAGAGTTGTTTCATGGTTGCCTGCTCGTCGCATCCTTCCATGATACTCTGGTTCTGTTCGTGCTCAATGTCCATTACCATGTCCTGCAGCCGTAAGAATGATTTCATAAACCTGTCGAGTGTGCAGTTGAGTTCCGTCCCGCCCACCGTTGTCTGCGAGTTGTCTATCTTCACCGTTATTTCTCCGCTTTCGAGCACCAGCGGCGTGACATATTCATCGTCAATGAACAAGTTCACTATTCGCACTGAGTCGAGATTTCCGCTGAACCTGAACTGCCCGTGCACCACGTCGCATGAGTCTATGCTTTCCTTCTTGCTGGGTCTTGCGTTCTTCAGGTACATTTTTTTCCCGTCGAGCATCTGCACGCTCGACGTTCCCGTTATGTTGTAAGAATTTGCGCAGGAGGCAAGTAGTGTCGTTGCAATCAATGCGTAAAGAATCCTGTTCATACGTTGTTCGTTCTGATAAGCGTGGCAAATGTACGATGTATTATTGAGGAAAGGAAAATTTTTTATGCTATTTAAAACATTTGGTGCGTGTTTTATGGTTTTTTTGCCTCTTTGTCGAGTTCCGACGATATTCTGTGTGTTGTGTATAGTTCTATCACTGCGGCGATGAGCAGTGCCACCACCCAGTTGTTGTGTATGTAGTGCACGTATGCGTTGTATCCGCTTATTCCGTTCTCCATGAATTTTGGAAGCAGGAACTGGTATGCGTTCTCCAGCATGAGCAGCGCCGCCGCCACGAAGAATATGTTGCCCATTTTCATTATCGAGCGCAGCCGTCGTATCGCCAGGCTGTTGCCGTTGTAGGTCTGTCTCATCTGCATTGCCACGAATGCCCCCGTGCCTGCCATCATCATCCATGCCGCAGGCTTGCGTATGGCGAGTACGTATGCCACTGCCGCCACCGCCATCAGCACGGCTCCTGCCACCATTACGATGCTCTCTGCCTTACTCAGTTGTCTCATCTTCCTGTGTGAATAGTTGCTTGTCGTCAGAAAGCACGAAGATGTCCTCGTCGTCTGCTTTCATGAAGTATCTCTCGCGTGCTATCTTCTCTATTGCTTTCGGGCTGGTTTCCAGTTCGCGCAGTCTTGCCGTGTTCTCCTCATATTTCACGTTGTACTTGTCGATTTGCTCGTTCAGGTCGCGGATTTTGCTTTCCAGCCTTATCCTTTTAAAGAAACTGTTCTCGTCAAGCACTCCGACCACCAGCACTCCGGCGACCAGCACTATCCAGTACTTGTTGTGTCCGAGGAATGCCACAACTGAGTTCAGTCTGTATTTCATGTCCTTATCCTTTACGTCGTTTTGTCGCGGCTGTTTTTCTCACTCGTTGTTTGCGAAGCGTTGCCATGCCAGTTGCTCGTATTTTGTCCCTGGCTTTCCGTAGTTTGCAAACGGATAGATGCTGATTCCCCCGCGCGGAGTGAACAGTCCCCTCACCTCGATGTATTTCGGGTCCATCAGTTTTATGAGGTCTTTCATTATTATGTTCACGCAGTCCTCGTGGAAGTCGCCGTGGTTGCGGAAACTGAAGAGGTATAGTTTCAGGCTCTTGCTCTCCACCATTCTCTCCGCCGGGATGTAGCTTATCCTTATCTCCGCGAAGTCCGGCTGCCCTGTTATTGGGCATAGCGTTGTGAACTCCGGGCAGTTGAACCTCACCCAGTAGTCGTTCCCGGGGTGCTTGTTCTCGAAGGTCTCGAGCACCTCGGGGGCATAGTCGTCGCGGTATCCCGTCTTTTCCCCGAGTGCCTGCAGTCCTTCATCCTTGCGCGTGCCGTTGTTCATAGCCCCAATTCTATTTTTGCGACAAAGTTACTAACTATTTTCCTTTTTGCAAAATAATGGGGCGCATATCATTGTTTTTTTTCGCGAACGCGCCCTTGCTCCCGAACTTCCCTCTTGCTGAGGCTGGTGTGCTGTCCTTTCTTGCCGGGGCGATTCTCTTCTGTCCGGGCAGGTAATACCCGTAGTAATATGAATCCCAGTCGAATTCGCCCCTTGCCCTTAGGTCGAAGACGATGTCCTTGTTTGTCCCGTCGTCCATGTGTCCGGAGAAATACCAGTCGCCGAGGCTGTAGTCATAGATATACACCGGCGCGTAATCCGTGTCGGCATAGCGCAGCTCGATGACACCGTTGCTCACGCGCCATTCGAAATCGCTGTACCAGTAGCTGCCGTACGGGTCGTTGATGTCGTAGTCCACCTCCGATCCGGTGCCCCTCGTAAGGTAGTAGTCGTCGCTGTAGAAGGCGATAACCGTGCTGAAGTCGTCGCCGGCCAGTCCCCACCGGTCCTCGTAGTATGTGCTTATCGTCCCCTCCCAAGTCTTGCAGAACGACCCGGAGAGTGTGTGTGCGATATTCTCGTCTTCGCACGATGATAGTGTCACCGCCGCCATAGCCACCGCTGCCAATGTATAGATTATCTTTTTCATAACTTTGTTGTTTTATTTGTTTATCTGCTGCAAAGATAGCATTTTTCCGCGACTTGCCGTTGATAAAATCCCGAAAAACGCGTAGGAATATCCATACTGTTGCGGGGGATAACCCTATCTCGCGGTGTGGTGGCGCGGCATAAGGAAATCGTGATGCCGCAGGAAAAACCTGCCCCAGAGGCTTGCCCCATTCATAAAAAAAACTAAAACCGCCATCATGTATGCGTTGTTTGCGTCTTTTTTACTACCTTTGCATTACAATAAATATAGCAACAAATCACATGATGGAAATGAAAACAGTTTATGATTTCTCTGTCAAGGACAGGAAAGGCGCGACAGTGTCGCTGAAAGAGTATGCCAACGAGGTGTTGTTGATTGTCAACACGGCAACTAAGTGTGGGTTCACACCGCAGTACGAAGAGCTTGAGAAACTCTACGAAAAACATCACGGGCAGGGCTTCGAGATCCTCGATTTCCCGTGCAACCAGTTCGGGCAGCAGGCTCCCGGCACAGACGAGAGCATCCACAGCTTCTGCAAGATGACATACGGCACAGAGTTCCCGCGCTTCAAGAAAATAAAGGTGAACGGGGATGACGCCGAGCCGCTGTACAAGTTCCTCAAGGAACAGAAGGGCTTCGCAGGCTGGGACATGTCGCACCCCATAGCGCCGGTTCTCGACAAGATGCTCGGCGAGGCAGACCCGCAGTACAAGGAGAAGGCTGACATAAAGTGGAATTTCACGAAATTCCTCATCAACAAGAAAGGCCAGGTGGTGGCACGCTTCGAGCCGACAGAGAAGATAGAGAACATCGAGAAACAAATCATAGAACTTCTTTAAAACCAATACATGCCGTCTGGCCGCGCACAACGCACGGCAGGCGGCATGTGATGCTGAAATGAAACATACAAAATGCTTGATCGTGGGCAGCGGGCCAGCAGGGTACACCGCTGCCATATATGCCGGCAGGGCAAACCTCAGCCCGGTGGTGGTGTGCGGAATGCAGATGGGCGGACAGCTGACCCAGACAACAATCGTGGAGAACTTCCCAGGCTATCCGGAAGGCGTTGACGCCAACCAGATGATGACGGAGATGCAGCAGCAGGCCGCACGCTTCGGCGCGGAAATCCTCACTGGGTCTGTCACCGATGCCGACTTCTCCGCAAGACCGGCCGTCGCGACACTCGACAGCGGCGATAAGATAGAGGCCGACACGGTGATCGTGGCGACGGGAGCCTCTGCGAAATACCTCGGGATGCCAGACGAGGATAAATACAACGGGCGGGGCGTGTCGGCGTGCGCCACATGCGACGGATTCTTCTACCGCAAGAAGGTTACGGCGGTCGTCGGGGGCGGTGACACCGCGTGCGAGGACGCGCTCTATCTGTCGCAGCTGTGCAGCAAGGTCTTCCTCGTGGTGCGCAAGCCTTTCCTGCGCGCTTCGAAGATAATGCAGGAGCGCGTGATGGCTGCCGAAAACATAGAGATACTTTTCGAGCACAATGCCACGGGCCTCTACGGGGAGAACGGCGTGGAGGGCATGCACGTCGTAAAGCGCAAGGGCGAGCCCGACGAGCAGCACTACGACGTGGCGATAGACGGCTTCTTCCTCGCCATAGGCCACAAGCCGAACAGCGAGGTGTTCGCCAAGTGGGTGGATACCGACGAGGTGGGATACATAAAGACCATCGGCACCACACAGCAGACACGCACGCCGGGACTGTTTGCCGCAGGCGACGTGTGCGACCCCACCTACCGGCAGGCCGTCGTGGCAGCCGGAACAGGATGCAAGGCGGCACTCGAGGCGGAACGCTACCTGCAAACACTCTGAAACGTGAATTTGACGTGAATCTGACGTATATTTAACGTAAATTTAACGTGAATTTGACGTAAATTGAACGTAAATTGAACAACTGTGGAATATACAGTATTTACGTCAAATTTACGGATAATTTACGACTATTTACGTTAAAAAACATGAATTGAACGTAAATTGAACGTAAATTTGACGTAAATTAAACGTTAATTTGAACGTAAATTCACGTTGGCGAAGCGGATGTTGATTTGGAGATAAAGGAATTATTGTTGGAGTATGCCAAGTCGCGGCAAGTTTCCGCGCTGGCGCACATACTGGAAGACAAATCATCAGAGAACGTTTTCCTGCAAGGGCTTGTCGCCTCCGCCGCGCCTATGATGTTCGCCGCTGCGGCGATGAAGGTCAGCAAGACAATACTTTTCATACTCCAGGACGCCGACGAGGCGGCATATTTCTACAACGACCTGAAGCAGATGATGGGCGCGGAAAAGGTGTTCTTCTTCCCGTCGTCATACCGCAGGCAGGTGAAATACGGGCAGCGCGACGCGGCAAACGAGATACTGCGCACCGAGGTGCTCACCAGACTGCAGTCCGCAGCCGGGACATCGTACATCGTCTCGGAACCTTCCGCCGTCGCCGAGTTAGTGGTGTCGAAGAGGCTTCTCGACGAGAGGAGCATATCAATCGCCGTGGGACAGACCGTCGACACGACGCAGATGAGGCACACGATGCTCGACTTCGGCTTCACCGAGGTTGACTATGTGTATGAGCCGGGGCAGTTCGCCACACGCGGGAGCATCGTCGATGTGTTCAGCTACAGCAGCGAATATCCGTTCCGCATCGATTTCTTCGGCGACGAGGTTGACTCCATACGCACCTTCGAGGTGAAGACCCAGCTGTCGCGCGAACGCCGAGAGCGGGTCGCAATCGTGCCGGAGATGGCAACGCTGACCAACGACAAGACACCGTTCCTGCAATTCCTGCCGGAAGACACCGTCATTGCCATGAAGGACTTCATATATGTCCGCGAGACGATAGACCGCATCTACCGCGAGGGATTCTCGCGGCAGGCACTTGCCGAGCGCGCCGAGGGACTCACGGAGATGGAACAGCACGCGCTGACGACGCAGATGACGGCGGAAAGCACGCTCTGCCCGGGGACGCAGTTCACAGAGGACGCGCTGCGATTCAGGCGCATAGAGTTTGGCAACAAACCGGCTGCCACGCCGCAGGCAACGATAAAATTCGACATATCGCCGCAGCCATTGCTGCACAAGAACTTCGACCTGCTCAGACAGACGCTCGAAGACTACACGCTGAAAGGATACAAACTGTTCATACTCGCTGACAGCGCAAAACAGCACGAGAGGCTGAAGGGAATTGTCAGCGAGCAGTTCGGGCCGGTTAGCCCGACGATACACGAGGGCTTCGCGGACAACTCACTGCGGATGTGCCTGTTCACCGACCACCAGATTTTCGACCGTTTCCACCGCTACAGCCTCAAGTCAGACGCGGCGAGGGCGGGCAAGATGGCTCTCACCATGAAGGAACTGCAGGATATGGAGATAGGCGACTTCGTGGTGCATGTGGACTTCGGCGTGGGAAAATTCGCGGGACTGGTGCGCACGCCGGTGGGGCAGACCTACCAGGAGGCAATACGCATTGTATATCAGAACAACGACAAGGTCGACGTGTCGATACACTCGCTGTACAAAATCAGCAAGTACCGCCGCCACGACACCGACAAGCCGCCACGGCTGTCAACACTCGGGACAGGGGCATGGGACAGGATGAAGGAGCGGACGAAGAAGAAGATAAAGGACATCGCACGCGACCTGATAAAACTGTATGCCGAGCGACGGAGGGAGAGGGGCTATGCCTTCGCCGCCGACTCGTTCATGCAACAGGAACTGGAGGCAAGCTTCCTCTACGAGGACACCCCGGACCAGCTGAAGGCGACAAACGACGTCAAGGCCGACATGGAGGCACCTCGCCCGATGGATCGCCTGGTGTGCGGCGACGTGGGCTTCGGAAAGACGGAGGTGGCAGTGCGCGCGGCGTTCAAGGCGGCGTGCGACTCGAAGCAGGTGGCGGTGATGGTGCCGACCACGGTGCTAGCATACCAGCACTACCAGACGTTCAGAAAACGACTCGAGGGAATGCCCGTCAGGGTCGATTACCTGTCGAGGGCGCGATCGACAAAGCAGACGAGGCAGGTGCTCGAGGACCTCGAGCAGGGGAGGATAGACATAATCGTAGGAACGCACAAACTGATCGGCAAGACGGTGAGGTTCAAGGACCTCGGACTGCTCATCATCGACGAGGAACAGAAATTCGGAGTGGCGGTGAAGGAGAAACTCCGAAAGATGAAGACAAACGTTGACACACTCACCATGAGCGCAACGCCGATACCGCGAACCCTCCAGTTCTCGCTGATGGGCGCAAGGGACATGAGCATAATACAGACACCGCCGCCAAACCGCTTCCCCGTGCAGACCGAGGTGCATACTTTCGACAGGGAGGTCATCGTCGACGCGATAAACTTCGAGATGAGCCGCAACGGACAGGTGTTCTTCGTCAGCAACCGCATAAACTCACTGCCGGAGATAGCAAACCTTATTAAAAACAACATACCGGACGCACGCATCGCAACAGGACACGGGCAGATGAAGCCGGAGGAA
This sequence comes from uncultured Prevotella sp., assembly GCA_900548585.1. Taxonomy (GTDB): domain Bacteria; phylum Bacteroidota; class Bacteroidia; order Bacteroidales; family Bacteroidaceae; genus Prevotella. The sequence goes on along the minus strand of URLI01000012.1, from coordinate 10,545 downwards.
CTCGAGAAAACGGTGATGGGATTCATGAACTACGACTACGACGTGCTGCTCTCGACAACCATCGTGGAGAACGGCATCGACATCCCGAATGCCAACACCATAATAATAAACGACGCACAACGCTTCGGACTGTCAGACCTGCACCAGATGCGGGGGCGCGTGGGACGCAGCAACAAGAAGGCGTTCTGCTACCTGCTCGCACCGCCGCTGTCGTCGCTGTCGCAGGAGGCAAGGCGGAGGCTCGAGGCACTCGAGACGTTCTCGGAACTGGGCAGCGGCTTCAACCTCTCGATGCAGGACCTTGACATACGGGGCGCGGGAAACCTGCTCGGCGCGGAACAGAGCGGGTTTATGGAGGACCTCGGGTATGAGACTTACCATAAAATACTCACCGAGGCGATGGTGGAACTACGGGATGAGGAGGCGGCGCAAACGCAAGGGGAGGACGGCGGCGCGAAGACCGGCGGCGAGCCTCACGGCGGCGCGGCGCGACCCGGCGGCACCGGGGACTGCTGGGTGGCGGAATGCTCCGTCGACAGCGACCTCGAGATGTATTTCCCCGACACATACGTGCCTTCGTCGTCAGAGCGCATGCTGCTATACCGCGAGCTCGACCTGATAAAGAACAACGAAGGCCTGAAACAGTACCGCGCAAACCTGATCGACCGCTTCGGGCCGGTGCCGCGCGAGGGCGAGGAACTGCTGCAGGTGGTGACACTGCGGAGAGTGGGCAGGAGGCTGGGATGCGAGAAGGTGACAATGAAAAACGGGCAGATGATTCTGTATTTCCCCGGAAACGCGATGAGCCGGTATTTCCATAGCCGCACGTTCGGGAATATAATCGACTTCATGAAGGCAAACGTGAAGCGGTGCCGGCTGCGCGAAGCACCCAGACGATCTATGGTTATAGAAGGTGTCGCGTCAGTGGGAGAGGCGGTGAAAATCCTTCGCGGGATGGAAAACTTCAAGGGAAACTCTTGAAAACGCGTGATGCAGGCAAGCGGCTGAAAGCAGACGGGGAACGGGTTGGCAAGACGGAATGGGAAAACCAGTGTCGTAATGACCGGTTTGCGTCAAATCAGCAAGGACAACACTCCCGATGGATGATGAAGGGTGTCACGGAAACATGTTTCAGGCATCCGCACTTGCGTCCAATCACCGTGCAAACACGGCGAATTTACAATGCAAATACGGCGAATTTGCAATGTAAATACGGCGAATTTGCTCGTCAAACACGGCGAATTTGCTCGCCAAACACGGCGAATTTGCTCGTCAAACACGGCGAATTTGCTCGTCAAACACGGCGAATTTGCTCGCCAAACACGGCGAGATTGCATCTCCGCTCGTATCAAAGCGCAGTCCGGAATTTCGTCTGTCAGGTTGATAAGGCATGCAAAATGACAAGCCTTTCCATGCCGGCAAGCGGCTGCAAGCAGCCGCCGGGGGCACTGATTGCCAAGTCGAGATGGAAAAATCGGTGTCGTAAGGACCGGTTTGGGTACAATGTTCGATTTCAGGTTAAATATGTGTAAAAATTCGGTAAATGTTTGTTGTTATTCAGTGTTTTTTCATAACTTTGCACAGAGTTATGAAAATTCATACATTTATATATAAAACATACCTTGTAAAGGTAGCAGCACGCAGGCAACAATATGATAAGGATTGCAGCACGCGGGCGTTAACAAACGTTACTGCCCCCCCCCCTGTTTGTTAACCTTCGTTCACGAACCGCGCTCTGCAAATCACCATTTGCAAATAAGTTTGGTATAAATTCCGCACACGGCTTACAAATAAACCATGTGCGGCAATAATGTATGCTCACAACCAAACTGTATAAAATATAACAATTAAATAATTACTTAAAATCATGAAGAAAAATTACAAGACAAAGCGACGCAGTGCATGGCTCACGCTTGTGCTGCTGATGATAACGGCTCTGCCAGTCAACGCGCAGAACGTAAGAGACAGATTCCAAGTCGATAATGGCTATTGGTATGAGGTGGTGGATGCCCAGGAGAAAACCGTGAAAGTAACATGGGCAAACTCAAATGCTGCAACGGCGCAAGCAACACGGCAGGTGTTAGCCAGTGAAACGGCTGACCTCCCTAATGAGTGGAAAGGCTACAACGGGACACCGAAAGTTACGTTAGAAGAAGAATTGAAACCAGGAATTTATACTGACAAAACTCCAGAAGCAGAAACAAAACATAATATTCATGTAGTAATCATTCCGGCAACTGTCAAGCATAACAATATTGACTGGACAGTGGTAGCCATCGGCTCCTATGCATTCATCAATGAAAGGGGAATTGATAAAGTGGAGCTTCCTGAATCGATAAAAGCCATTGAGGACGCCGCCTTTTATCAGTGTAGTGTTAACACTTTGAATTTCCCAGCAAGCCTGAAGTACATCGGTTGGCGTGCCTTCTACAAGACCAATTTGGCACCTTATATAATTGAAAAAAAAGGTAGCACAAAGAAATTTAAATATTCTAAAAAAGATCAACCTATCCAAATTCTTGGTGCAACTGCCATAGGCCCCCAAGCCTTTGAGGGAAGTTTTTCAAAGTCAAAATTTGAGTGTCCAAATATAACATTCGTGGGATATCAGGCTTTCAAGGGAGACAAATTTAATATAACAACACCCATCCCTGCAACAGCAAAAATTGGCGAAGCAACCACAGCAGATGCCACAATTAAAGCGATGTATAACAATCTCGACCCTGCTGTTACTGACTATCGGTCGGGTGTGGAATCCTTTGCAGAATATTCGTATGATCTAAGTTCTTATAGATTGGGTAGAATAGTTACACCTGTTTTGGCAGAGGGTCCAAAAACGATCCCAGCAGGCATGTTTGAAAAAGCCTTTATTAAAAAAGATAATTTTTTCATTCCTCTTTCTGTGACTACTATAGAAGAAAGAGCTTTCGCAAATACGGGTATCATCAGTTTCAACGAATTGTCTGTAGTAACGAAGATTGGTGCAAGGGCTTTTGAAAATGGCGTTATGTCAGGTGATTTTGTGATTGGAGAGCAAGTTGAGGAAGTAGGCGATGGTGCCTTTGCGGGAAATACCAAACTGACAGGATTTACCTTGAAGGGTACTGCCAACTGCAAGGTTGGTGCGGGAATTCTTGAAGGTTGCCCCGAATTAGAATTTATAGACTTGCGCAACATGAACAGCGCAGATGCCAAAAGCAAGCTGAAGAATTTGTCGCGAGCATTTAACACGGCTGCCAATCCGAACAAGACTATCACGGCAGGACTACCAACCCACACCCTCGTGTTTCTTCCCAAAGCACAGGGCATCACCATTGCAGCAGGCCAGGACGTGAACTTTGTCAGGAGCGACGGCACATGCACCAAGCTGAGCTTGCAAGATGGTGCAGAATACGAGTTCCTTTGTGACATCACAGCGAACGAAGTGGTTTACAACAGATGCAACATGACCATTAACAACACAACCATAGATCGTGGTTACAACACCGCATTAGCAGTTGCTCATTATGAGGGAGATAATTCCCTGTCCTCCTACCGCGACTTCTCGCCCTTTGCCTCTGGCAAGAACTGCTTCACCATCTTCCTGCCATACGCCGTGACATTACCACAGGGCATTCGTGCATACAACCTGTATAAATATGGAGAAGATGTAACTAAAAACGAATGGGGGGAGGTATTATCTCGCAAAGAGTATTATGTGTTCAAGTCAATCCCCGACGGCAGCACGCTCGATGCGAACAGACCTTATCTGCTGCGCATCACCAATGGTAGTAATAAATTCAGCTCGAATGACTTTCATGCCACCACTACTCCCGTACAAATAGCTGCATCTGGCAACGACAAGTATAAGATAAGTGGAAGATTAAAGCCAAAAGTCTTTATCCAAGCCACGTCTGACCAGAGCTACTACTTCACTGGCAGCACCGAAAAGATTCCACGTGAAAATGAAATATCTGATGTACAGTATCATCCTTGGACGCTGGGCCGCGATGAAAATGGAAACGATATATGGAAAAGAATGCCGGACAAGGACGGTTTTGGTACATTCATACCACCATTCCGAGGAATTATTATGCCTAAATCTGCTATTAGCGCTGTCACGCAGCTTGTGTTGCTCTCGGAAGGCGAGGCTACGGGCATCAACGATGTGACAGGAAACACCGATGCACAGCAAGGCGCACAGCGCATATACACTATGGACGGCCGCTATGTAGGCACAAACTTCGACAGTCTGCCATCTGGCATGTATATTATAAAGGGTAAGAAAACATTAAAGACGAAATAAATATGAATACTGAAGATAAAAACATAAACAACGCTGCCGGCGGCAGGCGCGCATACCTGCCGCCACGCACCGGGATAACCAAGATGAGTGCAGACTGCGGCTTTATGAAAGACGAACTGATCTCAATTCCAAGGAAAGATGAAAATACAGGGGAGGCATATTCAAAGCAGTGGCAGGACGACATGGAGATGTGGGACGAGGACGACAGCCAAAATAATGATTGAGGTGGCACATGTGTCACACCTCCCGGCATCCCATGCCGGGTAGGGCCATGACAACCGCCATGACATCAAACAGAGTGGGAGGAAACAATCGTTTTCCTCCCACTCCGTTTTATCCCAAATGTGGTTATCAGTCCCTGCGGAAGATGTCGCGCGTATATACCTTGCTGCGCACGTCGTCGAGTGACGTGTCGTAGCGGTTGGCAATGATGGCATTGCTCATCTGCTTGAACTTGCCGAGGTCGTTGACCACCTTGCTGCCGAAGAACGTGCTGCCGTCCTCGAGAGCCGGTTCGTAGATCACCACCTGCGCGCCTTTTGCCTTGATGCGTTTCATGACCCCCTGTATGCTTGACTGCCGGAAGTTGTCGGAGTTGCTCTTCATGGTGAGGCGGAAAACGCCCACCACGACCGACCGCTCTTCCGCCGGGCTGAAGTCGCCACGGTTGTAATAGTCGTAGTAGCCGGCCTTCTTAAGCACCCTGTCGGCGATGAAATCCTTGCGCGTGCGGTTGCTCTCCACGATGGCCTCGATGAGGTTCTCCGGCACGTCGCGGTAGTTTGCCAGCAGTTGCTTGGTGTCTTTCGGCAGGCAGTAGCCTCCGTAGCCGAACGACGGGTTGTTGTATTGGTCGCCGATGCGCGGGTCGAGGCACACTCCCTTTATTATTGCGGCGGTGTCGAGGCCCTTCATCTCGGCGTAAGTGTCGAGTTCGTTGAAATAGCTCACTCGCAGCGCGAGGTATGTGTTGGCGAACAGTTTCACCGCCTCTGCCTCCGTCAGTCCCATGAACAGCGTCTCGATCTCTTTCTTCGCCGCTCCCTCTTTCAGCAGCGAGGCGAAGTCGTGCGCGGCAGCGACGAGCCGCCCGTCGCCCATCACCGTGCCTACGATGATGCGCGACGGGTAGAGGTTGTCGTATAGTGCGCGGCTCTCGCGCAGGAACTCCGGTGCGAAGATGATGTTGTGCGAGTTGTATTTTTCGCGCACATGCTCGCAGAAGCCAACCGGTATGGTGCTTTTTATCACCATTATTGCGTCTGGGTTCACTTTCATCACCAGTTTGATGACCGCCTCGACGGCTGATGTGTCGAAGAAGTCCATCTGCGAGTCGTAGTTTGTCGGGGTCGCTATGACGACGAACCCGGCATCTCTGTATGCCGCCTCTGCGTCGAGTGTGGCGCGCAGGTGCAGTTTTTTGGTGGCAAAGAACTCCTCCAGCTCGTGGTCTGCTATCGGCGACTGTCGCTTGTTCACCATGTCGACTTTCTCGCTTATCACGTCCACTGCGGTTACCTCGTTGTGCTGCGCGAGCAGCGTTGCTATCGAAAGGCCGACATATCCTGTGCCGGCAACGGCTATTTTTCTCATGTCCTTTGCTTTTACATTTTAGTGAAATATAATCTCAGATGCTCTGTTGACAGCGTCATCTTCTTTGATGTCAGGGTCTCTATCTTGAAAATTTGCTCCATCGCGCTCACCCCGAAAGGCGCGAGCATTTCCGCGTCGTTGACCGGCGTGTCGCCAGACTCGCGGTCGTTGATGAACGGTTCGTAGACCCTCAGCATGTTGTCGGAATGCTCGAAGCGGAACATGAAATCGAATGCCTCGTTGTCGCGGTCGCTCATGTTGACGAACCTTGCCTGCACGCCCCAGAACAACAGTCTGTGCGACAGGTCGCATTTTCCGCCGGTGGCAATGGTGTCAACGGCCGTGAGATGCCAGAAGCCATCGAGTTTCCCGTTGCCGGAGGTCTCCAGTGTGCAGCCGGCAAGCATCGCCGAGATGCCGGCAAGCACCGCCAGGATCAGTGATAGTGTTGTTTTTCTTTTCTCCATGCCGTTCCGTTTATATTTTTATATTACAATAGTCCCGACTTGCTTATCGTCAGTTGCACGCCGTAGTTGTGCCCAAGTATGCTGCCCATGTCTGCGCCGAAGGCGCCCATCACGCTCCAGCCTTTGAGGCTTTTGCCGAACATGTAGGTCGCCTCTGCCATCACGCTGACGTTGTGCCGTGGCTTGGTGTATGGCGAGTTGTATGTCCCCAGTCCCTCCTGGTATGTTGCCAGGAGGCGGTATGCGAGGTTGTCGTTCGGTTTTCCGCTCACTCCGAGATGGAATGCCACGAAGCGGTTGTCCTTCACCTCGACCGTCCCGTCGTCATTGTATATCGGCGAGCGGTATAGCGGGTTGCCCATCACCTGCCCCCAGTGCTGCCATCCGGGGTAAATGTGGTGGTTGTAGTAGTTGTCGCGGCCGCTGACGTGGTCATTCAGCGATGGCGTGTGGTCGTGGTACACCGGGCCGCTCTGGTATTTTGAGTATATGTATTCCAGCACCACGGCTTTCAGCCATTTGTTGTATTTGTAGTGAAAGTCGATGCCGAGCATGGTGTCCTTGAAGTCGTAGATGAAGAAGCGCATCTTCTTTTTCTTGTTCCATTCGTCACCTGTCCCGTAGCCGTTGTAGTCTGCCTGGAACATTGCGGAGTGATCCTCGAAGAACTTGTCGGCATATACGCCAATCCTCCACGAGTCGGCATCGTAGTTTACGCGCAGCAGCCACGACCCAAGGTTGTTGCCCTCGTTGTTGTGGTATGTGGTCTCGTTGGCGTCGCCGCCGCCGGGTACAAATGCGTGCCAGAAGGCGCTGAATGACGTTGAGTTCTCCAGCACGTTCATGTTGCCCCCCGTTCCCGGCTTGTACATCGTTCCCCCGAACTGTGATGCCATTTCCAGTCCGCACTCCAGCGACCATGGTATGAACAGGTCCTCGTTTCCTATTTTCAGGTATCCCGCCTTGCTGTGGTACAGCACATCGTCTGTGTATCTGCTCTTTCGCCGCGTGAAGTCGTGCTGCCACCCGTCGTCGGTGAATTTCCCGTATGCGATGTGTCCTTTCAGGTGCAGCAGCCCTCGCGTGTGAGGCACTTCCCAGTATTCCGGCAGTGCGAGGCGCACCTGCGGCACCGGTCGCGCGTTGGTGCCGAATGTCTGCGCGCCGCTCGAGAGGGCGCCGTCCTTCATCTCCATGTCGTGCTGCTTGCTTCCCACGGTGAGTGTGCCGCTCAGCCACCGCACCTCGGCGTATGCCTGCTGCACGATGAACTTGCTCGTGTAGTTGAACGGCACGGCAACGTCAAGCGCGCAGCCCACTCCCCAGCGTCTTGCCGAGTCGGCGCGCAGCGGCCGTGACATAGCGGCGCGTAGATAGCCGTTGCTCTTCTCAAGGCTGCTCAGGCCGTGCTTGTTGGCATTGAGCCACAGTGGGGTGGCGTTGCGCGCGAGCGAGCCTTGTGCCTCCACCATGTATTCAAGCCCGCATGATCTGCCGGATTTCGGTTTCGTGACTTTTTCCTGCGACCATGCGCTGACCGATGCCATGACGCAGACCAGCAGTAATATTGTTTTCCCGTTCATAGATATATCGCAGATGTCTTTAGCTGTCACATCATACAACGTGTGCGCCACGTTTTTAGTATGATGCCATTTGTAATATTTCATGCCGCCGCTCAGTTCAGTCCCCATGCGCTTGTTGACACGCTTGCCTCGACCTTGTCCTCGATGTTGTCCGGCAGGTTGCAGAAGAAGTCAATGCCCGTGATCTTTTCCAGCTCGTCGATGCTCTTTGCATATATCTTCAGTTTGTCGTTGCTGCGGTCTATGTTCTCGTTCTCCATCCAGAAGCCGATTGCGCGGTAGCCCATGGCGTTCTTCAGCAGCAGGGCGCAGAAGAAGTACTTTGGTGCGATCAGTTTCCCACTGATGCGTTTTATGATGTTTTCCTCGTCGTCTATCGTTCCGCCTTTGCAGACATACAGTGTGTCCTCATTGTTCCTCGGTGTCCACTTGCGTATCTTGCTCTCGAGTTTCTCCCATATCCCTGCGTTGAACTTATTGTACTGCGGCTGCATGTTGCTCAGGTAGAATGTCTGCTTGTTTGCCTCGTATGAGTACTGCCTGTCTGCCGACGGGCAGACGTGTCCGTGGTCGAATCCCGAGCGATAGAAATAGTCACGGTCGAGATAGAGTCCCTTCTCCTCGAGGACAGGGTCGAAAGGGTAGCCGTTATATGTGTCGTACCTCCCGGCGTTCCCCTGGTAGCCTTTCCGCATCTGGTAGCACGACCACCGCTGCGACTTCTTGTTGATGTCCCATTCTATGGCATAGTTGACTCCGTAGGCATCGCTTGTCTTGTGCACCACGACGATGTTGCTGCCCTTGTCTTTCAGGTGTGGAAATTCAAGGCGCGTGATTTCCGGCGGCATCCCTGCGGCCACGATGTTCTTGTTCGTGTTTTTGCTGCCGTTGCCTCCGTTTCCTCCAGCCTGGTTGTCGTCTGTGTCGCTGCCGCATCCATGCAGCGTGAGGATTGCCGTGGCTGCAAGTAAAAGTAAGTTCTTGGCTCTCACAGTGAATGATGTTTATGCCTGTTCAAAAAAAAGACGCGTCAGAGTGTATATGCAACTACACCCTCACGCGTCGGAATTACAGTATAATATGTATGTGTTATTTCTTGGAGGTACTCTTTGCGTAGCGGCTCATGAAGCGGTCAACGCGACCTGCTGTGTCAACGAGCTTGCTCTTGCCTGTATAGAACGGGTGTGAGGTGCTTGAGATTTCCAACTTTACCAAAGGATAAGTCTCTCCTTCAAATTCCACAGTCTCGTTCGACTTGCATGTGGATCTCGAAAGGAACATATCGCCGTTGGACATATCCTTGAATACGACGGGGCGATAGTTTTCCGGGTGAATACCTTTTTTCATTTCTTTACTTGTTATTATTTTGTTTGTTATTATCTGTCCTTTCGCGCTATGATGCGTTATGGGCTGCAAAGTTACTGATAATCCCTGAACTCTCCAAACATTTGCCATTCTTTTTTTATTGTGGAATTTTGCGCCGCCTGTTTTCGCATGACGGCATGACAAGGCATTTCCGTTAAAAATAAAAAAGATTTGTGTTAAACTTCCTGATATTCGTTGCCGTTACGGCGGTTTGGAATAAATTTGTGGTGAATATATATTTTTCCATTACACCGAGCACCTGGTGAAGACTACTCGCAGTCTTGCCCTCGCGTGCGAAGGACAGTAAAAAAAACAAGCACTGTATTACAGATATGCGTTCGTTCCATCATTTTATCATGGTGTCACTCCGTGGCATAGGGCAGGTGGTTTTCCAGGACAGTGCCCTCTCGGGACTGTTATTTCTCGCTGGTATATTTTGCAACTCGCTGACGATGGGCGTATTCGCCCTTGCTGGCTCTATGGTAGGGACCCTTGCGGCAAGGCTTCTGAGGTATGACGGCAAAGAAATCCGTGACGGGCTGTACGGCTTCAACGGAACACTTGCCGGAATAGCCGTCCCGTGTTTCCTGTCTGTCAACGTGTGGTCGGTCATGCTTATGGTGGTTGCTTCTGTCGCGTCAACACTCGTCGCGCATGTCTTCGGTAAGCAGAAACTTCTGCCTGGTCTCACCGCGCCTTTTGTCGTAATCACCTGGGCGCTGCTGCTCGTGGCATCTGTGTTCCCCGTGTTGCAGCCTGGCGTGCAGGCCGCTGGCGCTGGCGCAGTCGCCTTTGCCCCTGTCAGGGCGTTGTCTCTCGGCTACAGTCAGATAATGCTTCAGGGAGGCAGCATTTTCACCGGGCTGCTGTTCTTCGTTGCCATCGCGGTCAACTCGGTCAGCATGGCATGGAAGTCGGCATTGGCGTGCGTGCTGTCGCTAACTGTTGTGCTGCTTCCTTTCATAGGTGTGTCATCTGTCAATGACGGGATGTGGGGCTATAATGCGATTCTCGCCTTCTTGGCTGTTACGGACATAGTGCCGGTGTCGTCTTTCAGGCGCACAAAGGCATTTGCCGCATTGCTGCTTTCCTTCGTGTTCCAGTATGCCGGCATGAGGCTTGGTCTCGTCACCCTCACCGCGCCTTTCGTGCTGTCCGTGTGGGCTGTGGTGCTGTATGACAGATACATGAAATAACCCCAAATCGGTCATTACAACACAGATTTTTCAATTTCATCCTGGAAACCTGTTCC
>URLI01000011.1 GCA_900548585.1 uncultured Prevotella sp. | reverse complement strand
AGAAGTGTCAGCCCTAAATTTGTATCTTACCCAAAAGTTTAGCGGACAGTAATAAAACGCTATGACGGCGACGATTACCGCGCCTACGTCAGCGGTTATGAGCCGAGCCTTGACAGCATCTTCGTGTTTCCGAAGACGACGACCATAAGGGAGCGCGCGTACAAGCCACCCAACAAATGGCACATCGGCATTACGGCAGGCTACGGGTACGGATTTAAGAGTAAACAGGCTGAGCCATACATCGGCATCGGCATCACATACAGTATAATCAGTTTTTAACATGGATATAACCCTAACAGTAAACCAGCCGGAGGTGTTCAAGGAGGTTGCGCAGACCACCAGCTACACCGGCGCGAAGATGAACGACGACGCCAACGCCTACGAGCGCATCAGCGTCGTTGACGAAGACCATATCGAGCTGCAGCGGTTTTGGGACGAGAGCCGTGCGGAGGTTGCGCGGACGTTCATCCGCATGCTTGTGTCGGACGGCATGGACGGCGACGATTACCATCTTGTGCTGAACGTGTCTGTTTCTTTTGACACGGCACTGTTACCGAGTATGCGGCTGGGTTTGTTCTCCTACTTTGTCCAGAGCATAGCCGCGAAGTGGTATGTGTTCACGAACAAGAAAGAGGCAGGAGATTTTGCCAACGTAGGCAAGGGCATACTCGGCGAAGTAAGGGAAAAGGCATTCTTCAAGAAGAAGCCCACCCGTCCGACATACGATTAAAAAAAAAGTTTTTCACACATTAAACATTCATTCATCATGGCAGAAAGCAAAAAAGACCTCAAGGTCAAAATCCAGACTAAGGAGCTGAAGTTTGCGATTATGAACAAGTCGCACGTGACCGCCCGCAGTCTGCAAGCAGCGGGCAAACTCAACTATGAGGCAGCCGCTCATATGCAGGCGAGCGATGATTTGGAGAACTCCTACGAGCTTATCCGTGCCATCAGCAACGCCATTGCCGAGACCAAGGTGGAGCTCGGCGAGTATCTTAACGAGACGGTTACCGAGACCGACAACCTCATCAGCAGCAAGGTGGAGAACGGTGAGCTTTTAACGCTCGACTTCCTGTTGCCGAGCAACTACAACAGCGCAGCCGCGGACGCTCTCGGTGGCGGCATCCACGAGTTCATCGTTGGCCGCAGCATCTATGAGTGGTACCGCCAGACCTGCCCGGAGATTGCCGAGGCATGCAAGGCCGATGCGGAAGCCGCCCTTGACCGGGCGAAGAAAGCCCTGTATAAGCGCAGCCGCCCCGACCGTCCCACTTACACCCCTTAAACTCAATTCGTCATGGCAGACTATTGCTATTGCAGCCCAACCGGCAATGCCTGCGGCTCGGACGGCAAGCGCACGGTGCGCCTGAAGTTCCTGCGGGCGCAGTTGCTTTACGACATCAGGAACTACGCCTTTATCGAGGGCGACGTGATGGGTGAGGAGAAACAACACGCCCAGCATGTTCTTGTGGATATTGGCGAGGAAGGCAATGTCGACAGGGTGACGCGCATCCTTTCCGTGATACATGCCGCCGTCATTGAGTTGCTTTACCCTTGGACGAAGTGCGAGCCCATTGAGGAGGAGATAGACGACTGTCTGTTTGCCCCCGTCGAGTATGTTGTGGAGCTTCATGTGCCGAACGATGTTTCCCGCACGACGCTTCACCTGCTCTCTCGCTTGATCCACGAGTTCATGGTTTACCGGGTACTGGCAGACTGGCTGAGCATCACCCATCCCGAAGCCGCCGTGAGCTGGGCGGCAAAGGCCGCAGCGGTGGAAGACGAGATTGGGAAGGCCAAGAACGGCCGCAAGGGAGTGTTCACCAGGAAGACCCACCCGTGGTAAGAGACAACACCTGCTGGACCGGGCAGGAATCACCCCGACAAGGGAAACGCACCTATCTTCACAGACGGGTGCGTTTTTGTTTTTACCTTAAAATAAAAAACTAAACTAATATAAACCTATGAAAAACACTATGATTCACTATCGAAGTTGATTGTTGTGCCTCGGCTCGAAGTTTACGGAAGCCCCAAAGATGGACTTGCCATCTGTGAGTTTTGCCACTCCTGCTATGCGGAAGTATTTGTATGGCGTTCCACGGAAGCCGCGCAGGTATTGGTCTTTGCCCGACCAGACGAGTTGCCAGTTGCGGAGGTCTCTCGAGCCGTAGAGTACTGTCGCCACGTCGCCGCGCTGGAAGTGTCCGCGCTGAATGAGCGCGGAGATTGTCTTATGCACATCAGCCGCTTCCAGTTTGAGCGGCCGTGTGACATAGAGTCCCTTGCTTTCGTCTCCGGCAGTGCCGGAGAAAGACACCAGTTTGTTGTCCTGCGTCATGGCGAGTGCATGCGGGTATGCGTTGATGGTGTCAGCGAGGTTGGAATATATCATTCCCCAGCGTTGCGACTTCAGCGAATAGACGTATGCGTAGTTGTACTTCGCTTTTGCGACGCCGTTTTCCGTTACCTGCGTCGGGTTGAATACGAAGATGCGCTGATGCACATAGTCGTACACCATCTGGCAATGTTCAAGGAAGCCGAGGAACGGCAGCACCGGCACGCAAGCGTCCGCGTCGTGTCCTGTCCCGAGCATTGCGTGCAGTTTGTCCATTCCCGGCAGCGTCGTCACATCGAACGGCCTTTCCGCGAATATGCTGTCCGTGATACACTGCGTCTGCGAGCCGCTGATGAGCATTATGCCCCGGTCGGTGGCAAAGAGTACGGAGCTGTCGAGCTGCGTTATGCTGTCTGCATTGATACACACGTCTCGCGTGACCGGCTGGCGTGCGGAGTATGTGCCTGTGGAAGACACCTCCAGTGCCCAGACGCCCTCAGTTGTGAAGGCGTAGAGCGGGAACTGTCCGAACTGTCCTTGCGACAGGGCCTTTGCAGCTGCGGAGATAGCCAGTATTTTGCCAGTGCCAACGGTGTTGATGCCAAGGACTGGAAAGTGGAAAGGGTTGTTGACTTGGGATGTATATATCTTGCTGGGCACATTGACAATCTTATCGGTGCTCTCGGTAACAATGTCGACCAACTTTTTTTTGTAAAAAGGAAAAAATCCCCGGAAACAATATGCCCCATTGAGGAAGGCATGCCTTTCGAGCATATATTCCCAATACTCACTCGCCGTGATGTCGTTCACCACGGCCTTGTACGCATTTGGGTTGGGGTAGTACAAGTAGAAGAACGGTGCATCGGAAGAAAGTTCGGCGCTCTCTCCCTCCACTATTATTTCCCTGTCGTCCTGCTTGATGAAGAAGAACAGCCGGTATCTATGATTAGGTACGCTTATGCCGTCGTTGGAAATATCCGCATCTGAGTAGCATACCATGTCGGCAGTATTGAACGTGTCGTAGAGTTTTTTCCTGATGTTTGAGATGTTGAGCCTTGAGTTGTAAGCAAAGGCGTATTCAGGTATGAGGCGGTCGTGGCTGTCATAGTCATCGGTCATCACCTCCCGGTTGACGAGTGATTTCAGATAGCCTTCCTCTATTGGGATAATAGTCCGTGTTGTCTTCAAGTCCTCGACCTTGATGCTTTTTAGCATGTAGAACTGTGCGCATGAGCGCATGTCCGCATCGATTTGCTCCCTGCTTTTATAGGGGATGCCAAGCCCAAGATTAAAAGGCCTGTCTTCATCCGGGAACGTATATCGAAACAAATCTGCGAAATCCCTGTATCTGTATTTCAAAGGGAAAGTTTTCTTGCTGAAACTGGCATGCTGGTTGACATGTTTGCAGACCGTTCCTGCTCCGACGCCATGCGCGGCAATGTCTTTTATCTCCCCATTCTGATTGTATGTGTATATTGGCTTTGATATAAATATGTCAACAGAGTGTATAATATCCTTCCATTCTTTCAACATATCTATGCGTGCTTCCAGTTGTGCGGCATAATCAAGTTGATGCCTGACAGCGATAATGGCAATATCATTGACGGCCTTATATTTTCCATCGCCCTTTACCCATCCCCTGAACGGCGCGAGAGGTGCCCCGTCCGTGCAGCAAGGCATCAGCACGGGCGATGAGTGCATGACCAGCGAGCCATCATATAGCCTGTAGGCATATCTGACAAAGAATGGAAAGATGAACCGTCCTGCGTTTGTTGAGTTTTCCGCAATGAACTTATTGACTTTCGCGAGCACTCTTTCTGTCATTGTTTTCTTGTTTGCGTCATCCAGTTCTGTGGATGACGTGTCGTTTACGGTCACACTGAAATTCTCGGTTTTGACGACTTCTCCCTGTAGCCCGAATGCCAGCGGGCATTCTGGCATATGCGTGCCGAGGTGCTTGTATCCATCCGCCGTGCCTTTCCAAAGGAAGTAGTGCATCCCTCCGTCTGTAAGTACAACCAGTGTGTTGCCAATTGCGGTAATGTCATATATTTCCGTGCCGGAAAAATCATGGAGCGTGTGTGATGGATTTGTCCTTTCCAGTTCTGCGGTGATGACCTCTTCCTTTACTGGCAGCCTTGTCTCTCCATCATTTTCCTGCCATTTCCCAATGATGTTTCCGTCGAACCACTGCAACTTGTCGTTGTGTCTTACGATATAGTGAACGTATGACACGGTTGCGTGAATGTGAACGACTCTTGCTCCATCAGGCATTTCGCATAAAGGCTTTGGCTGGAAGACAGGTTTCAGCTGGTTGTCCTCGCTGATGAGGTTGAGTGACGTAGCCAGCTGGCCGTCGGGACATTCATAGTCCGACGGCTCGGTGGCGTAGCCTGCGTATTGTATTTCCTTAATCATGGCTGCACGCATTTGAATTTCATTCGAAGCATCTCTTTCCCGGCAGATATGTAACAAGTCCCGCCTTGCACTCGCGGTGCTCGCCGCTTTATGTTGCAAAGTTACAAGCGTAGGATATTATCGGCGCGTTAAGTTTAGAGTTTATCATGTTCAAAAATCTGTTTGCCGTAGATTTTGGCTGCACGGTATTCAAGGTTGCAGCCCTTGGATGCAGTCCAGCCGTGGTCAAGGTAGATAGCATCGGAAGTAAGGACATGGTAGATGCACCGTGACATTGCCTTTTCTTCGTCGGCATCGTAGATGTTGTTGAAGTCGAAAGTGCTTGTCAGTTCGTAGTCCTTGAACTGAACATCATCCGCAAGGATTTCTTTCAGCATTTCGACACGATGTTTTGCCGAGATAAGTTTCTCGCGCATTGTCGGCTCTTGACGAGCGTTGATAGGTGTTGCGATGTAGAGTTTCATATTAGTATCTGAAAGGTGTAAAATGAATAATTGCCATTGGCTGTGAAAGGTCGTAGTCTTTGAACCATTCGCGCCAGTCATTGAGAGAAAGCCCATCGTTGTTTGCGAGTTCCTGCCAGCCAACAGGCGTAGTGTACCTATCAGCATACACAACTGGGAGAGGCTCATGCTCATAAATTCTCAGTTTCTGTATGCCGATACCATCCTCACGAGTAAGACGGACTATCTCTCGTTGTGTAGAACCTTTTCCATAAGGTTTGCCAACCCACTGACGGATGGAAAGGCAAGCCTCGCCAGCGGCAATTTGCTCAAAGCGTTTCTTCCAATACTCATAATTTGCTCTGATGGTGTGCAACTTATATACGCGAAGTTTCTCCTCAAAGCATGTATTCATACCTGCCTTGGCATGGGTAGATGGGAATACTTTTGATAATGTAAGATAATAGGTTTTCATACTGCTTGTTTCTTCTGATTAAGTTTCTTGCAAAGAGCCTCGCAAAGAACACGTCCATGCCGTCCTTGTTGACAATGACGTACTCATGTCCGCCGACCTTTATCCGACCGTAGTACCTCACTATCGAGAGTTGGGAGTTTGCCCAATATTCCTCTGCCATGCAAATTGGTATATCGTTGTTTGTCATGTTCTAATTATTTTATTTTGTTTATACAATTTCTCTATTTTAATCCACCTTTTCAAACGTGTACGCCTCCACCCATGGGTTGCGCTCCCAAGTGTCTTTGCCGCAGACTTCGTTGATAAGTTCGGCAAAGGCTTCTCGTGAAGTGTCGCACATGCAGCACTTACCATCTGCTGTTATGTAGCCATAGCCGCCAATCCCTAATGCAGTGAGATGAATGATGCCCTCTTTCAAGCAGTCATCGTCTGATATGTCTTGCAAGCGTTCGACACTTACATCGGTAATCTTGATGTGGTGTGGCATGAGGTCGGCACGGACGAACATTTTGTTATTCCATCCTTTTGATTCCGTCAGGAAGTGATAACTGTCTTCCGTTTCAAAATCTGCATTAGGATAAAGTGTTTTGTAAGGTTGTGCAATTGCTACAACTTCACCAACTTCATAACGTGGTTTCCAGCTGTCTAATACGCCTCCATTTTCATCAACCAAATCCACACATTGTGTACCTGCATTGTTAGTAAGTATATTGAAACTATACACTTCTTTACCATTACAAGTTTTAGGCACTTTCAGTAACCGTCTTGTCACTGTCTTCGTTCCATTTAGCACCGCTTGGGTGAGCAGGAACTTGTCGTTAAACATTATTTTCTTCATTTGCTTTCCTTTTTTAGTTTCTCTATAAGCATGTCCGCCCATGCTACACTGATATCAGCAAATATAGTAACATCAACGTCATATTCTTCAATTTGAGAATATGATGCAACCAATATATCTTTTGCTATCTCGTACCTGCGCTGCTCCCAGTCAATTTGTCGAGTGTCTGTGGTATCTATAAATTCTATCTCTTTGTCTTTAAAAGTACGTTGGCGATAAATTCCATCACTACCATAATATTGAGCTGTTCCCCACTCCTTGCTAATGCCTATAATCGTTATTTCTTCTCCCGTTTTTATTATTCTTGCTTTCATATCATTTCGTTTTAAAAATTAAAAATCTCCGGCCTTTCGTGAACGTTCCCGCCGACAACCTTTTTAAACTCATTAATCCATCGTTGGTCAATGCCGCACGGAAGACCTTGCAGTCCCTCGAGTACAATCGCTATGCGGTGTCTGGCTGCAAGAAGTTTCCCGCTCATTGTCGGCTCTTGCCGTGCGTTGATAGGTGTGCAGATGTATATTCTCATTATTCGAATAGAGTTGGTTGTTGTGGTTGTTGCAGGTACTCGTCGCCGCGCTTTATGTAGGCATCCACGCTACGTTCAAGCAGGCGTGCCTTTGTCAAGGCTTCGTGAGAGCGCGTAGAGAAGTATTCCCTTTGCGCCTCACGCATAGCCTTTACAAGATTGAAGAATTGTAAGCGTCCGTTATTCATTGTCGTCGAAGTCGATGGTGGTTTTGGCTGCTTCTGACTTTCCGTTTAATTCCTCGCCAGTGCGAGGCTTAAACATGAAGTCAGCCCATTCCTCGGTGAATTGCCTACCTGCGTAGGCTGCGAGTTCACGAGTTCTGAAGGCAAGCCGAGAGCCGACGTTGGCGCCCGAGAACGAAGCATCGACAATCGAGTTGCAGTTCACGAAGCCGTTGCTCGAGCCCGTGCTGCTGCCGGAGCGAAGAACACAACGCCCTTTTTCCTCATCGTCTAACTCGTCGTACTGTTCTTTGGTGTAGAGATAGAAACAAGGGAAGTAACGGTATTCGCCTTTCTCGAACTTAGGTTCCCAGCCCTCATTGAGGGCAGCGACGATGATACGGAGTTTGAGGTAAGCAATGAAATCTTCCGTCATGGGGTCGCCTTTATATGCGGCAGCGGTAAGACGGTATTGTGTGACGAGTGGATGCTCATCACCAAGCGCATTGCAAGCATCGGTAAACGTCTTGATACGTTCGGTTACTGGACGGTTATCTACTTTCTGCTCGTCAACGAGTGTAAGAACACCGTTAATCCACTCGGCACGTTTGCCGTCGGGAACAGGGATAGTTATTTCTTTACTCATGGTTATTGTGCTTTAGAGGGTTGTTTACTCATGTCTTTCACGCGGATGTGCGAGCCGTCGGCAAGGATGAGTTTCTTGCAGTCGGTTGTCTCGCTTGGGCAGAAGTCACACTTGCCAGCCTCTACGATAGTGAGACCGACAAGGCTTTCACGCATCTTCTGTGCAGCGGCAGCAGCTTGTGCAGCCTCCTGTTGCTTCTGCTCCATCTTAGCCTCGTCGATACGCTGACCGAGAATTTCGACATAGGCGGACATTGCACCACACTGGGCTTGCAACTTTGCCTGTTTCTCTTTGGGCAATGCTCTGAACTCCTCAGACATCAAGAACGTGTGCAGCTTCAAAACGCGCTCCTTGACATCGGCATACTCAATACGCATACGGTCGAGGTATGTGTCAGCAACCTTGTAAGCCTCCTCAAACGTCTCTTTGGGCGACCATGACTTGTAGCCGTCCGGGTACTCGACGAGGTAGCCGTCTTCGCCACCCTTTGCGTCAGCAAGGCTGCGGTTCAACACTTTCTCTGCTTCACTCTTTGCCATCGGCTTAGCCATGATGGTCTTTGTTCCAATGTACTTTTTCATTGTCTTTTGATTTTTAATTATTGTTATAAGGGAAATAATCCATGTACTTCGTTTCGCTGACAGCCTCCAGTACCACGTCAACGAGCCAGCCTTTGATATGCTGCTTATAGCGGTCGCGAGCATCATCAACACTGGATGCTTGGATAATGATGTACTGCGCTTGCTTTTTTTCCTTGGTGGTTTTCTCGTCAATGGTGATGAGGCTGTGCTTAACTTTGTAGAACTTATCTGCAGACGCATCGTCAGTAGTTACGACTTCTGCAATGTTGGTAATCTTCTCTGTTACCACTCTGAACTCGCCACTGATGTAGGCTTCCATTTCCTCTGTGGCACGCTTTTCCGCTTCTGTGAAAGAGATAGCATCTAAAAGGTAATTCTCTGTTACTTTGCGAATAACACCGTCTTCCATTGTCTTGTCGTAGCGGACACCGACTTCAAAATAACTGTTCATGATTTAGCTGTTTTGTTTTGTTTCTTCTGTTACAATCTCGTCCAGCGTATTGTGTATGCTGGTTTCAATAGTGCTAATGTGTTCCGTGATGATGTTCTCAATGTCGGCACGCTTGATTTTGAGCGCGACTTCCGAGCCATCAGCGAAACGTAGGCGCATTTGACAATCCATGTCGGGATTGTTCGTCAACTTGTCCTGTGCTTGCAGCAGTGAAGCGCGAGAGCAGAACATCGGTTGCAATTCTTCGACAAGCGAAGTGGCGTGGCCGGTTTCTGGAATGAAATCTTTTGTCATACTGTTTTGAAATTTATGAGTGAATAAAAAAGTTATCTTCTGCTATCCCCAGTGAGAGGGATGATGTTGTATGTCTTGAAGCGGTCGAGCAGTCTCCCGAAGCCATCCTTGTACTTCTGTTTGAGTTGCCCGGTGGTGAGGTTTGTGGTGAGGTGTGCCATCTTGTGGTACTGTGTCCAAATCTCGTTGCGGGCATGCAGGAACTCTGTTGTCAGCGTGTCGGTGTCAATGCCGTAGAACTTGGTGGACTGCACTCCGATGTCGTTGAGGCAGATGTTTACGGGGGTGCATTGGAAGCCTCGGTTTTCCTCCTCGTGGAAGGTGTATCGGTCGAGGTTGTTGTGCAGCGTGTAGTAGTTGACCATCTGCGTGACGGAAAGGTTGTGGAAGTAACGGGGGTTTTCCGTGATGCGCAGGTACTCGGAGAAGATTTGCATGAGCAATGTCTTGCCAGTGCCCACCGCCCCCATGAGCATGATGTGCTTGTGGAGTTTGTAGCCACGGCCAGGGAACACGTCTTCTGCGAGTTGACATCCGTTGAAGTAGTATAGCAGGAAGCGCAGCACGTC
Organism: uncultured Prevotella sp.; assembly: GCA_900548585.1. Classification (GTDB taxonomy): domain Bacteria; phylum Bacteroidota; class Bacteroidia; order Bacteroidales; family Bacteroidaceae; genus Prevotella. The sequence continues at coordinate 42,081 of URLI01000011.1, read as the reverse complement.
GCGGTTGTCATCGTCAACGACGAACTTTCGCCTCTGGTGAGCCAGCACCACATTGTTAGCCACCCACATGAGCGTTTGGGCATGAGCGTCAAACACTTCTTTGATGGAAAGGTCTTGTGACTTCTCTTTTTCCTGCTGCATCTTTTTCCATGCACGTTCCATACATTGATTAAGTGTGCTGATGTGCATCCGTGCGAGAGTTGCTTTCTGTTGTGCCTCACGCTTTTGTTCCTCTGTCATTTGCTTATCTTCCATTGTTATAATTTAGAGGGTTATACATCTTTGCTTCCAAAGCCACTGTCATACTGATAGTCTGCAGTTGATGGCGGTTCTGTTTCTATGCCCTTTGCCTCTTGCTTGTCTTTAACCTTAACGCGCATTGTGGCGATAAGATGTTGTGACCAGTCGGTGTAGTCTTGGTGTTGCTTGTTGGACAGTTCCCATTCCGCGACCACATCTTTTGCCGTTTTCTTCAATTTCGGCAGGTCTTTAGGTTTCAGTCCGAGGTTCAGCAGCAGCACTTCAAGGTTGGCTTTGTTCTCTTTGCTGAAGAAGCGGATGAGGTAATCCGCGTTATCAGTGGCAGGTGTCCCTACTGGTGCCGGCTTGGGTGTAGGTGCTGGTTTGGGCGTGGGATTATCCTTTAGTCGCTCATCTGTCTGTGCATTTTTCTTGCTCCATCTTGCTTTTGCACCAATCTTTGCACTCTCAGAACGGTGATTTCGTTTGGCATCCTTTGCTTCCATTCGATTGTTGAAACTGTCGGAATAGAAGTACTTACCATCATCTGTAAGGACAAATAGCCCGAAGTCTTCAACTACAGACTTGACTATGGCAGCATCGACACGAAAGTCAAAGGCTATCATATTGTAATCTTTGACGCTCTTATAACTCTTTTCCTCCCTCAACCGTTCGAGTATCATAAAGTAAACTCCATATCCTGCTGCACCATGCTTCATGCGCAAGCGTATGAGCTTCTCATCGTTACGGGCGTTGCTGTCGTGAGAGAAATAGTTGGTTATCTTTACTTGCTTTCCCATTGTCAAATATTGTTTACCGTTCAGTAATTCTTATTCCGTACACGAGGAGCATGAGCTTCCGTTTGATACGGTACACGTCGGTACGTACTCCCTTGGTGTCTTCGACGATGTGTTTGCCATCCTTGGTGTCATAAACGAAGTCCGCAATGTAGGAGCAGGCGCGTTCAATCACTTTGCCATCAGCACCACGCTGGGTAGGTATCAACTCGTAGGGTACTTGTTCGCGCAGGTTGGAGATAAGTCCGGCACGCTGCATCAAGCGCAGCTCGTTGGCGCGTCTGTGTTCCTTGCGCGATGCATAGCCACCCGATTTCTCGGCATGGTACTTGTTGGTCTTGGCCTTAGCGAATAATATCCTTGTGTTCATGGTCGATGCGTGATTGCAGTTGGTTGTAAGCAATGAACTTCACCTGTCGGCGAGACGGGACTTTGACAACAGCACCAGTGCTGATGTTGCGTGCAGTCTTTGCCGCACGCCGCACGGTCTTTATAGTGCCGAAGCCACGCAGCAGTATGGTGTCTCCGGATACAAGAGCATCGGCTATGATGTCGATGAGGTTTTCAACGGCATGTGTTGCCTGTGATGTGGTGAGGTCTGTACGCTTCACCAACTGGTGGATAATGTCATTCTTTGTCATGATGTCTTTTATTTTTCCTTGTTAAACTTTTTCTTTACGAGTTGATTATGGAGTAGTTGAAGTTGTCTGATGTCCTCGTACTGACGAAGCGTAAGTGAGCGTCTTGCCCCACGAGCGAGAGCCAAGATACGAGGCAACTTCTCTGTCAGTTGGCTGAACTGGCGGTTTGATATTTCTTTCATTTGTGTTCATCGTTGTAGTCTGTGAGGAAAGCCGATTGCAGTTCGTTGAAATAGAGTTCATCGGTCGGTATGTCATCATCCGCCGCCATTATCTGACTGGCGATTGACTTCTTCCTGTGTATGATGCGGTAGAGTACCGGGTCGATGGTGTGCTGTCCGAGCAGATAGTAGCAGGTGACATTATCTTTCTGTCCGATGCGGTGTGCCCGGTCTTCACATTGGCAGCAGTCGGCATATGTCCACGGCAGTTCGATGAACGCCACGTTGGATGAGGCTGTAAGCGTGAGACCGACACCAGCTGCCTTGATGGAGCAGATGATAAGTGGGCTGTCGCCACTTTGGAAACTGTCGACGGCGGCTTGCTTCTCCTGTGCGCTGTCGCGGCCAGTAACGCGTACAGCATCAGGAAACGCGTTGCACAGTTCATCTACAATCTCATGGAGTGAGCAGAACAGGATGAGCGGTTTGCCGCTGGCGAGGAATACGCGCACGAAGTCAACGGCCTGTTTCACCTTACCCTTGGCAGAGAGCGAGCGCAGTGTCATGAACTTGACAAGAGCCTCCATGCGCATCTTGCGACGTATCTCCCAATCGGAGCACTCCTTATATTGACGCAGGTACTCGGCAAGGTCTTCCGCTGCAAGTTCGTATTCCTCACGATTGGCGATTTCCACATAGAGGTCTGTACGCGTCTTGTCGGGCAGTTGCGTCAGCACCTTTGCCTTTTCACGGCGTATCATGCAGCGGTGGTAGAGTTGTGCGGAAAGCTCGTCGAGGTTGTCGTTCTCTCCGTAGTCGGCAAGGAACTTGGCGCGGCCTCCGAACTCCTGCAAGCGTCCCATGATGGATAGTTGCGATACGAGGTCTTCTGCCCGGTTCACCACCGGCGTGCCCGAAAGCAGTATGCGCCACTGCTTGCCGTCGGCAATGCCGCGTGTGAAGATGGTCTGCTGTGCTGACGGGTCTTTTACGCGGTGGCTCTCGTCTATGATAACAGAGCGGAATACCTTGATGGCATCGTTGAACACCACATCCTTGAGCCGGAAAGAGCGACGGTCTGAAGAATTGATGTCCCAAACGAAATACTTGCGCAGGCTCTCGTAGTTGACGATGGCAACATGGAACATACCCATTTGCAGGAAGTATGGCCATGCCGTGCGTGTAGCGTTGTCAAGTACAAGTGCTTTCTTGTTGGTGAACTTCTCAAACTCACGCTGCCAGTTTATTTTAAGAGAGGACGGGCAGATGACAAGGGCAGGGTAGGCGTTGGCCGTATCGACGATGCCGATGGACTGTAGCGTCTTGCCAAGTCCCGGCTCGTCGCCTATGAGCAAGCGGCGCTTTTCAAGCCCGAAGCATATCCCCTCCCGCTGGTATGGGTACGGCTCAATCCTCAAGTTATGTCGTAGTGCGTTCATATCAAGCGTGCAGTATATACTTTGCGAACCGTACAGGACGTCCTGTTATCTTGCTTCTTGCCTCCATCTGCTCTGTTGTGATGTTGTATCCCTCGGCGCGCAGGCGGAATATCACGGCTCCAAGACGGTAGCAGCCGTATTCACGCAGTGCCGCAAGCGGCTCGATGCTTCCAAACTCCTGCAAGTGGCGCAGGATGAAATTCTTTTGTGTGATTTTGTTGTCTTCCATGATTGTAAGTGTTTATAGGTTCAGACACCAGTATTGGAAAGCCAGTTCTTCATATTTCTCACGTCCACGTTTGTAGATTGCATCGTCGCGGTTTATAAATTTCTTGAACACGCAACAGTTCTTTTTGCTTATGCCGTAGATGAAATCACGGTCGGAGTGCGCAATATCCATGTACCATGCACGGCTCCTGTCCCAGTCGAAGAAGTCCACAGCCTCGTCAAATTCTTTCTGCGTAGAAGCGAAAGTCGTTTTGAGGTCGCCACCGAAGCCGAAAAGGTCAAGGAACCAATCCCACTTGCAGCGAATGTCGAGAGTGAAAACAAACCCACCATACTCAAACTGCTGTTGCTTATTTACCATACAGCGTTGCGTGTCCGCAATCTCCAGCACCTTTGCAAGAAAAGCATCATTGCGAGCCTCCCGACGAAGCGAACGGTACATTTCTTGTGCGTGACGGAACTCGTCTTCCGTGTACTGAACATCGTCAACGGTGAACTGGTAGTAGTTCACGCGGTCGGGTTCTGTGATGATGGCATCGACAAGAGAGCCGAAGCGGAACGCTGCTTCCTTATCACCAAACTGTAGGCGCGGATGGAGCAGGTTTTTGAGTTCGGTGAGGTCAGAGTTGCTGACCTCACTTCGCTCGTAGTAGTTTATATCTTGGATATTCATCATAATCAAAGCATTTCTGTTTCTTCATCGTCGATACTCCAGTTTTCGCAGTCAGCCATTATGTCTTGCCAAAACGATTTTAGCTTGTTAGGCATCTTGCCATCGGCAAGTTCTTTGGCTGTTTCTTTGAGCAGGTCAATGAGTTCTTTCGGTGTACGATAGGTATCTTTGAAGTCGGACAGCCAATCGGTATCGGAGAAATCATCACCGTCACGATAGCCAAAGCCGTCCTCGTCTTTTTCCCATGTACCAGGCACATAGTTTGTAGTCTCGACGGTTGCAGTGCGACGCATGGTGCAAGAATACTCGATGTCCTGCGATACTGGTTCGTGGTCTGACTGGTTCCACGGAGCGTTTGGGTCATGCTCCGCACCTGCTGGGTAATATCCGCTTTCGTACATAGTTACTTTGCTTTTACATCGTCCACGTATTCAATATGCTCAGACTGGATAAAGATTGGGTGTTCCTTGTCGTTAGCCAGTTTGTTGCAGTATGTCAGTTGCTTTGAGAAAATCTTTTTAAGTTCAGCAACAGAGAGAGTGCAGCCCAGTTGCGCCCACCACATACCAACTACCTGCATGAAGCCCTCCGGGTTGATTACGTTGATGCGTTTTTTGACCGACGTTTTCGGCTGGTACTGGCTCGCTTGCTGTTCTGCCGCTCCAAAGAGCGTGTCCATTTCCTGCTTCTGCGCGGCGAGTTCGGCAGCGGCCTTCTCCTTTGCCTCGCGCTCTGCGCGTTCTTTCTCTCGCTGTTCGGCTTCCTTGCGCTCGCGCTCCTCCATCTGTTTCTTGATACGCTCTGCCTCCTCCTTGTTGGCTTTGGCAATGCGCTCCAATTCCTTACGCTTGGATGGCATACGGTCAAGAATGTCGTCGCGGTTGGTGGAAATCTCAAAAGTGAATTGTTCATCGAATTGCTTTTTCATGTTCCGCTTAACCTCGTCAGCGATAGCGCGTGCTTCCTCGGGTGAGAGGAAGGAGGGCAGCAGCACCGACGGACGCAGACTGTCGAACCATTCCTGCGGCAGCTTGTCGGGTGTGTTCCTGACACCATCCTGTATGACGGCGTAGTTGTCGAGCGTGAGCGCGCGGTCGAGTTCCGTCATGCGGTTGCATACGGAAGCCAGCAGCGCGTTGAACTGGCGCATCATGTCCTCGTGCGCCTCGGCAGCATACTTCTCCTTTGCGCCGGCTTTCATCTGTTCCGCCTGCCTGCGCCGGATTTCGGCCTCACGCTCCTCGCGTTTCCTGGCAGCGTACTGGTTGCGTATGTCCTGCAACTGTGCTGCAACCGTTCCTTTCTTTGCAGGGTCAACCTCGTTTTCCAGTTTTGTATAGACGGAGCGGATGTTGTCAAAAATCTGTGTTACGGCGGAACGCTTGCCGTTCATCTTGCGCACGGTCTTCTTTGCCCTGTCAATGAACACGGCTATTTCCTGGTCGAGCGCATCGTTCATTCCCTCGCTGTTTGCACGGCTGAGAAGTTCCTTCCCGCACTGGATGCAACGGTCGTGCGAAACGCTGTTCTCCTTGAAAGCCTGCGGCGCTGCCTTGACGATAGTGCCAAAGTTCTGCGGCTCAAATACTGTTATTTCTGTTGTCATGATGATACTTTGTTTTGATTGTTAATGATTTGTGTGCAAGGTTGCGCTATTGCATATTCCACATAGCGGTTGAGGCGCGTACAATAGAGGCCGTTGATGCAGTTGGATGTCTGCGGGCATCCCTTGCACGCGCTTTCTTTTCTCTCGTTAGAAGCCATCATCGTCACCGGCATCTACGGTTACACCTGCAGAAACGTCGTTGGCAGGAGGTCCAAACGGCTGTGGCTCTGGCTGCATGACCTCGCCAGTCTCGGTGTCAACACCATACAAATCGTCGTTGATTTCGATTTCTTTCTCCTCAACCTGCTGGCTCTGCAACTCAGTACCACGTCCGATACGGACTTTCGGATAAGTCTTGAAAGCGTGTTTGATACACTTCGCCATGAGGAACCCACTGTCAATATTGACTACACCTTGCTGGTCAACTCCATATAGAGCGTTGGCACCACCATTCTTGTTCTGACGTGCGCTGTACTGTGCGAGGCGCACCCAGTCTTCCTCCGTCATTACCGAGTAGTCGATGCTGCCATCTGCGCGGGTGATGCGTAGGTAGCAAGCCACGATTCGCTGTCCGGTGTGTGGCAGGTGGCAGGTGTATGACACGCGCTTTGCGCCATCGGTGTCGGTGAAGCTGAACTCGTCGTTGCTGTACACCAGCACCGGGTTGTCGGCATGGCGTATCTGTCCTGCGCGCTCACGCAGCACCAGTTCGCCGTATGCTGAAATGGTGAGGACGGCACGGCACTCCCACTGCGCATGCTCACGTGTCCCGATGTTCACGTTGCGGTTGAGGAGGTAGCAGAGTGCGCGTGTGCCTTGCTCCAACGACAGGCCGCACACGGCAAGGTCGATTAACGCCGTGAATAGCGAGAACGGTGTTGACTTCTGCAGTGCAGGGTTGTCGCGCAGCAGTTTGTTGAAGAAGATGCTTTCCCGCTCGTAGGCAGGCTCTCCTGTTCCCGCGCCCCAGAGGGTGTCGTAGATGTTGATGAACTTGTCGCGGACGGTGCCGGACTTCGCGATGCCGAATGCTCCCATTTTGTTGAGCTGTTCGACGGTGAGATTGATTTGGCTCATGTTGATACGATATTTAATGGTTTAACTTATAATTTGTCTATGTAGAAGCGGATGCACTCAGAGGTGTTCACGCTCGTCATATAGTCGTACTGGAAATCGTCCTTTGTACCTTTGGGGTTGTGATGGAGCATCGGACGCTGGAGGACACGAAGCCACATATCATTTAGTTTTTCACGCGCAGCAGCCTTTGCCTTGTGGTTGCAAGCCTCCTGTGTGAAGCGGTGAATAACGCGAGGGTGCTTGCCGTTGGTAGTTTTGTAAATTGCGTAATCCATATTCGTTAGCGTTTGAAGTAATCTTGTTGCGTCTGCTGAAGAAGTCGTAAGTCTGCCATGCAGTACTCCACCTTTCCCGGACGCTTGCAAGGATGTATGCGTCCCTCCTTGCGCCAGCGGTCAACATTGGCACGTCCGAAGATGGAGTAAGCCTTTCGTTGGCTGACCGTCTTAGGGTCTGCCTCCGCACGCTGCATCTTGCGAACTATGCGCGATGAAAGGTCGTCCATGAACGTGTCGTATGACACCACCTTGTCGGGAAATTCGAGATTGAACATGGTCAGTCCTCTTCGTCGGCGAGTGCCATCAGTTCGTTGATTTTACCTTTGCTGTCCCAGTACTTGCCGAGGCGGTGGATGATGTAGGCGATGCCGAAGCCGATGGCCTTGGAGACAAGGAAAGACAACATGCTTGCGTCTTCACTTTCCTCTGAGAGGATGAGAACGGCAGCGACCATGCCGAGAACGGCAAGCACGTGAACGCGCCAGTTGGTGAATGGGATGAGTAGTTCTTTCATAAGGCTTACTTGTTTGAGGGTTTGTATTCTCTGCCTATTTCCTTGCAGATGGCTGCACTAACTTCGCGGGGGCAATACTGACGGTACTCCGTTCCCTTGGTCTTGCTCCTGCGGATAACGAAGCAGCTGCCGGTGCGGGCAATCCAAATGTTGCGAACTTTCTTGTCGCTGCACTCAAAGGTGTACTTTGTGCTGTCGGCGTTGGCGCGCACATCCTGCCGGCGGTGTGTCTGAACGGCAGCGAACGTGTTGCCGTTGCGAGTGTAGGTTGTCTGCGCGGACGTGCAGAGGCTTGCGAACAATGCCAATGTGATGATGATGGTCTTTTTCATAAGGTTATCTGTTTCTGATTACGTCAATAGTTCTTGCATCGCGATTAATTCTTGATGCATACTCGCGGTCAAGCTCCAGTCCGAGTGTTGATGTTGTTGAGCGTATCACGCTCGTTCTTGATGCTGGGAAGTGTACAATATCTCCCACCTGCATGTCTTTCAATGTTGCCCGAATGGGCTTCTTCTCTTGATAATTCTGTTCCATTTTCTTTGTTGTTTGAGAATAATTTATTAATTTTCCGCTGCAAAGTTAAGAAAAGATTGACTATCTTACAAGAAAAAGTGGAATTATTTTCAATAAAAAATTGACTATGATTTATGTTGGACTGAAAATCAGGGAGTTAATGAATAAAGAAAAAATTGACGCTCCTGCGCTTGCTAAAAGGCTTAATAAGTCGAAACAAGCAGTTTATGACATGTTAGAGAAGCAAGATGTTAGCACATCTTTGCTTCGTGAACTTGCTGTAATTTTCAATGTGCCTATAACGTATTTCTTGACTGACGGTGAAGAAAAACCTATGCCAAGTCAAGAAGAAATAGACGAGATGAGGCAAGAGATTGCTTCATTACGCATGGAGGTTGAAAGGCTTAGGGCATTAAAACTGCCAACCAAAGATGATAAAGCTCTTGATGTAAGCATGAAATTCTTTGAAGCAGCAAAGGAAATGTTTAGTTACTATAATCAGATGAAAGAAGAATGATTACAATGATTAAAGAAAAGTACTCTTTTGTTCTTAGCTGCATTGCTGTTTCTTTTGGTGTCGTTGCAATAATTACAAGTAGGCCGTATTTGTTAGATTTCAATGCCACTGGAGTTATGGTGTCAGTTCTATGCATACTCGTGACATTGTTAGTCGGCTGGAATATATACAAAACCATCGAAACCAAAGAAGAAATTGAAAAATTGAAATCTTTTTCAGAAAAGAAGATAGCCGAAAATGAAGCGGCAACAAATGAAGTTAAAGCGATGTTGTTTTCTGTATGTGCTGACATACTTGTTCAAAATAACTACCAGTTACAAGCTTACGAGTATTATCTTTACGCTATTAGAAATTACTTGTGGGGAAAAAACAAGAAAGATACTATTGATAAGACCTTGAACAAAATGAATGATGCGCTTGCTAATGTTGAAAACAATTCAGACTTACAAAGTGAAGAAATGTTTTATAGCATACTATGTGAAGTAAAACCTCTGCTTTCTGATGTTGATAGAAAGCGTTTGGAAGACTTAGAAGTTCAAAGAAAAACTGGAAAAGTATAGGAGGAAGGACGATGAACTGGATAGGAGGTCTCTGCATACTACTTGCGTTGCTCGTCTGCGCTGAGCTCTACTCGATGCGCAACACCATCAGAGAGCTGCGCGACGAGGTGGAGGCGTTGAGAGAAAGACTGAAAAGAAACTTAAAGGATATAACAATTGAAATGCTAATGGAGGGTAGAGGATGAAAAAGATATTGTTTTACAGTGTACTAATAGTTATTTGGGCAGTAATGGTATTAACATACGCTTTAATCATAGTACTGCTTGGATTCGATGATAAACCTGCTTATGGTTTTTATGGTCGTTTCGGTGCTGCATGCGCCTGTCCGGAGATGTGGCTTTTATTGTTAGGGCTTACATTGCTTTTGAGAAAGAAATTGTCGCGTTTAATTTTTAAGAAAGAAACAAAGTTTGATTCTAATCCTGCTATTCTTTGTCTTATTCTCGGGGTGTTGTGGCTATTATTTACGGTCTTTCAAAGATTTACGAGTTCTATAATACAACAAGAAGTTATTGAACAATACCAAGAAAGTAGTGAGTGAAGAAATGAAGAGCGATTGATAAGAGTGTATGAGAAAACGAACAAATAAATTTCAAACGGCCTTGACTATGTACAGAATGCACAAGGACCCAATTTTCAAAGATGCCCATATACGGACGGGTATGTCATGGAAAGACTATCAAAGATTGAAAAACAAATAATACAAATAAGTAAATGATCATGGAACATGAAAAATTAAACGAATTGAAAGAACAGTGGCTGTCCACGTTTCCGGACAGCACACATGTATTGGACAAGAAACGTTTTATCCGCTATGCCTTGGAACTTGCAAAAACCAATGGTGAACTTGACTTTACAGAAATGGAGAGCCGAGGCATTAGCCCTCGTCATATCGAGGAATATCAACGGCAGTACGAATTTCTGCGAGATGTCCTTGAAGTTCTTGATGGGCGATGAGTGCGGCACGAACTACGCGTGATGCCCTCATGGCATCTTCCTTTGACGTGAAGATGTTAGCACTTTTGGAAAGGAACTCTACGATGGAACGGCGGGACTTTTTCCAACTCTTGCAAATGATGTCGATTGTTTCGGGGAGAAAGTCTCCCTCTCTAAGATACCAGTACTCTTTCATGTCGCAAAGATAATTAAATATAGACAACGAAAGATTTTAAGTTTTGTGTTATGACAGATATAGACCGGCTAATGGCAAGTTCCTGCACCAACGACGACACGCTGGACGAACTGAAGGTAGCGGCGTTCGAGGCGTTGCGTCTCAATCCCGGCTGTGAGCAAAGCGACTGGACAAAGATACTCGTTGAGCAATATGGAACGGAAGTGGTGGACGCATACGGCAAAGACCCAGCAGAAGCCTACGCTTCATTGGAAGCTCTTTGGGAAAGTCCATACCTCGATGAGGTTAGCGGACTGGAATACACGTTCAGCCAGTGGGCAGACGCTTTTGCGACCGATGCTTCTGTGCAGATGTACTATGATTTAATCGACAAGATAAAAATAAAAAAAGACATGATTTGATTTAGATTTGAATAACCGCCTAATTATCTCGTTTACAGTCTTCGATGTCTGCCGCGCAGGCAGCCGTAGAGGAATAAGTGACTGAAACCTCAAACTGAGAGAGTTAGGCGGTAAGCCCCGATGAATAAAGGGACTTCCGCCTAACTTCGTAAATGGAGGATTGTGCATTCCGACACGGAAAATGAGCAGAATGAACGGAAATGTTTAGAGAAAGTTGCGAGTTTTCAGACCCCATGTTTAGAGCGTGTTTAGAGTTCAGAATGAACGAGATAACAACAAGATACAGAACTATAACAATAAAACGATAGGAACACAGATTATGGCAACACTGAAACGTGGCGCGCTTACACCTGTTTACACCGTCGTTTACAGTGGCCTGCACAATATCGGCCGAGAGGAGGCAATGACATTTAAAATTATTGCTGTCCGGTAAAACTTTTATTTGTTTGTAAAATTAGGGCTGACACTTCTCACGAGGTATCAGCCCTTTTGGTTATCTTTGTATTTGGAAAAATTTTATAACCATGAGCAAAGACAGTCATTTTACCGTACAGCCAAGTATATAGTCAGGTTTTAAAGTTGCCTGATAAAGGTAAAATTCTTCAAATCAGCCGTGAGACGCAGGGAAGTGAGGCTTATGCGAAGCGTCTTGACGGCTATACGCATCTTGTTGTGATGCTGTATGGTGTCTTGAAACACTTTGATTCCCTGTGTGAGCTTGAGACAGGCATGAAAGCGTAAGCGCACAAGCTCTGCCATCTCGGATTGGATTATATAGTCAGACGAAGTACGCTTGCGGAGGCTAATATCCGCCGTCAACAAGCATTCTTTGCCGAAATCTATTCACATCTACTGGCTAAGTATGCCGGTTTTTAGCGGACAGCCGCCCTCCCAAGAGTTACAAGGGACAGACACATGAGCCCAAAGACTGGGAGAAACTGTTCTGTATGATGGACTCAACCACGATCTCACTCTTTGACAACATACTCAAAGGTGTCAGCAGTCAGAGATATACCGCCTTCTTTGGGCTATAAGTCGCTGTACAAGCAAATCAAGCAGAACTTCCCACTTCATTTCTTCTATGGAGACAGTGTCAATGCCATACAAATCGGACAGCAATAATTCAGAATTGCAAAACTGCATGCCTATCCCCACTGATTTCCTACTGAGCCCCGATTTGTGATAAACGGGAAAGTAAATTCGGCGGTTTTGATTAGCAAATTCGGCGAATTTGTGATGCAATCTCGCCGAATTTGGTCTGCAAATACGCCGTAATTGTGATGCAAATACGCCGTAATTGGTGAGCAATCTCGCCGAATTTGCTGTGGTGTCAGGCACGAAATGAAATGGCGAAGCATGGGGAATGGCGCGGCAACGATGCCTTCCCGCTGCTGGATATGTGGGCTGCTGCCGTGGCACGCCCAGTTTTTTTTTGTGAAAACTTGCGCTGAAATCACAAAATAATTATCTTTGCAAAATAATGTCAATGACATCAATTTACAATAAGAGGAATGCCGGTAAGGCATTTTCTTTCTTGCTGATCACCCTTGGCATCGGGCTTGTTGCCATGCGTACTGGCATTTTCTGGGACAACACCACTTTCGTGTCGGCCATGGGAGGCGCGCTGTATGACAACGGGATAACGGCGTGGGGCAGCATCCCGGCGGAGAGCGACCCGGGGCATCCGCCATTCATCGCCACGCTGATGGCAGCGTCGTGGCGGCTGTTCGGCCGTTCGCTTGCCGTGTCGCACGCCGTGCTGCTGCCGTTTGTCTTCGGCATACTGTGGCAGTCGTGGGACTTGTGCTGTTTCTTTTTCAGGAAGACGGGCGATGCCGTGGCGGCGTTCGTGCTGGTGATTTCGGATGCCACGCTGCTGTCGCAGATGACGCTCGTAACCACCGAGGTGCCGCTGGTGTTCTTCTTCCTGCTCGCCCTGAACGGGTTGCTGCGCGGCAGCCAGTGGCGCAAGGCGGTGGGACTGTCATTCCTCGGTATAGTTTCCTTGCGCGGCATGATGCTGTGCGGCGGACTGTTTGTGGTTGACTTGTTTCTCAACCGTGCCTTCATCAAGTGGAAGGCATACGCCGTGGGCTGCCTGCCCGCCGTGGCGTTCATTGTGTGGCGGATGGCGTGCAAGGGATGGGTGATATCCAACCCCGCAGGCACATGGGGCGACGCCACGGGCTATGGGTCGCTTGTTGGTTTCTTCAGGAACTTGTCGTGGAACATTGCCGTTGTCGGCCAGCGGTTTGCCGACTTCGGGCGCATCGTGCCACTGCTTTTCGTCGCATTCACACTCGTCTTCCGCCGTGGGTGGAGGAGCGTGCGGTACCGTGAAATGCTCGCCGTCGCCATCGGCTCAACCTGCGTGGTGTGGGGCATCAGCCTTTTCATAGTGAACCCCATAGGACACCGCTATTTCACCGTCAGCTACATGTTGTTTGCATTGCTCGCCGCAGCGATGCTCCGCGAATACCTGCACAGCAAGATTTTGTATTGCGCCATGCTTGCGGCGCTGCTGGCAGGCAACTTCGTGATATATCCCGACAAGATGGCGCAGGGCTGGGACGCATCGCTTGCGCAACTCAACTACTGGGGCGTGCGGCGCGACATGATGGACTACATTGACGGGAAGAAAATCGAGGTCGCCGAGGTCGCCACATTCTTCCCCAACAACGGCGAGGTTGACGGCGTTGACCTGAACGGCGACCGCCGCGTGTGGGCAGACTTCACCGGCAGGGAAAACTATGTGTTCTATTCCAACGTGTTCAACCTGCCCGACGAGACAATTGACGCGATACACCGCAACTACCGTCTGGTGAAGAGGTTCTGCAAGATGGGCGTGCGTGCCGAGCTCTATGAGATAAGTCCCGGCCGTTCGCCCGGCCGCTGACCACAGGCCGGTCATTGCTGCGCCGTTTTTCCCCGTTCCATCCTTGCGCCCGGCTTGTTTCCCGCGTGCCGCCTGCCCGGAAGGCGGGGATGAAGAAACGAAGGAATCCCACAGGCGCGAGCCTGCGGGATTCCTTCGTTGTGTATGTGTGACAGTGACCTTAGAGTTTCGGTCCTGCGGCCACGAGGGCCTTGCCTGCCTCGTTGTTCTCGTATTTCTTGAAGTTCTTTATGAAGCGTCCGGCGAGGTCCTTTGCCTTCTCGTCCCACTGCGAGGCGTCAGCGTAGGTATCGCGCGGGTCGAGTATCGCCGTGTCGACGCCCTCGAGTTTCGTAGGCACTTTGAAGTTGAAGTATGGCATGGTCTTCGTCGGTGCCTTGTCGATCGAGTGGTTCAGTATGGCGTCTATGATGCCGCGTGTGTCCTTGATGGATATTCGCTTGCCCGTTCCGTTCCAGCCTGTGTTCACGAGGTATGCCTTTGCTCCGCTCTTCTGCATCTTCTTCACGAGTTCCTCGGCGTATTTTGTCGGGTGCAGTTCGAGGAATGCCTGTCCGAAGCAGGCCGAGAAGGTGGGTGTTGGCTCTGTGATGCCGCGCTCTGTGCCGGCGAGCTTTGCCGTGAATCCAGAGAGGAAGTAGTATTTTGTCTGCTCCGGTGTGAGTATTGACACCGGTGGTAGGACTCCGAAGGCGTCTGCGCTGAGGAATATCACCTGCTTTGCGGCCGGTCCGGCGCTCTTGCCGTTCACCTTCTTCACGATGTTTGTGATATGCTCTATTGGGTAGGACACGCGCGTGTTCTCCGTCACGCTCTTGTCGGTGAAGTCAATCTTCCCGTTGTCGTCGACGGTGACGTTCTCGAGCAGTGCGTTGCGCTTGATGGCGTTGTATATGTCCGGCTCGCTCTCCTTGTCGAGGTTTATCACCTTGGCGTAGCATCCGCCTTCGAGGTTGAACACGCCCTCGTCGTCCCATCCGTGCTCGTCGTCGCCGATGAGCAGTCTTTTCGGGTCGGTGGAGAGGGTAGTCTTGCCAGTCCCTGACAGCCCGAAGAAAATTGCTGTGTTCTCGCCGCTCATGTCGGTGTTTGCCGAGCAGTGCATTGATGCGATGCCCTGCAGCGGCAGGTAGAAGTTCTGCATAGAGAACATTCCCTTCTTCATCTCGCCGCCGTACCATGTGTTGATGATTACCTGCTCGCGGCTCGTGGTGTTGAATGCCACGCATGTCTCGGAGTTCAGTCCGAGTTCCTTGTAGTTCTCCACCTTGGCCTTCGATGCGTTGTAGATTACGAAGTTCGGCTCGAAGTTCTTCAATTCCTCTGCCGTCGGGCGTATGAACATGTTTGTCACGAAGTGTGCCTGCCATGCCACTTCCACGATGAAGCGTACTGCGAGGCGCGTTGCCTCGTTGGCGCCGCAGAATGCGTCAACTACATACAGGTTCTTGTTGCATAGCTCCTTTATCGCGATGTCCTTCACCTTGCCCCATGTCTCTTCGCTCATGGGGTGGTTGTCGTTCTTGTATTCCTCGGTTGTCCACCACACCTTGCCGTGGCTCTGTGCGTCGTCAACGATGTATTTGTCCTTCGGCGAGCGTCCGGTATAGATGCCGGTCATCACGTTGACGGCATCGAGCTCCGTGAGCTTGCCCTTGTCAAAGCCCGTGAGCCCGGGTTTCATTTCCTCGTTGAACAGTGTTTCGTAAGACGGGTTGTGGGCAATCACCGTGCTGCCGGTGATGCCGTACTTTGTCAAATCTAACTTTGCCATAAAAATAAGTATTTAAAAGTTCGTTGTTAACTTGAAATCAAATATTGTTTTGATCTTTAATATTTCCGTTGCAAAGTTACTTTTTTTTCCCATAAAGAGCGTATGTTTTGCGTGAAAAATAACTGCGTGCTTTTAATTTTAGTTAAACAATCAAAAAAAACATGGCTGCAAAACATCTTTGACATTCTGGGTTGGCAAAAGACCACAAAACTTCGTATATTTGTGCGCAGACTTATTCACAACAAGATATTTAAGACATTGGCGTGGGGGCGTTTCCACTTGGCTCATGTCTGTTATGTGCGTGTGCGGTCTGGTTATGCGCAGATTTTTCAAGTGTAACACAATATATTATAGATGGAAATAATAAATCTTAGTGAGCAGCAGAGCATACTCGGGCAGTATCTTGCCGAGATACGCGACAAGGAATATCAGAAGAACCGCGCCCTGTTCCGCAACAACATCAGGAGGATAGGGGAGTTGATGGCCTTCAGCATATCGAGGCTGCTGACCTACGCGCCGGTTTCCGTGGATACTCCGCTTGGCACGGCGAAAGTTGAGGTGCCTGCGGACAAGCTGGTAATAGCGACGGTGCTGCGCGCCGGACTCCCGTTCCACGAGGGTTTCCTGCATGTGTTCGACCATGCCGAGAATGGTTTCGTGTCGGCGTTCCGCATGTACACCAACCGCGAGCATACCGAGGTTGGCATACACACCGAGTACATGGCGTGTCCGTCGGTGGAGGGCAAGACGCTTATAATCGTTGACCCGATGCTTGCCACCGGCGGTTCGATGGCTGCGGCATACGGTGCCCTCGTCAGGAACGGACACCCGAGGCAGGTGCATGTGGCGTGCGTCATAGCGACACCCGAGGGGCTTGATGTGCTGAAGCAGTCGCTCCCGCCGGAGAACACCACGATTTGGGCTGCCGCCGTTGACCCTGGCATGGACGAACATAAGTACATCGTGCCGGGCTTCGGCGATGCCGGCGACCTGTGCTACGGAGAGAAACTCTGACGCTCATCCAACAACAAGCCACCGGAATGGCTTTCCTGAAAAGCCCGGCGACATGTATATGCCTTGCTTGCCGTAGTCGATTTGCCGGTAAGGCGGCTGTTTATCGCAGCATTTGCTGACATCGCCTGCCGCGCAGGCGGCTGTGCCGGCAGATAATTTGCCTGCATGTCAACCGTGCGGCGTTTGCCGCCTACCACACGTTCAGCACGCGGTGGCTGCCGGTGTCGGTGTATGTGGCGTGGTAGCGTGTCATTTTGCGGCCGTTGCCTTGCCCGCTGGCGATGATGCCGCCGTTGTTCATGTCGTAGGTTCTTCCGCACGTCCTGCACTTTGCCAGTCCCGAGTCTGTCATGGCCAGCAGGTAGCGCGGCATTGCCGCCTCGGCATAGCAGTTTGGGCACTGTGCGTCGTAGGCGTAGAGCGTGCCTCCCAGCGTTCCGTAGCCGACGATTATTCCGCTCTCGTTGTACACCCCGAGTATGCAGGTGCGCATTGCGTCCTTGGAGTTCATCGCCGTCTCGCTCTCCAGCCCCCTGTTTGTCTGGAATGTGAATTTCCCCGCGCCCTTGATGTATATGCGGCAGAAGGTGCCTGGTGCCGTCGCTATAAGCGCGCTGGCCAGTGTGGGGTCGTTGTGCTCGGCGTTGTCGAATACCAGGTAGCACTGCTGCTTGCTGTACTCTGACTCCGCGTTGCTGCACGCCGCCAGCAGCATTGCCACCGCCACCGCCATCATAATCCTTGTCTTTCCCATGTATGTTTTCTCATCGCTCGTCCGGCGTGCCGTAGGGTATCGTGGCCAGGGCCTCCGCCACTTTTTCCACGGCCTCCGCCAATGGCTTATTTGCCATTGCCGCCATGAAGAACGGCAGGTCGGCACTTATCGTCACTTTCAGTTTCGACGCGTTTTCGCCTGTGGGCAGGATCTGCACCCACAGTTTCATCGGCACTGGCGACTTCTCCGTCTCGAACTTCACGCACTTCGGCTCGTCGCGGTCCACCACGCGCAGCGTAACGGGACCCATCGGTGACGACACGGACACGCTGTCGCGGTCGAACGAGAGGTCTTTTATCTTGTCTTCCGGTATGCGGTCGCGCACCCGGTTGATGTTGTTCAGGTCGCTAAGCATGTCGAACACGCTTTTCTGCGGGTACGGCACCTGCTTTATCTTGCTTTCAAACTTGCTCATAACAAATGTTTTTCGGTCCTACGTTGTCCGTTCCAAAAATTCCGTGGCTCAACTGCGCCACTCGTCCGGAGCCTTGCGCCACTCGTTCAGCACCTTCACGTCGCTCTCGGTGATGTAACCGGTCTCCCGGGCCTCCTCCACCACATGCTCATAGTCTGTCAGGGTGACGAGGCGCACCTTCGCGTCCTCGAACGCCTTCTTCGCAATGCGGAAGCCGTAGGTGTAGCTTGCCACCATGCCCACCACCTCGCATCCGGCGCGCCTCAGTGCCTCCACCGCCTTGAGCGAGCTGCCCCCGGTGGATATGAGGTCCTCGACAACCACAACCTTCGTTGCCGGTTTCAGCTCACCCTCGATGAGGTTCTCCATGCCGTGGTCCTTCGGTTTCGAGCGCACGTAGGCGAACGGCAGGTTCAGCGCGTCTGCCACCATAGCCCCCTGTGCGATGGCGCCCGTTGCCACTCCTGCCACGGCCTCTGCCTCTGGGAAATGCTTTAGTATGGCATGTGCCAGCTCCTGTTTCACAAAGTTGCGCAGCGCGGTGTACGACAGTGTCTTGCGGTTGTCGCAGTAGAACGGTGATTTCCATCCCGAAGCCCATGTGAACGGGTTCTCGGGCTGTAGTTTTATCGCCTTGATTTCCAACAGTTTCGAGGCGAGAGTCTTTTTCATATTATCCATGTCCTGAATATTTTTGTTTCGTGATATTCTGCGGCGTAAGCCGTATCGGTGGCAAAGATAATGAATGATTTTGTAAAACGCAAGACAATAGGTAATAAAAAGCATCTCAATGTTTGGCTGGCTGTTATTTTCAAAAAAACATAGCCTCGCGCTTTGTCATGCGCGAAATATTGCGTATATTTGCAAATAGTTTCGCAGCGTGCCGCATTTAAGGTGGCTTTTTAATGCTGCAAGAGGGGAGACGGAATGAACAGGAATTATACTTTATATATCATATTTTCATTCCTTCTTTCATTGCCGGCGACAGTTACAAGTGCGGAAAGCAATGGAAAGAAGGGCGCGGACCAGAGCAACATGAGCGATGCCGACCTGTTGGAGTACGGCGAAAGACTGATGGCAAGGGAAAACACCGACAGCGCGCTGCTGTGCTTCGGGCTGATAAACAAGCGCGAGCCGGCAGACATGCACCTTTATGCAAAGAGCCTGCACGCCACGGGGAAGGCTTACTATGTGCGCAGCTCGTATGGAAAGGCGATGGAGAGCTACATGGAGAGCCTTCGGGTGTGCGAGGTGAACGGCTTCGAGGACCTGCTGCAGGGAATCTACAAGGACATCGGAAACATATACAGCATGTTCAACGACTACCAGCAGAGCAGCGCGCTGTATACCAAGGCCCTCAACCTCGCGCGGAAGAGGGGCGACCGGACTTTCGTGAACATGATGCTGAGCAACCTTATCTGCGCATACACGCCAAAGACACCGATAAGCAAATACTGGGAATACTACAAGGAACTGTGCAGCCACAGGGAGAGCCGGCTGCGGTACCGCTACGACCTGCTGATGGACAAGGGGATGATTCTCAGCTACGAGAAGAAGAACCGTGAGGCGATAGCGTATTTCAAGAAGGCAGCGGACTTCACCACGGCGAACAAGATGTCGCCGCTGAGCCTCGCATCGGTATACACCAGCCTCGCCGACGCATACCAGGCACTTGGCGAGCGCGACTCCGCACTGTTATACCTGTATGAGAACAAGAAGATTGCCGAGGAGATAAAATACCCGGCGCTGATGATAATGACGCTGCGCAACCTGTCGGAGCTGTACCGCAACAACGACGAGCGGAAGTCGCTCGAGTACAAGTCGGAGTACCTCGCGCTGAGCGACTCGATATTCAACATGAACGAGTTCAACGGCATAAGGAACGCGCTGTACTACTACGAGATGGACGAGAAACTGAAGACCATCAGCTCGCTGTCGGAGAGCAACCGCGAGAGCGCGCACGAGATAGCGACGCAGCGGTGGTGGCTCGTGACGCTGACGGTGTTCTGCATCACGGTGGTGCTGTTGGTAATCCTGGCATACATACAGAACAGGCGGCTGAGCCGCTCATACCACCACCTGTTCAACAAGAACCAGGAGGAACTTGCCAGCGACAAGATTTACGCACGGCGGATAAAGGAAATGAAGCAACGCCTGGAGAAGATGCTGGGCAGCGAGGGTGAGCCAGCCGAGACGCAGGACGCGGCAGACGTTGCGGCGGAAAAGGAAAGCGCAGGCGACATGAATAAGCCGCACGATGACGAAAAGGCGGCAGGCGACGATGGCGACGCGGACGCCACACGCCAGCAGACCAAGATGCCGGAGGAGCAGAAGAACACGCTGCTCGACGCGATAATGCAGGTTATGGAGCACGGCGACGAGTTCTGCGACAGCGACTTCGGCATAGAGCGGCTCGCCACGCTCGTGGGGTCGAACTCGAAATACGTGTCGCAGGTAATCAATGACGTTTACTCCAAGAACTTCCGGACTTTCCTCAACGAGTTCCGGGTGAAGAAGGCCATGACGCGGATGAACGACACCGAGAACTATGGCCAGTACACCATCAAGGCCATCGCGGAGAGCGTGGGCTACAAGTCGCAGTCGAATTTCATCAACGTGTTCACCCGGCAGACGGGGATAAAGCCGTCGGTGTTCCAGAAAATATCAAGGGAGAAAATAACTGCCAGGAGTGACGTGGAGGCGGAATAGCGGCGGAAAAACGCACTTTTTCACCAAAAATCGTTACTATTTCACGAATTAGAAACTGTGAGAGGATGTTTTTCGCACTGGAAAGCATCCTTTTTTCGTATTTTTGCGGTCAGATTTCAAATGTTTAACAAGGAACCGTAATCATAACGCATTATGAGGAAAAGAAAATTTATCGCATTCATCGCAGCCGCCATGACAATGGCCGCCGCCCCCGTGCAGGCGCAGGTGAAGCTCGTGGTAACACCCAACAATGGTGGTGAGACGGGCGAATACGCGCTGCAGGACATCCGCAAGATCACGTTCGGGGCAGACGGGATGCACATCGTTGGCACGAGCCTTGTGCCGGAGCCGGTGTGGAACCTGGCGGAAATAAAGACCATCACGTTCGCCGACGTGGTGACCGGCATCGGACAAGTGAGAGGCGACGCTGCCGGGAAGGTTGGCATATCGCTGAGAGGCGGCATGATTTATGTCAGCGGGCTCGGTGACGGCATGGATGCCGACGCCGCCATCTTCGACATCAGCGGCAAGGCGGCGCTTCGCACAAAATGCGCGGAGGGCAGACCGATAGACATCGCAATGCTGCGCCAGGGAGTATATATTATTAAGGTAAACAATGCAACATTCAAATTCGTAAAACAATGAAAAAGATAATTACAATGTGCCTCATGGCACTCGTCAGCCTCTCTGCGCTCGCGCAGACACAACCCAACCGTATGCTTGTTGTCAACAACCATGGGCAATACAAGGGTTACCTCGTTGAGCGCGTCGACTCGGTGGTATTCAAGACAATAGAGGGGCGCGTCGCGGCAGACGTGACATTCAAGAAGTTCGAGAGCAAGGCGGATGGCGATGTCATTACCGTCAGCGTTAAGAGAACACAAGACTGCAAGACTTTCCGGCTTACAGTGCTGCCGAAAAACCTCGCTGACCAGATTGGAAACGACGAGACGGCAGAGAACTATTTCGAGCGCACCGGAGGCACATTATACGGCGAGGACTTCGACAACGGCGAGATACGGGGCTTCGAGCAGCCTTTCCCAGCCAACGCTGACTACACGGTGCTGACACTGGGATACGATGAGTACGGCATAGCGTGCAGCATGTCGAAGGCCAACTTCAAGACACCGGCAAAGCCACTGGTCGGCAACCCGCATGTTGAGGGCGTGACAAACAACGTCGGCACAGACAGGTTCACTATGACGTTCACGCCAAACGGCGACGTCGGCGGCTACGCATACTGCGTGTTCGCCAAGGGAACGGCAACGCAGCAGTTCGAGCAGTTCGGCCCGATGATGGGCTACGCCACTTTCGGCGACATGATAAGGGGCTTCTGCCAAAACAGCTACAGCACCGAGCATACGAACGAGTGGACCTCCATGGAGCCGGGAAAGGAATATGAGGTGGTCGTACAGGCATGGGACAAGGAAAACACTGATGCCGAGCCGCAGTATTTCTATGTCACTACGAAGTCTCTCGGAGGCGACGGCGTTGCAACGGTGAGCATCGAGATAAAGGAATTTTCAAGCAACGGACAGGGCGGATATGTGCAGAGAGTGATATACACGCCGAACGACCAGGCTGCGCTGCACCGCGACATGATCATCGTGAAAAGCGCTTTCGAAGGGCCGGAATGGGGCGACGAGGGTGTGAAGAAATACCTGAAGGATGACAACAACCCCGACCCACAGTGGAACCAGTATGGTGTCGACGATGCCTACTGGAACGCAGACCCGTCGACGACATACCTTGCTTGCTCGATTGCAAGGAACGCCAAGGGTGAATGGGGCGAACTTGTAAAGAAGGAGTTCACCACACCGGCAAGCGCGTCATCGTCTGCACCGGCAGGCAAGACCGGTCGGTATGCCAGCTACAGCGTCACGAACGGTGTCGCAAAGTTCGGCACGAAGGGCGTGAACAATGAAAAGCCGTCAATAAGGCTGGAACACAAATAAGGCACGAACCTAACGATATACACATAAAACATTAGCTATTATCAAGAAAACCGTGGGGGTGGTGAAAGGTTAACAGTAACACCACCCCCGGTTTGTTTTTTCATGCCACGCGCTTGCTAAAACTCGTCGGGAACGTCAACGCAGCGGCCTATCTGGTCGTATGAGAAACCGCGCGAGATGGCGAAGCGCACCAATTTCATCTTCATCTCATAGTCCGACCGGGCCTGTGTGCGCCGCCGTTTCTCCGCTATCAGCGGTCGCAGTATGGCGACGAACTCGTCATCGCCAATCTCGTCAAGCACGGCATTGCGCAGCTCGCTGCCGATGTGCTTGGCATAGAGCGCGCGGTCAATCTTGTACCGCCCCCAGCCATTGAACTCCATTTTCTCGCGCACGAAGGCACGGCAGTAGCGTTCGTCGTCTATATACCTATTATTAATAAGGTGCTCCATTATGCGCGCCTGTGCCTCTTCGTGCACTCCCCACCGCGCCATCTTGTCGAGCATCTCGCCCGAGCAATGCTCCGCGCGGGCGCAGAGTGCGGTGAGGCGCGACAGAGCCTGCTCCTCGCTCACTGCCGGTGGCTGTCCGTATGTTCCTGGTTGTTTTCTCATCGTGTCTGTGGTTTTGTGGCAACGGCAAACCTCGTGCGCCCGAAGCGGTCGTCGCTGAATGTTATCACCGTAAAGCCCTGCTGCGCAAGCATATCCCCGAGGCGGCCGGCAAACAGTGGGTTGATCTCGAGGAACAGTTTGCCGAGAGGTCGCAGTGCCTGCATGGCATACCCGGCGATGGCGCGGTAGAACAGCAGCGGGTCGTCCTCGGGTGCGAAGAGAGCCAGGTGCGGCTCGTGGTCGAGCACGTTACCTTCCATAGCGGCGGTCTCAGACGGCACTATGTATGGCGGGTTAGACACGATGCGGTCGTATGCCACGGATGTGATGTCCTGCGTGCCTTGCGATTTGTGTGGCTGCTGCGTGAGAATGTCAACCTGCCTGAATTTCACGCATGCGCCGGGTTGCGCGGCGTTCCCCGCCGCCACGGCGAGAGCCTCGCTGCTCACGTCCCACGCCTCGACCTGCGCGCCCGGCATGTCGAGAGCGAGTGTCACGGCGATGCAGCCCGAGCCGGTGCCGATGTCGAGGATATGATTTCCGCCCCCGTTCCTTGCCGCGTCATCCTTCACGAGGCGGCATAGTTCCTCCGTCTCCGGGCGCGGTATCAGTACCCCCGGTCCGACATGGAACAGCCGTCCGCAGAACTCCGCCGCGCCCACGACATACTGCACCGGCTCGCCACCGGCGAGGCGGCTCACCTTCTGCCGCAGTTCTTCTGCCGGAAGCCTTTCCGCCGCGCCGCAGAGAATGTCCGTCATGCGCAGCCCGAAGCCCACCTCGAGCAAGTAGCGTGCCACGGCGCGCGCCTCGCCGCCGCCGTACCGGCCGCGCAGGGAGTTGCAAATCTCGTTATATGTCATCACGCACGTTGTTTCAGCAGCACATATACTATCACCGGCGCGCCCAATATCGGTGTCACGGCATTTAGCGGGATTATGCCACGGCTGCCGGGAAGCACGCATGCGATGTTGCACAGCAGGGCCGTCGCCGCGCCGCAGAAGAGCGTGGCAGGCAGCAGGCGGCGGTGGTTCCCGGTGCCGAGCGCCATGCGCGCGACGTGCGGGACGGCAAGGCCGATGAACGCCACGGGCCCGCAGAAAGCCGTGCTTATGGCGGTGAGCAGCCCCGTGACGAAGAGCAGGTAACTGCGCACACGCCGGACGTTGATGCCGAGGTTCTCCGCATATTGCTCGCCGAGGAGCATGGCGTTGAGCGGCTTGATTAGAGCCAGCGCCGCCACGAGGCCAATGATTGTCACCGATGCGAATGCCGGCATCTGCCGCATCGTTACGCCGCCGAAGTTGCCCAGTCCCCACACCATGTATGACTGCACGCCCTGTTCTGTTGCGAAGAAGTTGAGCAGCGATATTGCCGACGACGCTACATAGCCTATCATTATGCCGATGATGAGCAGCATGATGTTGCTCTTGACTATCGTTGAGAACAGCATTATGACAGCCATCACCACCATCGCGCCGACGAATGCGGCGGCAAGCACGGCGACGAAGCCCGTCAGTGAGAACGCGCCGGTCGTTATGCTGCCGCCGAGCAGCAGCATGACGAGCGCCACGCCGAGCGACGCGCCGCTGTTGATGCCGAAGATGCTCGGGCCGGCGAGCGGGTTGCGGAACGCCGTCTGCAGCATCAGGCCGCTCACGGCGAGCGACGCGCCGCACAGCATCGCCGTCAAGGCCTGCGGCAGGCGGTTCTGCATGACGATGTAGATCCATGAAGGCGGATAAGGCGATGGCGCGCCATCGCCGCCGCGCCCGAAAAGTATCGACAGCACATCGGCAGGCGGTATGTCGGCGGCCCCCACAAAGAGGTTGGCGGCAAACAAAGCAGCTGTCAGCAAGGGGAGCAGGATGATGATGTAAAAGCCTTTCTGCATTATTGATGATGATACTGGTGGTACTATGAAAACTATTGTTACTATGAAAAATAGTAATACTATCACCACTAAGAAAAAAACTATTTCACTTTTACAAAATACCTTGGCTGCCCCAGTCCCAGTCCCGGGCGCAGTATCGTAATGAAATCGCGCAGCAGCCGCTCCGGGTGGAACGGCGTTTCCTCGTAGAAGTTGCTCGTGGCGGTGTTGCAGCCATACAGTTCCCCCGTCTTGAAAGCCTTGAACTGCGCATATCCGGCATTCTCTGACAGCAGCACGCTGCGTGTCATTGGCTGTGGCGAGTCATAGCGGAACAGCCACACGTCTGCATCCGAGGCCTTCTCCAGCACTGTCTCCAGCGAGAGCGACAGCGACCCGGCGCTGGCATCGTCCTGCCACGGATAGGCGTAGCCGGCATCACGCAGCATCATGCCGACCGTGCTGCCGCCGCCCGGAACATACCACACCGCCCCGACGAGCTTGTCCATAACCACTGATTTCGCACCACCGCTTTTCTCTCCGTTCCCTGCGGCCTTTGCCTTCAGCTCGCAGTAAGCACTGTCTGTCTTGTCGAAGAGAGCCTGCGCCTTCTCCTCCGCGCCGAACAGCATGCCGTAGAACTTCATCCACTCGGCACGCCCCATCGCGGAGGTTTCCATATAGTCCGCCATCTCTATGATCGGCACGCCGAGGTTCTCGATGCGCCCATATCCGCCGCTGTTCTGGAACGGCGACAGGAATATTGCATCGGGCGCGAGGTCTATGATGGTCTCGATCGCCGGGGCCATCGCGCTTCCGCAGTCGCGTATGCTGCCATCCTTGACACCCTCCTTAACCCACGGCAGGCTGATGTACCGAATGTCGCAGACACCGCCCACCGCAGCGGCGCAGCCGAGCTCGCCGGCAAGCGCGCAGTGTACGCTCGTGGTTATAAGAGCCTTGCGCAGCGGCGTGCGCACCACGGTGGCCTCCGGGGCAATGCTTTTCAGACTGTCGTCAGTGAGACTCTTGTCGCTTCGCTGCGCCAGGATATATGTGTGCAGCGTGCGCCCCTCCGTCCACGGGTCGGCAATAACCACTTTGCTGTAACCATCGTGCTCTATTATGCTGATGCGCCCGGCATATTTCATACGCAGCGTGTCGCCGGCATCTCCGCCGGACTTTGCGCCGGTGCATCCTGTGCCGGCTGCCATCGTCAGCGCCAGGGCTGACACGATAAAAAGTATTTTCTTCATAATGACATGTTCCTTTCTCAATGTTTTCAAAATCGCGCGTCCTCGCCACAGCGATTGTTCGACGTGCGCAAAGATACGAAATAAATCCAACAACTCGACATTTTACGCCATTCCGATTTGCAAATTGCAATCGCCGGGACTGCAATCACGGCGTATTTACTCACCAATCACGGCGTATTTGCAGACCAATTACGGCGTATTTGCAGACCAATTACGGCGTATTTGCTTTCCGATTTGTGGTTAATGGCAATAATGTTTGCCGCAGCCACGCAACCGGATGGACAAAAGAGAAGGGGGCGGCGGAGCCTGCACAGTCTCCACCACCCCCCTTTCTCTATAGAGTGTCGCGGTGTTTACTTAACCACAACCTTGCGGACGCTGCCGTCCTTCATGCGCTGCAGCTGAACGCCGCGCTGCTTTCCGGATATGCGTTGTCCGTTAACGCCGTAGCGAGCCTCGATGCCATCGCCGTCACCGTCGATGCCATTGATTCCATTGACAAGCACCACGTTGACCTGTATTCTCGCGTATTGCGTCTTGCCTTTCTGCGTGACGGCCACCACGATGGTGAATGTCTCTTGCTCGTCTCCGCTGATGGTGAGTTTGCCATTTTCGGCATCGAACGTCACTTCTGCCTTGATGCCCTCCGGCATTCCGTCAGGCATTGAGTAAACCGCCGTTCCTGATGCGTCGAGCGTGAACAGCGTGGACAGTTCGACCACCTTGCTGCCCTCAACGTCAACCTGTCCTGCCTCTATCTCTGTGCGGTGTCCGTTGAAGTTGTCCAGGCAGAAGTAAGCCGGCGTAGCCATTCCCCATGTGTTGTTGCGCGAGCTTTCGAGGGTGAACGAGATGTTCTTCACCTTGCCCAGTTCGCGCAGGTCGACCCACTGCCATGTGTCAATGTAATAGTGGTTCTCCACGTTCGCGTCGCGATAGTCGGCGAGGTAGAAATCCTTTGTATTGCCATTGTCGGCGGTGATTTTCACCTTGAACCAGTCGCCCGGGCCGAATGGTGCCTTGTCGGTCGTCGGGTTCTTTGTCAAGCCGTCAGTGACGGTGTAGGCATATACGTTCCACGCATCGTTTGTTATGTAGAAGCCGCGCAGCTCGTCGCCCTCGTCGTTGTTCATCACCGTTATCTTCCCACCCTGTGGGTATGCCACCATGTAGTTCTCGGAGCCATCGAAGCCTCCGCCCACGGCGTTGTTCCACTGGTTTATGAAATAGTCGGTGCCATCGAACGTGTTGGAGGTGCTGTTGGCATATCCGAAGTTGCCCCAGTAGGGAGATGTCGGCTGGCCTTCCCATGTGTTGCATGCGTAGTTGTCGAACTTGTAAGAGCCGCTCACGAACGAGCTTCCTTCAATGCCTTTCGAGAAATTGCCAATCCAGAAGCTGTTCTCGTCAAGGTACAGGTTCTCGAATGTCGCCGTCTGTGCCGTACCCTTGACGATCACGCGGACGGTGTCTGCCGCCGTGAGGTTGTTGGCGTCGGTTACGGTTACGACATAGTCGTCGCACTCGGTTGGTGTGACTTCGCACGTCAGTATATCGGTAGGCAGTTCTTCGAGTGTTTCCGTCTTCAGCGTGGTGTGCTTTCCGTTGATCCATGTCACGGTGTATGGCGCGGTCCCGTAAGCCATTATCGCCTCAAGTTTCGCTGTCCCGCCCTCGTCGATTTCCATGTCTTCAGAAGCCTGGATTTCCGGTGCTGGCGGTGCTGGCGGCGTTACGGTCATCGTGAACTCAACGTTCTTCATGTCGCCGTCGATGTCGCGCAGGCTCACGAGTTGGAAGTAAGCCTTGTACGTCGCGTCGTTCTCGAGTTCGTCGAAGTTCAGCATCGTCTCGGTGTTTGCCACCAGCGTCACCTTGCTCTCGCTCGCCTTGAGTTCGTCGGCTGTCGGTGCTTGCTCGTCAGCTTTCTTCAGAATGTAGTATGCCGTGGCTGCGAGGTCTGCCTTCACGGCGATGACAGCCTTGCCGTCAATCGACGACTTGACCTCCGGGAATCCCTCGGCGAAGTGCGGCGCCGACATTGCGTTCGGGTCATACTCGTATGCGCCGATGGAGATTTTCTCCTCCGGGCGTGCCTTGCCGTTGATGTCGGTCGTCACATAGTCGAGTTTCACTGCCTTGAGCAGGTCGCCCTCGAGGTCGTTCTCCGGCTCAAGCACGTCCTCTGTAAGGAAGTTCACCATGCGGTAGAAACTTCCCTTCTCGCCGCTTGCGGTGGTCCATCCGTCGAAAGTGTAACCGGGGTCTGAGCCGCACTGTGCTATTTCCTGCGATGTGGAGTTTGTATACAGGATGTTGCTTTCGAACGAAATCTTGCCCATGTTGTCATTGTTCCTGAATTTGTATATCATGGACTTTGACATGCTTTGCATAATGTTGTTCGTGATGTTGACGTTGCCCGTCATCGCCTTCTTGAAGAACATTGCCGGACCGCTCTCTCCCATCATCCTGACGGAGTTGTGTGCGATGTTCACATGCTCTCCCGGCTCAACGAAATCGAAGCCGTAGCTTGAAGCGGAAGCCTGGTTCACTATCACCTCGTTGTTGGTGATGAGCACCGGTACTTCCTCCGTCCCGACAAGTTCGCGCAGGTATATGCCATCGCAATAGGCCTGCGTTGCCATGTGGACGCGGTTTCCGCTTATCACTGTCTGTCTGTCGCTTGCCACGCGGAGCGTGATGTCCATGCCCTGCGCGCCTTTCTTGTCGGTGGCTGTGTTCTCAATCTTGTTGTTCAGGATCTTCGCGCCAAGTTCGTCATAGCAGTAGATTCCCTTGAAGCCCTGGTTCTTGAACACGTTGTTCTCGATGATGCCGCCAACCTCCTTTGGCAGTTTCACATAGCCGGTGCCACCCATGTGGATGCCGATGTAGCCTCCCTCGACGAGCGAGTTCCTGAGTGTGAGGAAGTCGTTGTTCCTGTTGGCTATGTCTTCTGCGAAGTGCCCGACGATGTTGATGCTCTTCTTGTAGTCGCCGTCTGCCGTTGTCATCGGTGCGTGCAGCCAGCAGTTGTCTATGGTGACGTGGCGGCTCTCGTTCTTGACCATAACCACGGCGTTGTAATAAACGTCTTCCGTGGATATCTCAAGGTTCTTGAGCGTGACATAGTCTGCGCCGAACAGGGTGACGACGCCATATCCCTTCTTGTACTGGTCAGGGTCGTAGCCCCCGCTTGTGGTGTACTCGTTGTGGAATATCTTCACGTCGCGCTTTCCGCTCTCCGACTGCAGTGTCAGTGTGTTGTTTGCGCTAAGACCCTTTATCCCGGAGATTAGCACGCGCTCGTTGTACTCGCCTGCCTTGACGTTAAGCACCACCGGGCCGTCTATTCCGGCTGCGGCGATGTCGTCGACCGCAGCCTGTATGGTTGCGAAGTCGGCATCCGTCTTGCCCACGGTGAATGTCCCGTGCTTTCCGCTTCTAACGGTAGTCGTGGCCGTTGCGGGGTCGGTGACGCTGATGGTCTGTCCGCCCACCGTTATCGCCGACAACGTTGCCGTTGCCGTCTTGCCAACCTCTGCCTCCGGGTCGATGTCGTATGCGATCCAGAAATAGTATGTGCCGAACTTGCTCAGGGTGTATTTTTCCTTGAACTCCTCGGTTGTTGAGAATGCGTCAACGGTGCCTGTGGCGTAGATGTGCTGTGCCTTGACGGCCTCGCCGTCGGCGCCTGTGATTGTGAAGCCGGTGATGTCGGTGCTTTTCTTCTCACCATCTGCCACCACCTTCACCTTTAGCATCTTGGCATCTGTCTGTCCCTTCATCACCTCTGCCTCGGCAACAGCCTCGGTTGTCACCTCGCTGACGCTCACGTCAGTCTTCTTGTAGGCCGTAACCTCGATGGCGAAGCCGTCCGGCTCGCTTGTCTTGTTGGTGAACCTTACGGTTATCTTGCCGTCTTCAGACTGTGAAGTGATCGGTCCGTTCTCCAGGACCTTGTCATACATACTATATTCTATGTCTGCCTTGTTCTTGACCTCACCTCCGTAATAGAGGTAGAATTTTGTAGTATATACGAGTCCCCAAGCCTTGAAATCAAATTTTATGTTGTCTGCGGGAGATGCCGGTACGAACGTCACCGTACCGTCGAAGTTCTTCGACACGGTGCCGTCTGCGCCGCCGTCGTCGTAGAACATCAATGCCGCGCCTTCCCTGACAACCACTTCTCCGTTTTCCCCATTCTTGAGAAGATAGATGTTCTTTATCTCGCGTGCGCCATCCGGGTCGCCGTTTGTCACGGCAATTGTCTGGCCGCCCAACTTCACGGCAGTCACCTTCGCGTCTATGCTCTGGCCGGCAGTCGCGTTGTCTGACAGGTCAACGAGTATGTGGAAGAAGTTGTCTCCTTCCGAAAGTGCCACTGGCGTTGCGGCAGTGAGTTTTACGGCAGATGCCGTCCCGTCCACCGTTGCGGTGGCTGCGGCAGCGTCGCTCCCGGTCAGTTCGCGGTCGCTCTGCCCTACGTAGAATGCCTCAACCTTGCTGATGTTGGCCTGTGTGCCTTTCAGGTCGAGTGCTATTTCCTCAAGGTTCAGCGTGCTGAGGTTGCCTTTTGTCTTCACGTTCAGCGTGAGCAGTTTCTGCGCCTTGCTTCCGACGGACACGATGCCCGTTGCCTGCGTCACCTCTGCCGAAGAGTATTCCATCGGCTGGCTCTTGTATTCGCTGACGGTGGATACCCAGCCTTTCTTGGTGTAATAAGTGTCGGATTTTGGATTGAAGACCACCGTCAGCGCTCCGTCGGCACTTGTCGAGCGGATTATCCTGCCCGGCCCAGTGGTCTGTTCGTCGCTCGACTTCAGTTCGTAGAGAACCTCGCCGGTCGTTCCGTTGCCGTTTATTATCTTGAAAGTAGAGCGTGTTCCGTAAGAACTTTGAGCATACTGCACATCGAACTCGGTGATGTCGATCTGTGTGACATACCCCGGATGTTTCGGCAAGAATATGTTTATGCGGTCGTCATTGCCCTTCTCGCAGTATTTGTTGTATGAGTTGCTCTTTGTCTTGAAGGTGAGCGAGCCGTTAACTGTTTTTGTCTGCGTTCCCATATTCTCGTAGGAATAGACGATGTTCTCCACGGTTCGCTCGGCGATGTTGTCTGCCGCTGTCGCTGCGGTGCTGTTCGTGAATGTGGCTCTGACGAACTTCGCTGCCACTTTCTGTCCGTCCTTCGCCTCGTCTGATATGTCGTATGCAAGCCAGAAGTGGTTGTCACCCTCGTTCAGCGTTACGGTCTTTCCGGTTGTTTGGATCTCGAAGGCATCAGAATTCACGTCGGTCTCGCCAACCTTGTACATCTCCGAAGCCTTGAAAGTGTTGCTGTTGCCCGTGTAGTAGAGAGTTGCGTGCGTCACGTTGGCGTTCGTGGCATTTGTGGTGAATGCAAGTTTCTGAGCCACGAGGGCCGGTTCGGTGTTCTCTGCCTTGATGTTCACGTCCATGATGGGCTGGCTCTTGTCGTCAGCGCACACCGTCTCCCCGGATGCGGCAGCCGTCTCAACGCTCGATGCCACCATTGCCTGCGGCGTGAACAGCGAAACTTCTGCCTCGAAGCCGTCGGCTGGCACGTCGTTGTAGGCGTCGCTGAACAGCACGACCGTCATAGAACCATCGGCTGCGGTTGAACTGAACTCTCCAAGTTCGCCCTTCTGCAGGGTCTTTATCATGTTCTCTGCCTTCACCTCGTTGCCATTGTATATGCGCAGTTCCTGGTTGTACAGGGTTCCGTGCCATATCTTGTTGACATTGAACTTCACGCGCACCTTCTTTCCGGTGACACCCGGCACGAATGTCACCTGTCCGTTGGTCTTCGACACTATGCCGCCGTCTTTTCCGCCCTCGTCGTAGAACAGCATCGGTGTCTCGCCCACTGTGACCGTCTGCGGTGTGGATGTCATTGTCACGATGGCGGGGTTTTCCACCGCCACCGATGTCCCTGCCGTGAACGGCGTCACTCCGCCTGGGAATGCCGTTGTCGTTATCTTCGTTACGTCGAGCCTCACCTTCGCGCCCACGGCCGCCGTTCCGAGGAAGTCGCCCTTTATGTCAAAGTTGTTCGTTCCTTCGGCAAGAGCCTTTTCGAGAGTGAATTTATATCCGCCGCCGTCTTCTGTCACGGTAGCGTTGAGAGCGTTTTCGTTAAGGAAAAGTTTAAGTGCCGTCGGTTCAACCGCGCCCTCGTTCTGCGGGAGGGAGAAGCAAATCGAAGTCAGTTTGTCTGCGTTAAGCACGCCTGTCGTCGTTACGAACGCCCTTGCGAGGTTCACGTTTGTCTTTCCGGACACCGTTGCAGTGACATTCTCGTATGAGGAACCCGCGCCGGTGGTGGTCTGGTTCTCGAGTGTCACGCACTTCACCTTTGCCACCCAGCCCTCGCACGCATTGGCGTTCCTGTGCATGAAGCCCACCGACAATGCGCCGTCGGCCGTCGATGATATGTAAGTCTTGTTAGTGTGCTTGCCGGTGAGTTTCTCCTCGAGCAGTGTTCCGCTCATTCCCGAGAAACTCGACCCCCCTGTCACATCGGAAGCGCTCTCTGCAAAACTGAACGTGTTGTCGGCATCTGCTATGCCGTCATATATGTTCAGATACATGAAATAAGTTTCACTGTACTGATTCAGGTCGATTTTCTCGAATGTAATCTGGATTGACTTTCCTGCCTCTGCCGGCTTGAACACCGTCAGCGACTGGGAATTGTACCTGTTGTTTGCCAATACATTCTCCGTACCCCACGGGTCGTAGAACGTAATCGTCTCGTCGGAAGCCACCTCTATGGTCTGCTTTCCGAACTGCAGCTGGTTTACATCCCGGTCTGCCATCATTTCTAACGGCACTCCCAAGAGTAAAGTCAGCAGCAAAAGCGATAACTTTAAGAATTGTTGTTTCATAAATAACGTTGTTTTAATTAGTTAAGTATAATATTGCTGTTATGGTATCAACACTTTCCTCACCGTGCCGTCGCTCATCCTGATGATGTTGAGCCCGCGCTGCGGTGCGTTTATCATTGTCCCGCCGGTGGTGTAGCGCGCTGTCTCCGTTGCCTCGTGCGCCTCGCTCACACCGTCAATCCCTGCGGCGGTGATGGCGGCAATCGACTCGTCGAGGTGAAGGTCTTCTGCCCCGCACACCTCCGTACTGGTCTCGCCAAGGATTCCAACGGTCTGGTTGAGTCCGGTATATACCCTCACGAAGTCCACGAAGTCGAGGCTCACCGGCTGACGGTTCCCGTCCACCGCCCATGCGATGTCAATGCTTGAGGCATCAATGTTGTCGCGGTCGTCGTCGTTTGCCGGGTCGAGGTCGAGCGGCTGGTTGTCTGCATATCCGCAGCGGAAGAACATGAGCACCCACTCGCTCACTTCCCCTATGACCGGCACGGTGCGTTTCATCAGCACGGCGTTGTTTGGCAGGCGTGTGCCGCTGAATGTCAATGTGTTGTCATTTACCCAGAGTGGGTAGTACTCCTGTGAGTGGTAACTGTTTCGGAACACGCTGCCGCTGCCTCCCTGGTTGTCTGTCCACGGGATGTCGCTCATGTCGGCGCGTGTGTATGTCACACTGTAGTCGAACACCACCTTGCCGGCGCTGTCGGTGTCGCACGAGCCGGAAATCTCATACCACGGGTCGTCGGGCAGCCCGTTGTGGTTCACGTCCTTCGACACCATTATCACTCCTGGCTCGCTGCTACCGCCCATCACGTTGAACTGCTTTGATTTCAGCGCATTGCCGAACACTGCGAAATCGCGCCTGCCGGGGATGTTTGCTATCGAGTGGTCGAAATGGAACGTGACATATCCGCCCCACGCCCCGAGTGAGATCATCCTGTCCTGATCCTTGTTTCCGCCGATTACCCCGGTGCATTTCGCTGCCATTGCGGCAGCGTCGTCGCCCGGGGAATATTCAGGCAGGTCGTTGACGAACTGCCCCGGGGCGGGGCAATACTCATCGACAGCCAGTATGTACGGGCTGTGCGTGTCGCCGTCGGTCATCTGCTGCGCATGCGCGCTGCCACACGCCAGCATCATGGCTGACACTATTGACGCGCGGAGTGTCATGCGTAAAGTGTTCTTGCTTTTCATGGTCATTGTCATTTATTATAGTGTATCGTTACTTGTCGTTGCCTGAAGCCACTCATCCCCCTTTGTTGCCTGTCGCGTTCTTGCGGTACAGGAACACCGCATGCCCGGGGATGTCGCCGGTCTTCACCTTCCAGTCGAACGTGCCGTCCGGCAGGAAGTGCAGCAGCTCGCCGCTCGACACATAGTTCTTCGCGTCCATGAGGTAGAAGTCCTTGCCGATGGGGTTGACCATTATGCCGTATGGCATTTTGATGTCAGCAATCTCAGGCGCGTCAAACAGTTTCGTCTCAAGCAACTTGTGTGTCCTGATGTCTATTATACCGTAGGTGAACGTGCTGGAATGTGTCTCTTCTTTCCATTGCGAGCCGTAGAAGTAAAGCGAGTCGCCAACTATTGATAGGTCGGACACGGTGATGTTGAGGCTGTCCTTGGCAGTGATGTTGCCGCAGGCATCCGCCGTGAGGCAGAAAATGCGCGGTGCGATGTCCATGTAGTTTCCACGGCTCGTCACCCACAGCTGTCCGTACTTGTCGGCCCGGCAGCGGTGCAGGTTCTTGGCAAGCATCATCTTGCCCTGCTCGCTGAACGACGGCAGGTCAATCACACTCAGCCGGAAGTCGTATGCCGGCGAAAGATAGCCCCCGCTGTTCGCCACATACATCTTGCTGCCCACTATCGCCATCTCCTCGGGCTGGTAGCCCACGGTGACATCCCCCACGATTTTCATCGACAGCGTGTCGACCTTGTAAATCCTGCCGAGTTGCGCCCCGGCCCCGGCATCCACCGGGCCTGCGAAACTGCTGACGTAGGCGTATCCGCCGTCGAACACAACGTTGCGGCAGTTGGGTATGTCCACCTGCCCGATGCGCCGGCAGTCACTGGCAGTCACCACCTCAACCTTGTTGCTGCAGTTCACCACGATCCACATGCGCTGCCCGTATATCTTCACGTCGTTGCCCACGTCGCCGAGCTCGCGCACCGCCGACGGGTTGCGCGACGGGTAGATGTTGCGCAGGTAATGCACCTTGCCGTCGTCTGCCGACAGGTCGAGATAGTCTATCGTGCATTTGTTCGACCCCATGTTGCCCTCGTTGAGCAAATACATCCCCACGATGCTTGTCCTTGGTGCGTTTGCGTCCGGGCTTTCATCTTCGGGATATATTATGTAGTCGCCGTCGCGGCAGGACACGAGCAGCCCTCCACCCGTCAGTCCGCCTGCCAGGAGGAGTAACGCCATCAGCGTCCTCGCCACATTGTAATATATGTTGCCTTTCGTTTTGCTCATATCTCCACTGTTGCCCCTATCCGGAAGTTCACCTTCGGCATGGGATAGTTAAGTATTACTTCGTAGTCCTGCGAGAGAAAATTGTTCAGCTCGGCGTTCAGCCGGCACTCCTTGCCGCCGAGTCGGAATGTGCAGGAGGCCGACAGGTCGTTGGTGTACCACGGCTGCATGTAGTTGTAGCGCGTGTTCTCCTGCTGGTTGTACCGCTTGCCGGCGTAGATGAAGCTGTAGTTCAGCGTCCAGTTGCGGTAGGCGATGCCGACGATTGCCGACCCGCTGTGCCACGGGATATACGGTATCTGGTCGCGGTAGTAGGTGTCGCGCGCATCGGTGACGTCGCGTGCGTCCTGGTAGGTGTATTGCACGCGGGCGGTGAGCAGCAGTCCGCCAATGGGCTCCACCGTCGTCTCGGCCTCGATGTCTATGCCCTTTATATGTACTCTGCCGAGGTTGAGCATCGTCCATCTGAACTGCTGCCCCTTGGGATACGCCACGATCTTGTCGCGCACCGAGTTGTAGTAGGCGTCAGTTTGCCAACGCAGGTGGCGCACGAAGCCCTGCCCGAAGCTCCGCTCGAGGACGAAGCCAAGGTCATACTGCAGCGCGGACTCCGGTTTCAGGTCGGCATTGCCGATGTCGGTGTAGAACAGGTCGTTGAACGTCGGCATACGGTAGCTGCGCTTGGCATACGCCCTCACCGACAGAATCTTGTTGCCGAGAGGGAAAACATTTGCGAACACCGCCGGCACGAGCGCGGCACGGTGGCTGCGCGGTGCGAGCCGCCGCGCGTGGTCCTTGACCCATGTGGCGAGCAGCGAGCCCTGGATGTTGAACAGCGGGCGGTTGTATGCCGTGGCGATGCTGACGGCGTTGGTGAAGCGGTGCGGCGCGACAAACTGCCTCATGTCGGAGTCGAGCTTGTTCCACCGGAAGTCGTAGGCCGCGCTCGCGCTCCACGCCGGCAGTATCTCGAACACGTTCGACGACGATATGTAGAGCTCCTGCTGGCGGTAGCGGTTGTCGGTCATCATCGTCGTCGTGTCGCGGTTTATGTAGTGTGTGTTGTAATAGGCATACTTGGCGAGCAGGCGCGTGCTGAAGATGTTTCCGATGCTCTTCTGCACCGAGGCCTGCGTGAACGTGTTGTGGTCCCACTGGTGCTCGCCGCGCCGCCACACGTTGTTCACTATCGCGCCGGGGATGCCGCGCCCCGAGTTGTATGTGTAGGCCTTGACGTTCCACGCGCCCTGTCCGAACACGCCGCACACGTTGGCCTCGGCGCGCAATGCCCAGATGTCGCCGTTGCTCCGCGTGGCGGTGGTGTCGTATGCCACCGTCCCGTCGGGGGCAAGGCGGCGGTAGCGGAAGTCATACTTGCCGCTCGAAGACAGGAAGCCCGCGCTGAGCGAAGAGCTGACGGCGGAGGATATTTTCTGCTCCCACAGCGCGGACAGGCGCGCCATGTCGCTCGAGCCGTACATGGCGTTTAACCTGAGGTGACTGCTTTCGCCCACCGCGAAGCGCGGGCGGCGCGTGCGTATATACACCGAGCCGGCATTGCCGAACTCGCTCGCGGGCTGGAAGATGGCACTCTTCTGCCCGTTGTATAGCGTTATCTCCTCAACGTTGTCAAGCGACAGCTGCCCCAGGTCCACCTGCCCGTTCTGCGCGTTGCCCAGTTCGACGCCGTCGTAGAATATGCCGAGGTGGTTTGTCCCCATCGACCGTATGTTGGCGGTCTTTATGCCGCCCACGCCGCCGTAGTCCTTGAGTTGCAGCCCGGCGAAGTAGCGCAGGGCGTCGGCGACGTTGTGCGAGTTGAGCCGCTTCAGTTGCTCGCCGTTCAGCGAGTGCGACGGGATTACCTCACGGAACGTGAGACGCGACAGCACCACCACCTCGTCGATGCTCTGAATGCTGTCGAGGCGGCTATTCTTCGTTTGTCCGCCGGCGGCGGAGACCACGAAGCATAGCATGCTTATAAATCCCAAGCGCAGTGCCACTGTCACTAATCCTTACTCGCGTAGTCGCTGTTTGTCATGGTTCTTACCCATTGCGGCCCATCCCCGGGGGCTGTGCGATGATTTGCTTATGCAGGCAGGTCTTCTGGCTTTGCCGGCGGCAGCGAACGTCTTCCCAACAACAGCAGTGACTATTTGTTCGCACCGTCCAATTCCGGCTCACAGCAGCGGGACTGCCAGGGATTCTCACCCTGTTCCCTCTTGGTCTCAAAATATGAGAACCTGCATATCGCCTGCAAAGTTAATGTGTTTTGAATGAAATAGCAAGAAAAAGCCGAAATATTTATCAATAACAACAATCCGTGTATATGCCACGGCTGTTTTTTTTGCCATCGTGTGTGTGTTTTCGACGCTACATACCTAAAATTCGGATTTTTTGTTTAATTTTGCAGCCTGAAAACTATTATAAATTTCAATCACCGTTGAATGATACCTAAGAAAATACACCTCTGCTGGTTCAGCGACGCACCTTTCCCGGCGGAAATAAAGGCATGTCTGGACTCATGGAGGAGGCACATGCCTGGCTATGAGATAAGGCGATGGACCATGGACGACGCCAAGGCGATAGGGTTCGACTTCATCGACGAGGCGCTAAGACACCGCAAGTGGGCCTTCGCCGCCGATGCGGTGCGCTTCCATGCAGTGTTCACCGAGGGAGGCATCTACATGGACAGCGACATCATGCTATACCGTGGTTTCGAGGATCTGCTGCCGGAGCGAGGGTTCGCCACGTTCTGTGAGAACACCGACGGCGACGGAGCGCCTTTCGCGCTGCAGGCCGCTTTCTTCATGGGAGAGAAGGGCAACGCGTACTGCGGTGAGATGGCGGAGTATTACCGCACGCGCCATTTCGAGAAGCCCGACGGCACGCTCGACCAGACGGTGTCGCCAGTGATAATGGCCGCCGTGGCAGAGAAATACGGCGTGAGATACTCGTCGGGCACACTGCGCCTCGGCGACTTCACGCTCTATCCCACCGACTATGTCGCCCCGCGCAAGAGATACCCGCGCCGGGATGTCACCTTCGCGCGCCACCTTGTGAGCCACAGCTGGAAGGACAACCGGAAGACAGGGCGCAGGATTGAGAGATACCTGAAGCACAAGTACCACGAACTGAAATACTTCCTGTTCAGGAAATACTGAACAACGGCGAGCGGCACGTTTCACGCCAGCGAGAAAACACTACAGGCAAAATTAAAAAAAATGAAGAACGTAGCGATAGACCTCCGTTTCATTGACTGCTACACAGGCTTCGGCGACATCTGCCGGAACTATGCGCGCCGCATCGCGGCAGCGGACACACCGGGCATACATTTCATCCTTATGGTGCCAAAGAAACACTTCGGGGAGTTCGGCGACTCGGTGACATACATTTCGAGCGAGACACCCGGGGAGGACATCAGGGAGAGGGGACTGGAAATCGACCTGTGGCACAGCACCGACCAGCTTTACGAGTACTTCTACAAGTCGCCCGCAACCAAGCACCTGCTCACCATACACGACCTGAATTTCCTCTACGAGAAGAAACACATCCACAGGTGGAAACACGTGTGGAAGTTCAGGAACCGGGTGAAGGAAGCAGACTACATCTCGTTCATCTCGCACTTCGTCGAGAATGATGTCGACCGCACATACGGGCTTGCCGGCAAGCCGCACCGCGTGATATACAACGGCATAAGGCCGGTGGGCGGAAGCGATGGCGTGAGGCCCGGCTTCGTGGAAGACGAGGACGAGAGGTTCTTCCTCGCAATAAGTCAGATACGCAGGAAAAAGAACTTCCACACGCTCGTGCCGATGATGGGATATTTCCCGGAGCACAAACTTTACATCTGCGGCGACGACGAGTTCGACTATGCCGGCGAGATACGCAGGCTGATTGACAAACTGGGGCTCGACCGCGTGAAACTCACTGGGCGCGTGTCGGATGACGAGAAGACATGGCTCTACCGTCATTGCGAGGCATTCCTCTTCCCGAGCAGGGCAGAGGGGTTCGGCATACCGGTGATAGAGGCAATGCAGCAGGGGTGCAAGGTGTTCTCGTCGCGGCTGACGAGCCTGCCGGAGATATGCGGCCCCTATGCCACCTACTGGGACAGGTTCGAGCCGGAGCACATGGCGCGGGTGGTGATGGAAGGACTGTCAGGTGAAGACGGCATGACCGGGAAACGCAAGGCATACGCCAGCTCGTTCAACTACGACAGATACACGGCGGACTACCTGCAACTCTACAGCGAGATACTATGCGGCAGTTAGCGCGGACATGGCTTGTCACGCCTCAATGTATTTGCCCCTCACGTCGTTCCAGCGTGGTATCACAAGTTCCGTGCCATAATAATCCTTGTAACTCTTGCACAGTTGCTCGCTCCAATGCTCCGCTATGGTGCTTCGTGTGTCGTGATACCTGTATATTGTTTCTTCGAGTGCCGCGAGGAAATCCTCGAGGCAATCAAATGAACGGAAGTTTGTCTTTTCCGAATACCATGTCGATGGACGTATGTTCACTATGGTTTTGTTCTTGTATTGAACCTTCAATGGCCATTTGCTGCTTGTACTGCAAATCTCCCAAAGATTTTTCAACCAGAATTTCTCTATTGTGACAATACCTTCACAACTTTTATATTCAATAAGCAAGTGCTTGGAGTGAAGTTTCCATGGCTTGTCGATTACAAGGTTTATGAAACTGCGGAATGAGGCGACATCAAAATTAGGACTGCCTGTGAAAGACTTGACCTCGAGCCAGTCTGATTTCATGTCTTCGGGGTTCAGCCAGAAGTCCGGCGACTCCTGCCTTTCATTATGTATATGTTCAAAGCCATTGCTCGTCATCCATTTGTCGAGCCATTCCTCGAGAATGTTACCGACAACATTGTTCTGTTCCACGACAATTTCATAGTCTTTCAGGTTGAACCTTATGGAACCCGTTGCTCCCCCAAGTCCGAAATCTTCCTGGAGTGCATTGTAAAGTTTTTCAGCCCTATCCATTTTCTGTTTGTTTTGCATGATGGAAATATGTATTGGCAAGTCTTTCCGCAACAGAAGTTATGACGGGAACGGCAACAGTGTTGCCGAGCAGGTCATAGCCCTCTTTCTGACTGACTGGGAACTCGAAGTCCTCGGGAAACCCGAATAGCCGCAGTCCCTCGCGCAATGTCAGTGGGCGCACTCCATTGCCGTCAACGACAAAGTTCTTTTTCATGTCCATTGCCACCAGCGTTGGCGTGATTCCGTTGGGGTCAAGTATTTTGTTTATCTCGAAACTTAACTTTCCCGCAACAATGTTATATCCGATTTCCTTGGTGCTGTCTTGTTTCCTTACTTTCCTTTCCCCGAAGATTGTCTGCTCCGTTACAAGTGCTTTGGGATATTCCTTTTTCAAATATCCCTTTGCTACAAGGTCGTCCAACATTCCTTTCAGATGTTCGCTGTGATAGAACTCGCTTATCATATCAACCGTGAGCGGCATTCCGTCCATCCATTCTATACCATGTATTGCAGCCCATTTTTTCTTTCGCCGTTCGTGTGACATCATGTTCAGGAGTTTCTTCTGTTCTTCTGTAACATTCCCTTTCAGGCATATATCCCAACTGTGGATATTGTTGCCGCCGCCACGTTTGTCCTTTATTGACTTCCCATAAAGTTGCTTCGGTTTGTAGTGTGAGAAAAGCATTCTCGTGAATTTCGTGTTTATTGTCGGTTTCCCTTTCTCCAATATGTCAGCAAGCACGGCATGTTTCTTTTCAAAGTCGTCTAAAGGCACAAATTCTTTTCTTGTTCCGACAATATATATTCGTTTCCGGTCCTGTGCAAGACCAAAGTCTTTGGCATTGAGTACTTTCCACGTCACTTTATAGCCGATGGCATCAAGGTTTCCCAGTATCACCGACAATGTTTTTCCTATGGGGTGTCCTGCGTTTTCACGGTCGTGTGTCACAAGTCCCTCAACGTTCTCGAGAATGAAGCCAAATGGCCTCTTCTCCTTTAATATCCGCTCAATCTCGAAAAAAAGTGTTCCGCGCGTGTCATCGAATCCCAGCCTGCGCCCGGCGTATGAAAAGGCCTGGCACGGGAAACCGCCAAGTAGAATGTCGAAGTCTGGGATTGAGCCAGTATCGATCTTGGTGACATCGCCCCTGACCTCCTCGTCAGGATGGTTGGCTTTCAAAACAGTGCAGGCATGGGGCTTTATTTCTGATGTCATGACACATTCGGTCTTGAAACCGAATTTGTTAAATGCAATCTCGAAACCTTTCCGTATTCCACCTATACCTGCGAACAAGTCAACGAACCTAACTTTCTGCATAACGGTTACAAAATTAGCAATAAATTGATTAATTGCCCAATTTTTGACAATAAATATTATCTCTGACGGTATAAATGAATATTATCACAAGGCCTTTCGTCGTATGCCGCACACATGGGCCACAGGCTCTGCTCATCTGGCATGGCGTTTTTTAACCCCAAACCGTTCATTACAAAACTGATTTTCCTATTTCGACTTGGCAACCCGTTACCCGCCTGCTTGGGCAACCGACTACAATCATTTCGGGCTCTAATGACCTCTAAGTTTGCAGAAGAATGCGACGCAGTCGCATAAACATTAAATAATCAAGGT
>URLI01000010.1 GCA_900548585.1 uncultured Prevotella sp. | reverse complement strand
ATACAGAAAGAGGGTGCGCCATAAATGACCATAGTCAATTATGACACACCCTCAAACGTTTATTATGAAAACAAAATCAGCGAAAAACTGACACTCAACGTTGATGGGGGCTACATGCACAACAGCACTGATGGAAAGCAAACCGTAGTGGAGACTCAAAACAACAACAGCACTTCACTTGTCCCTGCCACTAAAACAAATGCAGATCTGGGCGCGCTGAAAAGTGTATTGACTTCTTCCATCGGTAATGCTAAAGTAGAATGTGGTTTTGAGACCACCTATACGCGTTTCCAACAAAAATATAATGTCGAGAACAACGACTATGCGGGTGTTTTGAAGACAAATGACAACGAGTCGAGACAGTCGGCTGCCAATATTTTTGTTAACTATAGTCAGAGTATTGGAAAGTTGTATACACAATTAGGCTTGAAATATGAATATGCCAATTATGACTACTATGCCAGTGGCAAACTGCTCAATGAGAGTTGCCGCACCTATCATCGTGTCTTGCCATCCGCCTCTTTTGCTTATGACATAAAGAAACTTTCACTGATGCTAAGTTACAATATATACACCGACAGTCCGACTTACAGTCAATTGGACGATGGCTTGCAGTATATCAGTGAGTTGCGTTACAATAAAGGAAATTCCATGCTGAAGCCCACATATAATCACGATGTCTCACTCAACGCATCGTATGGGGACTTGCAGTTTACAAGCGATTACACATACCAGAAGGACGCCATCGTCACATGGTTTGATGTCATGGAAGAAATCCCCGCAATTTTGTCAAGCGACATTAATCATTCCTATTCGAGTCTGTATGTAAGCCTTTCTTACGCCCCCACGTTCTTCAATATATGGAAGCCATCATGGAATCTTTGGGCAAACAAGCAATGGCTCACTTGCCATGGGCTAAGTTATAACCGCCCGCAATTCGGCTTGCAGTGGAAAAATCTCTTGACACTTCCAAGAAATTGGTTTGTCCTGCTGAATGTAAACGGAAATCTCAGGGGCAACGCAGATACATATATGGCGCGATCGTCTGTCAAAATGGATATGACTGTCCAGAAAAACATGAAAAACTGGTGGATTAAACTCAGCGCCTTCAATGTGTTCAATGCTAAGGAGAAAGGTTTTTCCCAATATGGAAAGATATACACATCTCACTACGTTGACTATCAACAGCCCACCGTTTGCCTGACAATATCCTACACGCTCAATC
Source organism: uncultured Prevotella sp. (assembly GCA_900548585.1). Classification (GTDB taxonomy): domain Bacteria; phylum Bacteroidota; class Bacteroidia; order Bacteroidales; family Bacteroidaceae; genus Prevotella. The sequence continues at coordinate 53,139 of URLI01000010.1, read as the reverse complement.
CTACCAAATCAAAATACAAAGGACAGACAGCCGGACAAAGTGAAATAGACCGTCTGCAACAGAAATAATCAAGTCGGCAGGATTATGAAGCAAGCCTGGCTGTCAAAAGGAGCAATGCCGGATACTCACATACTGTACGATATTCCCGGCAGCGACTCGCGTCCTGGAATAATGACGCAATAGCGACCAACGTGTTTCCCGGCTATTCATACCGTGTGGGGCAGTAGTGACGTGAACATGCAGCGCGACACTGACAAAATTTCAGTGCCGTGGTGACAGAACGTGCCAAATGCCAGTTTGGCACGCTTTTCGCATTGCTATGGGCAGAGATTATTAAAATTAAACATATAAATTTTTACAAGCTATGAATATCAAACCATTGGCAGACAGAGTTCTGATTCTTCCGGCAGCAGCCGAGGAGAAAGTCGGCGGTATCATAATTCCGGATACTGCAAAGGAGAAACCATTGCACGGCACTGTAGTTGCGGCAGGCAACGGCACGAAGGACGAGGAAATGATTCTGAAGGAGGGCGACGAGGTGCTTTATGGAAAATACAGCGGCACCGAACTGGAGCATGAAGGGAAGAAATATCTTATGATGCGGCAGAGCGATGTCCTCGCAATTATAAAATAAGTAAACATCTCATCTAAAAAAACATATAACTTCAAACATAACTATGGCTAAAGATATAAAATTCAACATGGATGCACGCGATTTGCTAAAGAATGGCGTTGACCAGCTTGCAAACGCAGTGAAAGTGACTCTCGGCCCCAAGGGGCGCAACGTTATAATCGAGAAGAAGTTCGGCGCGCCTCAGATAACGAAGGACGGCGTGACGGTGGCAAAGGAAGTGGAACTGGAAGACCGCTTCGAGAACACCGGCGCACAGCTCCTCAAGAGCGTGGCGTCAAAGACCGGCGACGACGCCGGCGACGGAACAACCACGGCGACAATACTTGCACAGAGCATGATCAACGTTGGTCTGAAGAACGTCACGGCCGGGGCAAACCCGATGGACCTGAAGCGAGGCATCGACAAGGGCGTGGATGCCGTGGTGGAATACATCAAGAAACACGCTGAGGTGGTTGGCGACAACTACGGCAAGATTGAGCAGGTGGCGACGGTGAGCGCGAACAACGACCCGGAGATAGGGAAACTGCTCGCCGACGCAATGCGCAAGGTGAGCAAGGACGGCGTGATAACCATAGAGGAGAGCAAGAGCCGCGACACGCACATCGGAGTGGTAGAGGGAATGCAGTTCGACCGTGGGTACCTGTCGGGCTACTTCATGACCGACGCCGACAAGATGGAGTGCGTCATGGAGCATCCGCGCATCCTCATATACGACAAGAAAATATCGAACCTCAAGGACCTCATGCCTGTGCTGCAGCCTGCAGCGGAGAACGGCATGCCGCTCCTCATCATCGCCGAGGACGTTGACTCCGAGGCACTCACCACACTCGTTGTCAACCGCCTGCGCGCAGGACTGAAGGTTTGCGCCGTCAAGGCACCGGGCTTCGGCGACCGGCGCAAGGCAATGCTCGAGGACATCGCCGTGCTGACAGGCGGGCTCGTGATAAGCGAGGAGAAGGGGCTGAAACTCGAGCAGGCAACGCTCGATATGCTCGGCACGTGCGATAAGGTTGTCATCTCAAAGGACAACACCACAATCGTGAACGGCGGCGGGGACAAGAAAACCATCGCTGACCGCGTGGCGCAGATAAAGAACGAGATCGACAAGACCACGAGTTCTTACGACAAGGAGAAACTTCAGGAGCGTCTCGCCAAACTCGCCGGCGGTGTGGCAGTGCTGTATGTCGGCGCAAACAGCGAGGTGGAGATGAAGGAGAAGAAGGACCGCGTTGACGACGCGCTCTGCGCAACACGCGCCGCAATCGAGGAGGGTGTCGTTGCCGGCGGTGGCACGACATACATCCGCGCAATCGACGCAGTGAAGAAACTGAAGGGCGACAATGCCGACGAGACCACCGGTATAAAGATTGTTGAGCGCGCCATCGAGGAGCCGCTCCGCCAGATCGTAATCAATGCAGGAGGAGAGGGCGCCGTCGTCGTGCAGAAAGTGTCAGAAGGCAAGGGCGACTTCGGCTACAATGCCCGCACCGAGGTTTACGAGGACCTGCGCGAGGCAGGTGTCATCGACCCCGCGAAGGTTGCCCGCGTGGCACTCGAGAACGCCGCGAGCATCGCCGGCATGTTCCTGACTACGGAGTGCCTCATCGTTGACAAACCAGAGGACAAGCCGGCAATGCCGATGGGCGGTGCGCCGGGAATGGGCGGGATGATGTGATTTCACACGTCATTTTGCAAACCAAACATATCAAAAAAGGAGGTCGGTCTTTACAGATTGACCTCCTTTTTTGCTTTTTAATGTTTTTTGTTGAAAAAGGATATGAAAGATTTTGGCAGTTTGTTTAAATGCAATAATTTTGCAATCGAAACAAAGAGAATATTACGGACACAGTCCGGTTGAAAATATTTTTTGATTTGTTTTAGTAGATCAGTTTTTAAGTAGTTTGTTTTTGAAAACCGGGTTCCGTGAGGCATCCGGTTTTTTTGTTGTCCGTGACTATACCGTACCAATACATTTAACCCAAATAGGTCATTAGAGCCCGAACTGATTGTAGTCGATTGCCCAAGCAGATTGGCTGTTGTTTTTTTTGCAGGCGTAGCGGGCTACGTCAAGAAAAAACAACGGGCAAGATGCCGGCAAGCGACTGCAAGCAGCCGGGGAACAGGTTGTCAGGATGAAATTGAAAAATCTGTGTTGTAATGACCGCGATTTGGGTTTAACCCAAGCAGCCGCTTGCCGACATCACACATATAAAAAACAATTTGTAAAAAAAAACTAACATGTTTTTATCATATAAGTCCACATATTTGTCATATAAGTCCACATATAGTTGCTTGTATGTAATTTTGTTCGTAACTTTGCACCAGATATATTTTTTTATATGAGAAAATTTAAAAACTATGATGAGAAAACATTATGTATCACCGTGTGCTCTTTTAATTCTGTCTGCTGGCCCTGTCGGTCCTAATGTCGGGTCAGGCAATGGGGGTGCGGAACTGCAACCGGATGAGTTGACGCCAGATGAGCAGGAAGATTTGGAGAACGGCGGTGGTTGGTAAGATCTGTTGAAACAATTTTGAAAACGAAAAAGGTAATGAAATTTATGAAATCAAATTTACAACGGTTTTTGTTATTGTCGTTAATGCTGCCATTTTGCCTGCTGGCATCGGCAGCCATCGGGGAGGTGACAAGGGACAACAGCGAGTTGACCCATGTTGACGTGGGAGGCTCCACCCTGAGCAGCATCACGTTGACGGTAACAATGGGGCCGGACGAAGTCCCAAATGGTATGGCGATGCTCCGTACAAGCACCGACCCGGACAACTTGGTTAACAATGGAGCAAATTTTCTCGTTGACGGTACTTTGACCAAGTCCTCTTCGGGTAATGAAAGCAGTTCCACATGGACCATCACATGGAGAAACGTACCTGTGGGCGACTACAAGGTGTATTTCAAGCAAACCGGCGGGACAGGGAAAACAGAACTCGGCGACGTCACCATCAAGGAACTGCCCGCCACGGGGCCGCCAACCGTGACTTTTGACATTGTCAATGAGACATGCGAACAGTTAGGCTCAATCACTATTAATATAGCCAACGGCAAACCGGGATTTACCGTGACGGGAGGCATATATACGGAAGGCAATAGCGAGAGGACACCCATCAACGTGACTACCAACAATCGGGCCTTGACTATTCCGGATTTGAGGATTGGCGAATATATCAGGGTGAAAGTCACAGATGCTGAAGGACGAACAACCGGTGAACAATTGATATGGTCTGAGAGAGTGGGCAACAGTTCGGTGAAGGTTTCTCATGAGCAAAACATATACTTGCTTCAGACGGCGGATTGCACATTTGACTATTATCTTAGGTTTACAATAGATTCTAATGACGAAGAGGCGGTCGCCAATCAAACACAAATGTTGGTGGAGACGTTGCGGCTGTTGAGATATGGATACACAGAGGAATATCCTATGGAATATATGCCGGCATACGATTATAACAACGGAACAAATCATTACCGCTTTTTCCGAATTAAGGCATCGGAAGTTCCTGGATTTTCGTATTACGGGTTCAAGTATAATACTATTTGCGATGGGGAGCGCAATACGATAAACAGTTACAACGCTGTTGCGACACTTAATGATATGATGCACCTCACCACATCTTCATCCGCCAACCTCAATCCGGAGACTTGTGAATACGAAGACAAGAATTTTGTGGTCTACTACGACTTCATGGGAAATGGCAACAAGTATTACAACTGGAGGAACAGTTATTACTTCTTCCTTGACGATGCCGCCCACAAGTACGCCAAAATATATAAGAAGAAGGCAGACGGCACCTACGACACCACGCCTGTCAAGAACGATGTGCTGATGCCTACAAATGCTTTCAATGCGCCATTCTCAAACACTTTCACACTCGGAGAGCCCGGCACATACAAGTTTGTTTATGGCACACCTGATTGCCCGAGTAGTTATATTGAGAAGGAGTTTGTGATAGAAGCCCTGAAACCGGAGTTCGTTGAATTCGGTGGATTGATGAGTCCGACCATCGACCAGAAATTGGGTATCCATGGCAACACCGCAGGCTTGAGGATAGACGTGCGGAATGCTGCCGCGCCGTTCAAGTTTACCTTGCGCCGTCCTGATGGCAAGACTTCGTTTGTCGTGACCGATTTCCTTGACGACAAGGAATACACGACGACGATTGTTTTCCCGCAGGAAATCACTTATCCCAATGCACGGGAGGAGGGCTATTTCTTTGGCGACCTGCCGGCGGGAGATTATGAGTTGGAACTGGAAGACAAGTGCATGAACACTGCGAAGTATTCATTCACCGTCACCGAAGACAAACTCCAGACCTACAGTCCGAAGCGGAAGGACGGGTTCAAGGACGGTGTATATGTTGGCGTGGACTGCAATGGCAACAACACCGTCAAGTTCGACTTCGGTCCCAAGGCCAACACCCTGGCTTATGCATATAAGAAAAATACAGGAGCGTCAGGCTCGTCAACCGGAAAGACATGGTCATCAACAGAAATACCATCCGGGAAGAATTATTTTGCCGTCGCCTATGCTCCAGAGTTGGAAGGTGCCGACGGGGTAAACCGCAGTTACAGTTATGTCTATTCCGCCATCGCAAAGGAAGTGCGGGATCGCAATTCTTCCATGGTTGACATTGATCCAAACAAGCCACTTGACTATGATTATTCGCCATATTGTTTCGACTTTGACAACATCTCCGGCGGTGATGCCTTCGAGGTGTTTGGAGCGATGTGCGACTTGAAAGACAACAATACCGGCATAATAACCGTTGGGCCCAAGGCAGGCACAAATGTCTCCATGCCGGTGAAGTACGAGCTGTTTGCAGCCGACAACAATGGCAATGTGATAAACCCGGGAACACCGATAGGAAGTGCGTTCGAGTCATCCGACGCGTCTAATGTCAACACTGTGTGGAAAGGCCTGGCAAAGGGCTTCTATGCCGTCAAGGTGACTTACGGCAATGGCTGCAAGTTGAAGAAGATTGCCGAGGTGAACGCCTCGGGTATTCCAGACCCGATCTACGATTCCGGGAAGACGGTTGCCCGAGAGATCACCATCGACATCACAAAGGGCATGAAGCCTATCGACCTCGCCCTGCCGGTCTCCACATATATATATGACGTGAAGTGGATTGACATCACCAACAATGAAGGCAACACGGAGCCACTTCCTAACGGGACGGGCAATGAGTATTACGCAACGTTCACCGTACCCGGGGATTACAGGTACAGGGTGCAGACCAATTTCACCGACAAGACCGGATGCAGTGGCTCTTCTGGCGGTTACAAGGACATTATATTCCACGTGACAAAGCGCAATTTGTGGCTTGGCTCCAAGGACAACGACTTTAGCACGGCAGTCAACTGGACAGCCGGGAAAGTGCCTGTGGAAGGAGAGGACATCGTGTTTGCAACTGTGGAGAACTACGTCAGCGACGCCGTCAACGACTGCCATCTCACCAATGGCGCCGCCAACCTGAACTTTGAGGCTGGCAAGCTTGAAAACAAGTCGGGCAAGGCAATGGTCATACCGGCAGGCAGCGGCCTGAAAGTGACAGGCATGGTTGGGTTTGAGCATCAAACCGGCGATCCTGTACGCCTGAAGATAGAAGCCTCGGCGGGGAAGCCAAACGGCACGTTTGTGTATGACGGTGCTCCTGACGGCGACAAGGTTTTTGCCGAGGTTCAGATGTATGTGAAGTCTAAGAAACTTGCGGAGGAGACAACCTGGACAGATAATGTTGAAGGCTCGCCGACTTACGGCAAGAAACTTCCTGTGCAATATACTGACCAGTTCTTTGGTGTACCATTCCAGCGAACCTCCTCTGCATGGTTCGGCGGATGCTACATCTACAAGTATGATGAAGCAACCAATGCCCCTGACAGATTCTACCAAAAGTTCACGGGACTGAAGGCAAAGGATATGATGACAGCGTTCGCGGGTTACTCCGTCCGCAGCACGGCAGACAAGCCTGTGATTAAGTCGATGAAGGGCTACCTCAACTTGGGTGACGTTACGCTGACACTGACCCGCAAGGCTTCGCTGGTGAATGGCGCGGCTGCCGTGAGCGACGCCGTGAACCACTGGGGTCTGGGGCAGAACCTGTTCGGGAACTCCTACACCGCGCCAATCCAAATCAGCCAGCTTTCGTTGCCTGACATACTCGACAAGACGGTATATATGTACAACACCGGCAGCGCGAAGGATTGGGGAGATGCAGGCGGCCAGACGAGCAATTCGCTCGCAGGCCTGTCGGCAGGCACTTACCTGGCAGTCCCCGTAAACACTGCCTCACAGCAGGGCGTTAACGAAATCCCGTCAATGCAGGGCTTCTTGCTCAAATTCACAGACGCAAACACAACCCCGGGAGGCGATGACGTGACCGTTAGGCTGAGTTACGGCAGCCTGCTCGCCACCGCCACGCAGGAACAACTTGCAAAAGGAAATGGCTGGGAGGCAGGCAACGAGAACGAGCCTGGCTTCGTGAAGTTTGTGTTGAACGGCGACAATGTGAACGATGTTATGTGGCTGTTTGAGCAGCCCGGCACATCGGATGCTTTCGATAACGGATGGGATGGCCAGAAACTCGGCGCAGAGATGATGTGCGACATGATTTATTCCGATGCACTGGCAGGTAAGATGCAGGTGAATACCACATCCAGCCTGACAGCATCCAACATTACCGTTGTGTCGGGAGAAGGCGGTGACTACACGTTGACGCTTGTACGGGGAAATCTGCCCCAGTACGCCGACCTGAAGTTGATAGACACCAAGGCAAGGCAGATTGTCCCGTTTGACGGTGACTCGTTGGTATACAGCTTCTCCTGCGATGCGACAGGCGCCGACGGCGCGCGCTTCAAGATGATGAACACAGCCGAGACCTCATTCGATAATTTGTCATCAGGCATAACGGAGGTTTTGGGAACGTTTACTGGTTCCGCAGTGGTTTACAACCTGTCTGGAAAGGCTGTCGCACACGTCAGCCTGCCGCAGGACATGGAGAAACTGAAATCACAACTCGCGTCAGGTGTATATATCATATCTGTGACGAGTGGCAGCAAGACCGTGAACCATAAAATAGTTATCGGTAATTAATCGGCATCTTACCTTTCAACTTCTCGTGTGTCGATACGCGGAAGCAAGGTGCCGGGACGCAATCAGGTGGCTGGCTGGTTTTAGCCAAGCCACCTGATTTCTTGTTGTTTTTCTGTTCCATCAAGCCGAATGATTATTATCTACAATCGGCCATTACAACACAGATTTTTCCATTCCGACTTGGCAACCCGTTCCCCAGTCTGCAATCAGTTCGGGCTCTGATGACCGATTTGGGTTTTGACCAGCATGTTGTGCATGGATGGGACTCATCCTGGCAAGCACCTCGCATGCGTTGTCTGATTTCCCATATTTGTTTTTCCGGCCCTGCAATGCTCGCCTTCACATAGTGCCGCCAACAAGAAAAATAGTAGGGAAATAGCATTTTTGTATCAATACATTATTTCATTATGTGATTTTTTTTGCTTACTTTTGCAGAAAATTATGGCTTATGGACATTAAGGATTACAGGATAAGGCCGTGGCAGTGGGTGGCGTTCGTCATTGTCGCCGCCGGGCTGAGGATACTCACCGGGTCGTTTCTCATGTCATTGGGCATTTTCATGATCCTGCTTCTGATAGATTTCTTCATCGTGCAGTGGGAGAAGAAACGCCGTGACGGTGACGACGACCTGCTGTGAACGCTGTAGCAACGGTTTGCAATGGAAAAACTTATCGAGCTGTACCGGCAGTACCGGGGAGAGATGCCTGCCGCGACGGAGAGGATGGCCGGCGCGGGCAGCAACCGGCAGTATTACAGGATGACCGCCGCAGACGGGTCCTCGCTGATAGGTGTCGTAGGCACGAGCCGTGAGGAGAACCACGCATTCGTTTATCTCGCGCGGCATTTCGTGCGCAGGCAGTTGCCGGTGCCGCGTGTGCTTGCCGTCGCCGACGACGAGATGCGTTACTTGCAGGAGGATCTCGGCACGGTGTCGCTCTTCGATGCCCTGAAGGGCGGACGTGAGTCCGGCGGACGCTATAACCAAAGGGAGAAGCGTCTGCTCGTTGACACTATACGCCAGTTGCCCAACATACAGATACGCGGGGCGCGCGGGCTGGAATGGGACAACTGCTACCCACAGCCGGAGTTCGACACCGACTCGGTGCTGTTCGACCTTAACTATTTCAAGTATTGTTTCCTTAAACCAGCCGGCATCGATTTCCACGAGCTGAAATTAGAGGCAAACTTCCGGCTGTTCGCAAAAGACCTGACCTCGGAAAAGTACGACAGTTTCCTCTACCGCGACTTCCAGGCACGCAACATCATGCTGAAGCCGTGCGGTGACTCTGGGTCAGACACCTCGCTGTATTTCATAGATTTCCAGGGTGGCAGGCGCGGCCCGTTCTACTACGACCTCGCCTCGTTCCTGTGGCAGGCATCGGCAAGATACCCTAACAAACTGCGGCGCGAGCTCGTCTATGAGTACTACGACTCGCTGCGCAACTACATCGAGGTGCCGTCGGCGCGCCATTTCGTTCAGCGTCTGTCGCTCTTCGTGCTGTTCCGCACCATGCAGGTGCTGGGCGCATACGGTTTCCGTGGATATTTCGAGCGCAAGCAGCATTTCATCGACAGCATACCGCCAGCCATGCAGAACCTGCGCGAGTTTCTCGAACTTGATGTCTTCCCATATCCATACATGATTGACACGCTGCGGCGACTTGCCGCGCTGCCCAAGTTCGCCGTCAGGGAAGAGCAGGCGGCGGTGCGTGCCGACGGACTGCGGACCACCGACAGCGACGTTTACAAGGCCCACCCCAATGACGGTCCCGCGACATTCTCAAAGTATGACAACAGAGGCCCGCTCGTTGTGCGCGTCTACAGTTTCTCGTACCGCAAGGGAATCCCTGCGGACGAGAGCGGCAACGGCGGTGGATATGTGTTCGACTGCCGCTCGACGCACAACCCCGGGCGGTATGAGCCTTACAAGAAACTCACCGGGCTTGATGAGCCTGTGATACGTTTCCTTGAGGACGACGGCGAGATACTGACGTTCCTCGAGCGTGTCTATCAGCTTGCCGATGCCCATGTGGCACGCTACATACAGCGCGGGTTCACCTCGCTGATGTTCTCCTTCGGCTGCACTGGCGGCCAGCACCGCTCGGTTTACAGTGCGCAGCACCTCGCGGAACACATAAACAGCAAGTTCGGCGTTGAGGTCATGCTGTGCCACCGCGAGCAGAACATCGCCCAGACCTTACCCGCCAGGTGAGGCGGAATTGCAGAAAAAGTCTGTGAGAAACGATGTAAAAACTTTCTCATTTTCAGATAAAATATTTATCTTTGCAACATGATAACCATACTCGGCCCAACGGCAAGCGGCAAGACTGCGCTGGCGGCCAATCTCGCGGCACGCATCGGCGGCGAGATAATATCCGCCGACAGCAGGCAGGTGTACCGCCGCATGGACATCGGCACAGGCAAGGACATTGCCGAATATGTCGTTGGCGGGCGGCGAATACCGTTTCACCTCATCGACATCGCGGAGCCGGGGACGAAGTACAACCTCTTCCAGTATCAGAAGGATTTCCACGATGCCTACGACGGGATAACGGGCAGGGGAGCCGAGCCGGTGCTGTGCGGAGGCACGGGGCTTTACATCGAGGCCGTGCTGAAGGGCTATGCCCTCTCGCCTGTGCCGCAGAACGCCGCGCTTAGGAAGAGCCTCGAGGGCAAGTCGCTTGAGGAACTGACGGGCATACTGCGCCGGCTGAAGGAGCAGAACAAATCGGCAATGCACAACCGCACCGACGTTGACACGGCGCAGCGTGCAATACGCGCGATAGAGATTGAGACATACAATGCCGGGTGGCCTGCCTCGGAGAGGGCAATGCCCGGGATTGACTCGCTCGTCGTCGGCGTGGCAATCGACCGCGACACACGGCGGGAGAAGATAACGAGGAGGCTGAGGCAGCGGCTCGACGACGGACTGGCCGGGGAGGTGAGAGGGCTTATCGACAGCGGCGTGCCGCCGGAAGACCTAATATATTATGGCCTGGAATACAAATACGTCACGGAGTATGTCATGGGGAGAACAAGCCGCGACGAGATGTTCCGCCTGCTGGAAACGGCCATACATCAGTTCGCAAAGCGGCAGATGACGTGGTTCCGTGGCATGGAACGCCGTGGTACGAGGATAGAGTGGGTTGATGCGAGGCTGCCTATGGAGCGCAAGGTGGGCCGCGTAATTGAATTGTGGGAAGAAAGGAAACGGTGCGTTTCCAACAAATAGGTCAAGACATGGAGAAACAGTCGAAATGGGGCGTGTTGTATTGCCCGAAGCATGTTACGCAACGCCGTCACAAATTCCGCGAGAAGGTGGAACGCTGCCTCTCGGAGAAGGGCGTGGAGTATGACTTGGTGCAGAGCGAGCATACCAGGAGCGTGGAGCGCCTGGTAACGATGTTCATAAACAACGGCTACAAGACAATCGTGATTGTCGGGGGCGACTCGGCGCTCAACGATGCCGCAAACTGCCTGATGAGCGCGGAGAAGAGCGTGCGCGACGGGATTGTGCTTGGACTGATTCCCAACGGGGTGATGAACGATTTCGCCACGTTCTGGGAAATGGAGCAGGGCGACATAGAGCGCGGGATTGACTGGATAAAGGAACGCCGCGTGCGGAAGATCGACCTCGGCTGCATAAGATATACCGACAAGCGCGGCAACCGCCGCCACCGTTATTTCCTCAACAGCGTCAACGTGGGGCTGCTGTCCGGAATAATGCACCTGCGGCAGAGGACGCGCCGCCTGTTCATGTCGCGCGTGCTGTCGTTCATCTTCTCATTCGTCCTGATGTTGTTCCGCCGCAAGGACTACAGGATGCACATCAGGATAAACACCGACGTGGTTAAGCGCAAGGTGATGACGGTGTGTGTGGGCAACGCCCTCGGGTATGGCCAGACACCGAACGCCGTGCCATACAACGGGCTGCTTGACGTGTCGGTGGTTTATCACCCCGAGGTAATGCAGCTCTTCGAGGGGTTCTATCTTTTCCTGTCTGGCAAGATACTGAACCACAGGAGCGTGCATCCCTACCGCACGCGCAGCGTTGAGTTTGTCGAGGCGCAGCACGCGCCCGTCAACATCGACGGGCGTATGCTCAACGACATAGACGGAGGCTTCCATATAGATGTGGAGCAGGAAGTGCTGAACTTCATCATGCCGGGCTGAAAGACGTTACCGCAATCTCGTAAACCTGTATTACACTATGAGTTATATTAGATTTGAAAAGGTTTTGATGACCAACCTCGAGGAATCGCTGCGGCGGGAGTTGCTGCGCACCAACCGCTCCGGGGCATACTCATGCTCCACGATAGTGGATTGCAACACGAGGAAATATCACGGGCTGCTCGTCGTGCCGGTGCCTGGGCTTGACGATGACAACCATGTGCTGCTGTCCTCGCTCGATGCCACGGTGATTCAGCATGGCGCGGAGTTCAATCTCGGATTGCGCAAGTATCACGGCAACAATTACAGTCCCACGGGACACAAATATATACGCGAGTTCGACTGCGACAAGGTGCCGACGACGCTTTACAGGGTCGGTGGGGTGGTGCTCCGCAAGGAAGTGGTGTTCCAGCATTACGAGGACCGCATACTGATAAGATACACTCTGGTGGATGCCCATTCTGCAACGAGACTGCGCTTCAGGCCTTTCCTCGCCTTCCGCAGCGTGAGGGAGTTCACGCATGAGAACTCTGTGGCAAGCCGCGAATACCATGACGCAGACAACGGGATACGCACCTGCATGTATGCCGGCTATCCTGACCTGTACATGCAGTTCTCGAAGAAGAACGACTTCGTGTTCATTCCGGACTGGTACAGGGGCGTGGAATATCCCAAGGAACAGGAGGTGGGGTATGCGCCGAACGAGGACTTGTATGTGCCGGGATATTTCGAGATGGATATAAAGAAGGGGGAGAGCGTGGTGTTCGCCGCTTCCACGGGCGAGGTGAAGACGCGCTCGCTGAAAGCATTGTTCGAGAAGGAAGTGAACGAGCGCGCCCCGCGCGAAAATTTCTTTCACTGCCTGGTCAACGCGGCACACCAGTTCCACTACTTCCGTGGTGAGGACGAGCGATACCTGCTCGCCGGATACCCGTGGTTCAAGTGCCGGGCGCGCGACACGTTCATCGCACTGCCGGGACTGACGCTCGCCATTGAGGAGCGGGACTACTTCGAACTCGTGATGGGCACTGCGGCACGCGGACTGCGTGAGTTCATGGATGGACAGCCGCTAACTGTGAAGATATACGAGATTGAGCAGCCCGACGTCCTGCTGTGGGCAATTTGGGCGATACAGCAATATGCCAAGGAGGAGGGCGATGAGAAATGTATGGGGATGTATGGCGCGCTGGTGCGTGACATAATGAAGTTCATCATCGCAGGCAAGCACCCCAACCTGACACTCGAGGAGAACGGGCTGCTGAGCACGGATGGCAGGGAGGAAGCCGTGACATGGATGAACTCTACCGCAAACGGCAGGCCAGTGGTGCCGAGGACGGGCTTCATCGTGGAATTCAACCTGCTGTGGTACAACGCGCTGAGGTTCGCCGCGAGACTTGCCTGCAATGACGGTGACACGGACAGGGCTGCCGTCCTGGAGGAACGTGCGGAGAAGGCGCGGCAGTCGTTCCTTGACACGTTCCTGAACGATTGCGGCTATCTGTTCGACTATGTGGATGGGAACATGATGGACTGGAGCGTGCGCCCGAACATGATTTTCGGCGCCGCGTTCGATTACTCGCCGCTCGACCGAAACATGAAAAAGTCGGTGCTTGATATATGCACCCGCGAGTTGCTCACGCCGAGGGGGCTGCGGTCGCTGTCGCCGAAGAGCGGCGGGTATAACCCGATGTACGTCGGGACGCAGTCGCAGCGCGACTATGCCTACCATCAGGGCACAGCATGGCCTTGGCTCGGCGGTTTCTACATGGAGGCATGTCTGAAACTTTACAAGATGACGCGCCTGAGTTTCATCGAGAGGCAGATGGTGGGCTACGAGGACGAGATGACCCTCAACTGCCTCGGCACAATACCCGAAATGAGCGACGGCAATCCGCCGTTCCATGCCCGAGGGGCAATGTCGTTCGCAATGAACGTGGCAGAAATCCTCCGCACGCTGAAGATGCTTGAGAAATACACATATAAATAACAGAGCCTATGAAAGTGCTTATGTTCGGATGGGAGTATCCGCCGCATGTGTTCGGCGGGCTCGCCACGGCAAATTACGGAATATCCGAGGGACTGAAGGCACAGGGCGACATCGAGACCGCGCTCTGCCTGCCCAAGCCTTTCGGCGATGAGAGCACCCACGCGGCACGCATCATCGCAATGAATGCCGTGCCGATAGCCTACCGCGACGTGAACTACGACTATGTGAAGAGTCGGGTGGGGGACATCATGGCTCCGGAATACTACTACCGCCTGCGTGACAACATATATGCCGACTTCAACTACATGCACGTCAACGACCTCGGGGCGATGGAGTTTGCGGGCGGCTATCCGGGAAACCTGCATGAGGAAATAAACAACTACTCGATAATCGCCGGGGTGGTGGCGCGGACGGAGCAGTTTGACATAATACATGCGCACGACTGGCTGACGTATCCTGCCGGCATACACGCAAAGAACGTTAGCGGGAAGCCGCTTTGCATACATGTGCATGCAACAGATTTCGACCGCTCGCGCGGCAACGTGAACCCTACGGTTTACGGCATAGAGAAGAACGGAATGGACAATGCCGACTGCATAATGTGTGTCTCGGAACTGACACGGCAGACTGTCATCAACCACTACCACCAGGACCCGCGCAAGTGCCACACGGTGCATAATGCCGTCTATCCGCTGCGGAAGGAACTGCAGGACATCCCGCGTCCTGACCACAATGGACGTGAGAAGGTGGTGACGTTTCTCGGCCGCGTCACGATGCAGAAGGGCCCCGAGTATTTCGTCGAGGCAGCGAACATGGTGCTGCACCGCACGCGCAACGTGCGCTTTTGCTTTGCCGGCTCGGGCGACATGATGGAGGATATGATCAATCTCGTGGCAGAACGTGGCATTGCCGACCGCTTCCACTTCTTAGGGTTCATGCGCGGGAAGCAGGTTTATGAGTGCCTCAAGAACTCTGACGTTTATGTGATGCCTTCGGTGTCAGAGCCCTTCGGCATATCGCCGCTCGAGGCTATGCAGTGCGGCACGCCGGCAATAATCTCAAGGCAGAGCGGGTGTGCCGAGATTCTCGAGAACTGCATAAAGGTTGACTACTGGGACATTCACGCAATCGCCGACGCCATGTACTCAATATGCAACAACGAAAGCCTGTTCCGTTATCTGCAGGAAGAGGGCAAGAAGGAGGTTGACCGCATCACTTGGGATAAGGTGGGACGATGGATACGCACGCTGTATCTGCGCACGCTCGGATGGGAGTAGGAGCGCGTGGCGAGAAAGTGGAATTTTTGCAATAAACGATAAAGCCCATGCCCCTGAGCAGGCTACCCGGTTAGGGATAAGAGAGGGGACGAGACCATGAAAACAATATGTTTGTATTTTGAGATACACCAGATAATTCATCTCAAGCGATACCGGTTCTTCGACATCGGTACCGACCATTACTATTACGACGACTACGAGAACGAGCGCAACATAAACGAGATTGCCGAGCGTTCTTACATGCCCGCGCTGAGCACCATCGAGCAGATGATACGCGACGGCGGAGGATATTTCAAGGCGGCGTTCTCGCTGTCGGGGGTCGGCATGGAGCAATTGGAGATGCACGCGCCGGAGGTGCTGGAGAAGCTGCAGGTGCTGAACGACACTGGCTGCGTGGAGTTCCTCGCCGAACCCTACAGCCACGGGCTGTCGTCGCTCGCCAATGAGGCGGCGTTTGCCGCCGACGTGAGGAAACAGGCGGAAAAGATCGAGCAGTATTTCGGCAAGAGGCCAACCGTACTGCGCAACTCATCGCTCATCTATTCCGACGACATCGGCACGCAGGTTGCGGCGCTCGGTTTCAGGGGTATGCTCACGGAGGGGGCTAAGCACGTCCTCGGATGGAAGTCGCCGCACTATGTGTATAGCAGCGCTCAGGCGCCGGGACTGAAACTTCTGCTGCGCGACATCGAACTGTCCGACGACATTTCGCTGCGTTTCAACAACTCAGAATGGGAGGGCTACCCGCTGTTTGCCGACGACTATGTCGAGCGGATAGCGCGCTTCCCGGAAGCGGAGCAGGTTATAAACATATTCATGGAACTGTCGGCTCTCGGCATTGCGCAGCCCCTGTCTTCGAACATACTCGAATTCATGCGTGCGTTGCCTGTATGCGCAAGGCAGAATGGGATAACGTTCTCAACGCCGTCAGAGATTATCTCCAAGATAAAAAGCGTGAGCGAGATAAACGTGCCATATCCCATGTCGTGGGTTGACGAGGAGCGCAACATATCGTCGTGGCTCGGGAATGCAATGCAGCGCGAGGCGTTCAACAAACTGTACAGCGTTGCCGACCGCGTGCGAATAGCAGACGATCCGAGAATCAACCAGGACTGGGACTACCTGCAGGCATCAAACAATTTCCGGTTTATGACCACAAAGCCGTCAAACGTGGGACTCGACCGTGGCATATATAGTTCGCCGTTCGATGCTTTCACGAACTACATGAACATACTCGGCGACTTCATAAACCGCGTGAACAGCCTGTATCCGGAGGAGATAGACAACGAGGAACTTAACTCGCTGCTGACAACCATAAAAAACCAGGGCGATGAAATAACGATTAAGGAAAAGGAGATCGTGCGGCTTCAGGCCAAGGTGGAGAAACTCAAGGCGCAGCTCGACAAGGTTTCAGAATGCAAATCTGCTGCGAGGAGTGTCACAACGAAGGATGGATTGTGAAAAGCAAATATACTTGTCTGTCTGAGTCTTGGCAAGTTTATCATCATATTTTATTTTTATGCTATAAATTAATACTTGCTCTTTATGAAGAATTTTTTCAGAACGATTTTCATTGTTGTTTTCTGCATCGCCATGACCACTGCGTGCGAGAAAGGATATTACGGGGAGAACGATAACGGCAAGACAGTGACACCCAACGGGAATAATGGTGACAACGGGAATAATGGTGACAACGGGAATAATGGTGACAACGGCGACAGCGGCAATGACAGCGGCAACACCGGTGGAAATGACGGCACGGGCGGCAACAACAATGGCGGCACAGACGGCGGAGGGACGGAGCCTGGTGGTGGCACAGACACAGGGGACAATGGTGACGGCGGTAACGACAATGGCTCTGATAACGGGGGCAGTGACGATGGCGCTGGCGACATTGACGGAGAGCGCGTCTTCACTGTCGGACAATTCATCAATTACGAACTGACTGGCCAAAGGTGGGTGAGAGGCTACATTGTGGGGGCATGCACGAGGAAGATTGAAAATGCTGACTTTGACCCGCCGTTCACATATCCGCAGGCTATACTTTTGGCAGACAGCCCGACGGAGAGGTCGAGGGGGAATGTCATTTCCATCTGTTTGCCGAGCGGTTCCAGATACCGCAAGGAACTCAACCTTGTTGACAATCCCAAGAACTACCGCAGGCGCGTGGCAATATTTGGCGAGCAAGCCACTTATCTCGGCATCACAGGCATAAAGAAACCTGACGGCTGGAGGTTCGACTGACAGACCGTACCCTTGATCGCAGCATAATTCTGTCCGGCAAAACTCGGAAGTGCGTGGCAAGTGCCGGGGACAGACTCGTGATGAAGTAATGCACAGACCTGTGTCGTGAAAGAACGAGGTTTGCCTTGTTCCTGAGCAATTCGTCTACGCACTCTGTGATGTACCTTTCCCCGAAGCATTGTCCTGTCTCAGATGCGCATTGGTTTGTCCTTCATGTTTGCTTTCAGTTCATGCACAAGACGCACCACTTGGTCGGATAAAGTATCGAAAAGAAATTGACAATGGGCTGTTGTTGCCGTCCATTGTCAATTCCCTTTTATAATTTAACCACAATCTCTAAGTTTGCAATTCATATTGTAAACTTAGAGATTTGGGTTTAAGTTGCGAATCCGAGTTGTTACTTCTTCATTTTTTCTATTCCCTTGTCCAGGAAGTCCATGTAGCCTTTTACGTCCTCTTTATACACGAAGGAGCCTGACAGCGGCTTGCCCTCTGCGTCAACCGTCACATAGAAAGGCTGTGCGAGGTAGCCGAACTTGGTTTCCTCGAGGTAGCTCCACTTGTCGCCCACGGTGCGCAGCACTTTCTTTGTCTTGTTGGGCATCGTCACCTCGAGCGGCTCCTTCAGCGGAGTCTTGTCGTCCACATACAGCGAGATGAGTATGTAGTCATTGTTAAGGCGGTCTGTCACCTGCGGGTCTGTCCACACGGCAGCCTCCATCTTGCGGCAGTTTACGCAGCCAAAGCCAGTGAAGTCGAGTATGACGGGTTTGCCCGTCTGTGCCGCTGCTGCCATGCCCTCGTCATAGTCGAGGAACTTTGGCTTGACCTCCTTGTTGTTGAGGTTGAAGTCCTGTGTGTTCATTGGCGGTGCGAATGCGCTTATGGCCTTGCACGGCGCGCCCCACAGTCCTGGCAGCATGTACACCGTGAAAGCGAGTGAAATCATGCCAAGCATTATCGCTGCCACCGGTTTTGGCTTTATCTCGCTCCCGTTCATGTCGCTCTGGAAGTGCAGTATGCCGCACAAGTAGAGTCCCAACATTCCGAATATGATAATCCACAGGCTTATGAACACCTCGCGGTCAAGCAGATGCCAGCCGTAGGCGAGGTCGGCCACGGAGAAGAATTTCAGTGCGAATGCCAGTTCGATGAAACCCAATGTCACCTTTATCGTATTCATCCACGACCCGCTCTTCGGTGCTTGCTTCAGCCAAGCAGGGAACATGGCGAACAGCGTGAACGGCAGTGCGAGTGCTATGGCGAAGCCCAGCATTCCTATTGCCGGCGCGAGTATCTTGCCGGATGTGGAGAAATCAACGAGCAGGAATCCGATGATCGGACCCGTGCATGAGAACGACACTATTGACAGTGTGAATGCCATGAGGAATATTCCGAGCAGTCCTCCCGTCTTGCCTGCCTTGGAGTCCAGTTTGTTGCTCCACGATGACGGCAGCGTCAGTTCGAACCAGCCGAAGAACGAGAGTGCGAACACCACGAGCAGCAGGCAGAAGAAGACGTTGACGTAGGCGTTTGTGGCGAGGTCGTTAAGTTGTTGCGCGCCATAGATAGCCGTCACAGTAAGACCCAGCGTGAGGTATATGATGACGATGGAAAGACCGTATGTCACGGCATCGCTTATGGCCTTTCGCTTGTTGTCCTTTGACCTTTTCAGGAAGAAGCTCACCGTCATTGGTATGATGGGCCACACGCATGGTGTGAGCAGTGCGATGAGGCCGCCGAGTAGTCCTGTGAGGAAAATCCTCCACAGCGATGACGTGCTGTCCGAGGCACCGTTCAGGGCGTTCAGTTCGACTATCACCGGTTTCCACAAACTGCTCGAAATCTGCTCCTTGGTGATGGTTGTGCTTGATGTCGGTGCGGTTGCCGCCATTGCGGAGTCTGCCGGGGCGACAGGTTGCTCGCCCGCAGTTTCTGCGGCATCCGCTTCTGTCTGTTCCTTATCCGTGGCCTGTTTGTCATCGGTCTTGGGCGCATTGCCCTCGTGCTTGAAATCCACGGATGTCGGCGGCATGCACATCTCGTTGTTGCACGCTCCATATTCGAGTCTTCCGCTGACGTGGTACTTTCCGCCTGTGGCCTTGAAACGCTGTATGAACGTGACGTTGTTTTCATAGAACCTCACTTTCATGCCGAACATTTCGTCATATTCGTTATGCTCCTTTCCGACAGCCTTCAGTTTCCCAACGGTCTTTGCCCCGTCAATCTTGTCAACGATGAGTTTTGCTGATGTGGGGCCTCCTGCCGACATCCCCGCACCATACACATGCCAGCCTTTGTTTATCGAGGCTGTGAAAATTACGTCGAATGTGTTTTCGTCGATTTGCTTCTTGCTTGTCTTGAAGCGAACCGGATTGCCCATTCCCTGTGCAGATGCCATGCCCGCAAAGACGGTCATTAACAAGAATAATAATAAAGGTTTTAATCTTGACATAATGGTTTTAAATATTTAAGGTTTTGTTTATATATCTTGTTTCACACTATTTGTCTCCATCCTTGTCGTCAATTATCTTCGTTCCCCTCACTTTCTCGCCTTTCTTCAGTCCGCTGCGGATTTCGATGTTCACTCCGTCGCTCAGTCCTGTCACCACCTTGCGCCGCTCGTATGACTTTTCCTTTCCTTCGCCTTTCACAATATATATGTATGTGTTTGCGCCCTCGAACTCTATCGCGCTCTCTGGGATTGTCAGCACTCCCTTTGCGCTTTTCAGCACAATCTCCGCGTTCGCGCTGTAGCCCGAGCGCAGTTTGCTGCCTGCGGGAATGTCAACCGCAGCCTTCACCTCGAATTGGTTCGCTCCGTTTGTCTCCACCGCCTTTGGCGATATGTATTCGAGCCTGGCGGTAAATTTCAGGTCCTGCAGCGCGCCGATGGTTATTTTCATAGCCATTCCCTGACGCAGGCTACCCACCTCTGTCTCGTCTATGTTGCCACGGAAAATCAGGTCGCGCATGTCGGCAACGCTTGCGATGGTTGTTCCGTCGTTGAATGCGTTGCTTAGTATCACCGAGTTGCCCACTTTCACCGGTATGTCGAGAATGATCCCGCTTATTGTGGAGCGTATGAGGGTGCTGCTCGCGCTTGCGTCGCTCGACGACACGCCGTCGCGCACCACCTGGAGCGCGTCGCTGGCAGCCTTCTTCTCCTCGCGCGCCTGTTTCAGCGTCTGGTGCACCTTGTCGTATTCGTCTGCGCTGACGAGCCCCTTGTCAAACAGCGTCTTCTCGCGCTCGTAGTCCACCCGTGCCTGCTTCAGGTTTACGTCCGCCAGGCTTACGCGGCTCTGTGCCGCGCTCAGTTGCGACATGTCGGGTATTACCTTAACCTTTGCGATTACCTCTCCGGCAGTGACTGTCTCTCCGGCCTCCTTGTATATGTTTGTTATAATTCCGCTTATCTGCGGCTTAACGTTGATTTCGTTGCGTGGCTCAATCTTGCCCGTTATGATGGTCGTCTTGCTGATGTCCATCACCTTAGGATTGATTTCCTCGAATACATCCTCCTTTGGGCGCGATTTAATGTAAAGGAATACGAACGTCCCGAAGAACAGTAGTGCGGCAAGTGCCGCCAGTACAAATTTATAATATCGTTTCATATATGTTATGATTACTTTTATCACACTGTTATCCATCGTCCCTCATGGCATCGACTGGTTTTATCCTCATGGCTCTGAGGGCAGGTGCGAGTCCTGCGAGCATTCCGAGGATGCTGAGCAATGCGAGCGCGGCGACGGCAGACCAGAAGCTTATTTGGAATTGTGCCGCGAGTATGCCGTCGGTGGTGTTTGCCAGTTCGAGCATCTCGAGGACGAACACCGAGAATAGTATTCCCATCATCCCCGCAACGGTCGTCAGCAGTATGCTCTCTGTCATTATCTGCGAGAGTATGTTCATCGGCGTTGCGCCTATCGCTCTCCTTATGCCGATCTCTGTTGTGCGCTCCTTTACCGTCACCATCATTATGTTGCTCACGCCTATTGCCCCGGCGAGCAGTGTGCCGATGCCGACGAGCATTATAAGGAAGTTTACTCCCGAGAACAGGTTGCTCAGCATGCCGAACATCACTTCGGTGTTGAAGACGGTGATGCCCTTCTCGTCGGTGGGGTCAATGTTGTGGGCCTTTGCCACCACGGTGCGCATGTCGTCGGTGATGTCGCTGATGGCCACTCCCGGTCTTGCCGTCACTGCTATGAGATGTACGGTGTCGCCCATGTTGTAGGCCTGCTGCATCATCGTCAGCGGCACGGTCACGGCGACATCGCTTCTGCCGTTGATGTTCATGTTGCTGCTCGAGTAGTCGACGCCCACCACGCTGTAGTAGATGTTGTCGATACAAATCCGTTTGCCGCACGGGTCGCTGTTGTCGAACAGTTCCTTGAATATCTTTTTCCCTATCACGCACACCTTGCGCTTCTGTTTGACGTCCATGTCGTTGACGTACCGTCCGAAGCGCAGTTTTGGCTTCTCCACTTTCTGGTAGCCGGCGAGCACCCCTTTCATGTTTACTACGCTCTTCTTGTCGCCGCAGGTGGAGGTCAGCCCCCATTGCGAAATCATCGGCTGCACCTCCTCGAGGCCGCCAACTTGTTCTTTCAGCCGCACCACGTCGTTGTAGTTCATGCTCCACGAGCGTCCCTTGCGCAGTCCGTTGTATGGCTTTGTGGTGCTTTGCGGCCAGATTATCGCCGAGTTCGTGGCGAAGCCCTCGAAGTTGTTCGACAGCAGTTCGCGCAGCCCGTTGCCTCCTCCGAGCAGTGCCACGAGCATGAATATGCCCCAGAACACCCCGAAGCCGGTGAGCAGCGAGCGGCTCTTGTTTCTCGTTATGGTGTCGAGAATTTCCCTGTTGCGGTCAATGTCAAATAGTAGCACCTATCTCAGACTTTAAACGTTCGTTTCCTCTTTTAATTGCTGTTCATACATTTTTTGCGACGACATCACTCCGCCCTCAATGCCTCTATCGGTCTTATCATCGCTGCCTTGCGCGCGGGAACAAGTCCCGCCACGGTACCTGCGATGATCATGACCAGCGTTGCCTCTATGCAGACACCGAGCCCCACCGTTGGGTTGAGGAATATTGTTGCCTCGAAGATGCCGGAGTTGACGGTGGTGTGGCCTATTGTGGCATCCATGTATTCGTTTGCCGCCACCCCGAGCACCATCCCTATGTATCCGAAGAATGTTGTTATTATCACGCTCTCCACGATTATCAGTTTCAGTATCGACCACGGCGTTGCGCCGATGGCTTTCCTTATCCCGAACTCGCGGGTGCGTTCCTTCACTGTTATCAGCATTATGTTCGACACTCCCACTATGCCGCTGAGCAGCGTGAACAGCCCGATTATCCACAGTGCGGTGTGGATGATGGTGATGCCAGTGTCCATCTGCATGCTCTGCGTGAAGCGGTTCCATATCCATATTGCCCCGTCATCGTCGGGCGCGGCGTGGTGGTTGGCGTTTATCCTCGTCTTGTATCTCTTCTCGAAGGCCTCGTTTGCCTCTTCCGTTGGCAGCCCGTGGAAAGAGAACACGATGAAGTCTGCCTTGTCGCCCTTGTTGTACATGGTGCGGAAGGTGGTGAACGGGGTGTATATGCTGACGTTCATTCCGCTCTTGTCTGCCTTGTATATCCCCACCACCCGGAATGATATGTTCTCCACGTTGACGTACTCGCCGATGAAGTCCCTCAGGTCTCCCTTCCATAGTTCCTTGGCATCGTCTTCGCTCATGACGACGACCTTTCGCCGCTCGCGCAGGTCGATGTCGTTGATGAAGCGTCCGCAGAGCATGTCCTTTTTGTTTATCAGCACCTCGTTGGGGTACACCCCCTCCATCTTCGTGCTTACATAGTCTGTTCCGTGGCTCACGGTGTTGCCCCCCTTCTGTATCGATGCTCCGACATCGTCTATTATGCCGTCATATTCGTTGCCCGTGGTCTGTATGTCCTTGTCGTTCAACTGTATGTCGCGTCCCTCCATCATCCCTTCGTGTGCCTTTGTGGTCATTCCGCCGCCCACCATCATCGAGTTGCTGAAGAAGCGTGACATCTGTGACATCTGCGCGTTTATCAGTCCGTTGCCGGAGCCGAGCAGGAATATTATCATGAAGATGCCCCACGCCACCGAGAAACCGGTCAGTGCCGTGCGCAGTTTGTTCCTTCTTGCCGTTGCCAGAATTTCTGTTAAAATATCACGCATAGTTAATAATCAATCACAGTTGGATGCCCCGTCGGTCAGCCCCTGTCTTCCCCGTAATGGAGTTTCAAAGCGATGCGGTGGCGGCGTGCTCGATTACTCCGTCCTTTATCCTTATCACCCTGTCTGTCTGTCTTGCCACTCCTGGGTCGTGGGTCACTATGACCATTGTCATGCCATCCTTGCGGTTCAGGTCCTTCAGCAGTTGCATCACCTCCACGCTTGTCTTGGAGTCGAGTGCCCCTGTAGGCTCGTCGGCAAGTATGATTTGCGGCTTTGTGATAAGCGCCCGTGCCGTTGCCACCCGCTGTTTCTGCCCTCCTGACAGTTCGTTTGGGTAATGCCCTGCCCATGCCTTCAGCCCCAGCCTGTCGAGATATTCCATCGCCAGGCTGTGACGCTTGCGCCGCCCAACGCCCTGATAGAACAGTGGCAGCTCAACGTTTTCCACCGCCGTCTTGAACGAAATCAGGTTGAACGACTGGAAGATAAATCCAATCATCCTGTTGCGGTATTCTGCGGCCTTGCGTTCGCTAAGGTCTTTTATCAGTGTTCCTCTGAGGATATATTCCCCCGAGTCATAGTTGTCGAGTATGCCGAGAATGTTCAGTAATGTTGACTTGCCTGAGCCGGATGCCCCCATGATGCTTACGAACTCGCCCCGTCCGATGTCGAGGTCGATGCCTTTCAGCACATGCAGCGGCTGTGCACCAAGGTATGTCTTGTTGACACCGCTCAGATGTATAATACTTTCCATATCTCTGTTTTTCGGGAAGCAAAGATAAGTAAAAACTACAACATGACAAAAAAAAAAGCGTTTTTTCTAACTAAATGCACCGGCATACGCGTAGACTTTCCGCAGTTAATCTTCTCCAGTTTCTCCCTTTTTCATATCAGAAAGCAGGTAGTAGGCTCCAGATAATGCAACGATATCTATTTTCGCATTAGCCTGAACAGGCTGTACAGCTACCATGCCGTTTTCCTCTTTTATTTTCCTGACAGCAAGAGGAGAAAACTTCCAGTTGCCTTTTACTTTGGTTGCGGTGAAAATATAAGATTTTCCAGCATCGTCTACTATGGCCTCTGTTGGGACGGCCTTCATTTTGGTTGTCTTTGTGGCTATACGAGCCTTTACATAGAGCCCTGAAATAAGTGCATCTTTCTTACCATAGATGTTCACTCTTACGGGAACAGCTTGTGTATTACTGTCAAAAGTGCTTCCTATTGAAAATACTTTCCCGCTATAAACCTGTCCACCATCTGTTTGTGTCTGTAAAATAACTTGCTGGTTCTTTTGCAGTTTTGGTATATCACGTTGATATACTTGCAGTTCGGCAAAAATGGTTTGCGTGTTTACTATTCTTATCATCGCCGTTTCGGGTGTTGCATATTGTCCTATTTCTACATTTATTTGCTCTACAGTACCAGCGATAGGACTCTTCACAGCAATGTTTGTAAATGCCTTCCCTTTTCGCACAGCTGATGGGGATATACCTAACTGTTGCATTTGTGTAGAGAGCATGCTTATTTCACTATTGGCAATTTTAAGTTCAGACTTAGTGCGATCGAAATCTTTACCAACCCCCACGCGCTCGTTCATCATCTTACTTTGTCGTATGTATTCTTTGTAAAGATAATCTCGGCGATTAACAGCCGTAAGATAGCGGGATTGTATGTCTATTAAGTCCGGATGGGATAAGTAGGCCAAGATTTGTCCTTTGCTAACTTCTTGTCCCTCGCGCACAAGAATACGTTGCACGGTTGCTCCTATCTTTGGTGCTACCGATGCTTCTCCTTGAGGAGAGGTCAGTAATCGACCACTTGCTTCAACATTTCCATGAAATGATGCATAAATTAATGTACCCGTAGTAATATCAAGCTGTTTGAGTTGTTTGTCAGTAAGCTCAACAGTATTCGAGATCGATTCGGTTACTTCTTTATTCTCTTTTACTTCTTTTGTGCCACACGATGTAACAAACAAGGCGGCAACTATGTACATGAATATATTTTTTTTCATTGTCATTATATATTTGGATATTTTAAATCAATTTGTGTTAGGAGGAGTTGTTCATAAGCAGTCCAATAGTCAAGCTCAGTTTGCACAGCATCTCCCATTGTCTGAATAAATCCTACATAGTCTGTAGCTCCTAACTGATAGGCTGCTGCAGCTCCTTTTTGTTGTTCACGTGCTGTGGGTAGTGCTGTTTTTTGATAATACACTAACTTGCGCTGCAATTTATTATACTGTGCTTCGGAAACTCTTTTGGCTGCTTGTGTTGTCATCTCTACTGTTTCATAGTTAGCCTGAGCTATATCTCGTTCTAAGCGTGCAGCTCTTTCGCGTGCTTGATAAGTCTTCTTGAACAAGGGAATGCTAATGCCTGCACCAATGCTCCAATATCCAGCCCGATTACCCACCATCTTTGTTCCACCTTCCACGAAGAATGTAGGAAGAGACTTCGACTTTTCCAAAGTAATTCCCTCATCTGCTAACCTTACCTTTTCAGCATAGAGTTTAGTCAAAGTTGTACCAATCAGACTGTCGCTATGAACCACTGTCAGGTATTCTTCAGGTGCAGTTGTAGGTTCGTAAAACCCACTTCCCAGCCATTGCGAAAGTTGTAAGACTGCTGTATAATAGTCGTCTGTAGCTTGTAGTTTATCTTCTACTATTTGTCTGGATTTCTTCTTGGCGGTAAGATACTCTAAGTAAGATATTTCCATAGCATCATACTTTACTTTAGCTGCATGTTCGAAATTGCGATAGATGGAGTCTATTATAGCATATACTTTCATTCGTTTATTCGTAACGTATGCTGCAACATAGGCTTGGCTAACACTTTTCTGAAGCTGTTGCCGTGTGAGTTCAACTGCAGCTTGTGCTGTGGTAATAGCCTGTTCCTGATAGCGAGTTCGCACTTTGTTACCAAGTAAATTGAGATTTTGACGAACAGACAGAAGTGTGAAAGTTCCATCTTTGCCTTTTCCTATTTCATCCGCTCCAGATGAGAACTCTGTTGTTCCAATATCATTCACACCCGCTTTCAATTCCGTTTCACGTTTAACACTTAATTGTGCAGATTTAATTGAAGGATAGTATTGTTCGGCCAATATTAGTGCTTGTTTCAAATTTACCTTTTGTTGTGCGTGAGCCTGATTAGGGATATTTACCAAAAACAGAACGGCGAAGACAGAAAGGGGAAGTATTCGTTTTAAAGATATTTTTTTCATTCTCTCTTCCAATGCATAAAGAACAGGGATAATAATCAATGTGAGCAATGTGGCAGTGAAGAGTCCGCCGATAACAACTGTCGCTAAAGGTCGTTGTACCTCAGCACCAGCTGATGCCGAGACAGCCATAGGTAAGAAACCAAGCATAGCTGCTGTTGCAGTAAGTAATATAGGACGAATACGCTCACGTGTCCCAACTAATATTCTTCTATTGATATTGTTCATTCCTTCTTGTTTTAATGAATTAAAACGGTTGATGAGTACAAGTCCGTTAAGTACGGCTACACCGAACAAGACGATAAATCCTACACCTGCAGAAATAGAGAATGACATTCCACGCACTGCCAATGCAAAGATGCCTCCCATTGTTGCAAGCGGAACGGCCATGTATATCATTATACTTTGTTTAAACGATTTCAGTGCAAAATAGAGCAGCAAGAAGATGAGTAGTAATGCTATGGGCAGAATAATCATCAAACGTGCCTTGGCTTCCTGTAAGTTTTGGTATTCGCCTCCATACGTGACATAGTATCCTGCGGGTAATTTTAGTTGCTTTCCCAATTGTTGTTGTATATCGGCTACCACAGATTCAACGTCTCGTCCACGCACATTAACTCCTACATAAATACGTCGAGAAGTTTGGTCACGAGAGATTTGCATTGGTCCTGCTTGGTAACTTATGTCCGCCACTTCGCGTAGAGGAATCTGTGTACCATTTGGGAGGTCAACAAATAGATTCTTCAAATTGCTGATGTCCTTTCGATAATCATCATTTAAGCGTATGACAAGGTCGAAGCGCTTTTCTCCCTCAAATACTACACCTGCTGAACTGCCGGCAAAAGCAGCGCTCACATATCGGTTGATTTTATCTATTTGTAATCCATATTGTGCCAAGCGCTTGCGATCATATCTCACAGTAATTTGTGGAAGTCCTGCAGTACGTTCAAGTGCCACATCTTCTGCACCTGGTATTTTACTAATTATATTCACCATTTGCTCTCCCAGTTCGTTTAGTTTGTCCAGATCGTCACCATAGAGTTTTACAGCAACATCTTCACGAACGCCTGTAAGTAATTCATTGAAACGGAGTGCTACAGGCTGAGAGAAAGAAAAGTTCAATCCGGGTATGGTTTGCAGTTTTTTCTTTATTTTTTCAATAAGTTCTTCTTTGTTTTGAGCCGAAGTCCATTTGCTTTTGTCTTTCTCTAAAATAATGAAACTATCGGTATAGTCGAAGCCCATTGGATCTGTTGGAATATCAGCTACACCAATGCGTGCACATACCGTTTTAATTTCCGGAAAACTTTTTAGTAATAGTGTTTCCACTTCCTTTTCTCTCTTGATGGTTTCAGAAAGAGAGCTTCCTGGTCTTAAAAATGTTTGCATGGCAATGTCTCCTTCGTCAAGTTCCGGAATAAATTCCCCTCCCATATTACCAAAAACAAATGCAGAGAAAGTAAACAAAACCACGGCCGATATGATAACACGTTGTTTATGTCGCAATGCAAAACGAAGCATGGGGTGATATATATTGGTAATCACAGCGACCAGCCTATTGCTCAGCTTTTTTAACCATCGTTCTGTGCGAGCCATACGGCTATTTGTATTTGCCGCTGGTTTCATCAATAAAGAAGATACCATCGGTACGTAGGTTAGGCAGAGAATGAGCGCGCCGAGTACAGCGAACGAGAACGTATAGGCCATAGGTGCGAACATTTTTCCACTTATACCAGCAAGGAACAGTATTGGTGTAAATACGATGAGGATAATGAGCTGTCCAAAAAACGCTGAGTGCATCATTGTGGAAGCTGCCTCGTAACTTATTTTGTTCATTTCGGCACGATCGAATGCAGCTTTCTGAAAGCTTATTCTACGTTCAATCTCGAAAACGATTCCTTCGACAATAATTACCGCTCCATCTACAATGATACCGAAATCAATAGCACCAAGGCTCATTAAGTTTGCCCATACACCAAAGATTTTCATTAAGATGAAAGCGAAAAGTAGCGAAAGTGGTATAACAGAAGCCGTTATGAGGCCTCCACGAACACTGCCCAACAATAAGACAAGTACAAAAATCACAATAAGCGCACCCTCTATCAGATTGCGTGAAATAGTGCTTGTCGTACGTTCTATCAGGTTGGAACGATCGAGAAATGGTTTTAATTCTATATCGGACGGAAGCGACTTTTGCACTTCGTCCATTCTCTCCTTCACGGCCGTCACCACTTTATCCGAGTTTGCCCCTTTGAGCATTAATATCATACCACCTACGGCTTCATGACCATCTTGTGTGAATGCGCCGTAACGAACCTGAGAGCCAAAGTCTACTTTGTCAGCGATGTCGCCGATAAGAATTGGTCGACCAGTATTATTCTTCACAACGATATTCCTAATATCATCTAACGACTTAACAAGTCCATCTCCACGAATAAAGTTAGCCATGTGACTCTTCTCAATATAGGCGCCTCCCGTGTTTACATTGTTCTGACTCAAAGCTTCGTAAACTTCGCCAATGCTTACTTTCATTGCGTTGAGCCTTTCTGGATTGAGAGCTACCTCATATTGCTTTATACTGCCACCAAATGAGTTCACTTCTACCACACCAGGTAGCATGGACAATCGTCGCTTTACTATCCAGTCTTGCATTGTGCGCAATTCCTGTGGTGTATAGCGAGCTGTATCTTTGGGGACAAGCGTGTATTGGTAAATTTCCCCGAGACCAGTTGTTATCGGTCCCATTTCGGGTGTTCCGAAATTCTTGGGAATATCATTACGCACTTCTTCCAATTTTTCCTGTACTAATTGCCGAGGCAAATAAGTACCCATATCGTCTTTGAAAACAATGGTAACAACCGATAGTCCAAAGCGAGAAACCGAACGGATATCTTCCACACCAGGAAGATTAGACATTGCAAGTTCGACGGGATAAGTAACAAATTGCTCAATATCAGCTGTTGATAAAATTTCTGACACCGTAATAACTTGTACTTGATTATTTGTTATATCAGGGGTTGAGTCTACATTGATGGTACGTAACGAATAGATACCACCTGAGATGATGGCAACCAATAGTAATGCCACCACAAACTTATGTTTGATGGAAAAATAAATAATTCGATTTATCATGTTTATATATAATCAATAGTTCGTTAAAATTTGAGATAATGGCTACGCAGCTTTCCGCTGCCAGCCAAAGAGTTCTTTGATAGTATGACTAATTAACTTCCGGTTCGGTACGCTCCGAAACCTGTCGAAAATTAATTTTGCGATGTATGTACTCGCCATGATTTCCTTGAAATAATCCATGGAATACGGCAGCCTGTTTTCCTTCATCATCACCTTTGCCATACGCGTGAGGTCGAGTTTTCTCGTAACTGATTTCCCCGTCAAGTGTTTTGGGACGTCCGGGCTTATTGGAACGAGGTTCCGTGTACACATAGTATAGGCTCGCCGTATCCCTGAAACGGCTGACAAGATGAAGGCCTTGCTTCTTGATTCCGTCCACAAACTGACGTATGGAGAATAAGGCATCAGCGACGACAATATCGGTGACCTTCGACAAATATTTCTTTGTATCGCCATATATAATAAGAGTATTTCCAATAGAAGATTCTCGAAAGTTTTGCCAAACTTTGCAGATGAGCTTTTGATGGCATCTCTGCAAATTTCCGTATATTGGTCGAGTGGTTCTGATGTCATTTACTTTATGTTTAGTCTACTATAAAGTTACTGATAATCAGCCATGTGACCAAATTTTATTAGTCATATATAGTTAATTAACTCTCTCATTTTTAAACGATTATATTAGAATTAACAGAGTATTGTATAATTATATGCTACATCAACAGAAAGTATTTGAACACTTCCTGAAAAAATAATGCTGTATAATGTGGGTGGTGCGCGCAGCCCACGCGACTCAATCCATCCGTCATGTAGAAGAATTATAGGATGACGTAAGAACTTTCTAAGGGATGAGTTATTTGCTCGAAAATAAATGAGTGCGGACAGGACGGAATATAGCAAGCATATTTCTTGCAAAAGATATTGGTCACTCTGATGTAAATCTTTCTCTGTTGTAAATGCTTGTTTGATTTGCTCAATTGCACATCCCCTTTCCGACCCAGTAGTTTGATGTGTTGTATGCTGATCATTAATACGACTATCTATCTGACACTTCTCTTGAGTAAAACATAGCATTTTTAAGTGATGATGGTGAGGCAAGAAAGCTGTTGACAACATTAGTAATGTTGCCAACCAAATACAGGATATGTAAACTTTCTTTTTTATCACGTTGCAAAGGTAGATATTCCTTTTTGCAACTCGGTTGCAAAATTGCTGAATACCCATTTCTCCTTTTCAAAAATTACTAACGTTCACTGTACGTTGTCAATCACCACCAATAAGAAGAACGTATTTCGTAGACGGAGAGAGAATTCCAGTCAAAGGATGAATTACGACCATAAGCCTATTGTTCGTTATTTCTTCACCGGCATGAGTATATAACATTCTTGAGAAATTCAAAGAAATTGGAAATTATTTTGGCTCATACGACAAATCGTGTTATTTTGCGCCTTTTCCAGCCTGCGTATACCCCTTTCCAGGTTATAGGCATCTTTATTTGCACGGTCATCTGTATAGCCGACCAGGAGACGGCGTCCGCCCCCTTTGTCATATTCAACCATCAGGCAGTCGCGCTTGGGCTGTCCCAGTATCCAGTTCCTGACCTGCTGACTTTCATTCTTTATCTTCGCACCTATTATATACTTGTAGCCGTGCGATTCAAGTCACCTTTATTATATGCTACTCCAATTGTGGCAAGTTCCTTCATTTTGCCTCCAATTTTCTCGACAACGATAACTCAGATATTGCCGGAACGATGTCTTTTCTTTCTGATAAACATAGTTAAAAGACCTTTTGCGGCATCCAAAATCAGGTGACTTCTTCGATGGGTTACGGTTTGGTAACGGAACTCCTGCCGTTTTATGCTCGTTTTCGCTTACCATTATAATAACAAGAAAATGCTAAATAGTACTATTTCAAATAGTTACATTCCCTGCATTTTCTCCTGTTTCCCTTAATTCTTAATGACTGATTATGCCCGCAAAAAGTCGGTAAACATCTTTTCATGGCTGCACGCCTTGTCAGTCCAGAAAACAGCAAATGCCGGGCAGGCCATGTGGGCTTGTCCGGCACTTGTGTTTATATATCATCGAAAAGAACCTCCTCCCCTTTGTCGTCGTTGCCGCTTTTCTTGTCATTGTTGTTGGGAGGCAGGACGGGGTATCCGTTCTCGTCACGCTCCGTCTCGTCCCCGTCGTCTTCGTAGGTGCTGTCGTTTCTCTCCTGCCGCGCCGGAGACCAGCCGCCGCAGTAGTACATGTCTTTTGTTATGCCGAGCGACATCGGGTCGGGGAAGTGCTTCCTGTAATATTTGAATGCTGGGTCAGCGAGAACTTTCTTGAAGAACATCCCGCAGATGGGCAGCGCCGTCCGCGAGCCTTGCCCAAGTGCCCCCGTCCTGAAGTGTATGCTGCGGTATTCGCCTCCTACCCACGCCCCGGCCACAAGTCGCGGCGAGACGCCCATGAACCAGGCGTCGGAGTGGTTGTTTGATGTTCCTGTCTTGCCACCAAAATCGGTGTCTGTGAACGGGCTGACGTATTGCCACAGCGACATCGACGTGCCTCCCGGCTCGCGCATTCCGCCCATCAGTAGTTGCTGAACGAGTCCTGCCGACTTCCTTGGGACGGCCTCCTCGCTTTCAGACGGCGCAATGTACACCTCCTCGCCGTTGTGGTCGATGATACGCGTGACGAGCACTGGCTCCACATGTACACCGTTGTTGGCTATTGTGGAGTATGCGTTCACCATCTCGAGCAGGTTGACGTCGTTTGACCCGAGAGCCAGTGAGGGCTGGTCGTCGAGCGGGCTCTTTATTCCCATTCGCTCCGCCGTGGCGATGATGTTCTTTATACCCATCTCCTGTCCGAGCCGCACGGCGATGGTGTTGATGCTCCTTGCGAATGCCGACTTAAGCGGTATGCTGTCCCCGGTGAAGCGTCCGTCGGAGTTGTGCGGAGTCCAGATGGTTGTCTCGTGTTTCTTCTTGTCATACACCTCCATCCTTATATACTCGTCGCGCCGTTTGTCGCATGGTGTGAGTCCCTGGTTCATGGCCTCGGTATATACGAATAGTTTGAATGTTGACCCAGGCTGCCTCATGGCCTCCACCTTGTCGTATTTCCACGAATCGAAGTCGATGTCGCCAACCCACGCCTTGACATATCCCGTCTGCGGTTCCATTGCCACGAAGCCGCAGTGCATGAAGCTCACCATGTATCTTATGGAGTCCATAGTTGACATCTCTTTCTCTATGTGACCTTTCTCATAGTCGAACAGGGTCACCTTGTGCGGCTTGTTGAGATAATGGTCGATAGAGTCCGGCGAGTTGGGGAATTTCTTCGCGAGGCTACCATACACGGGCAGTTTCCTTGCGATGCCCTCAATGAAGCCGGGTATCACCTGCTGGTTCTCATCCCGCCAGGGATCAGCCCCCTGCCAGTGGTTGTTGAAGTTGCGCTGAACCTGTTTCATCTGCTGGAATGCCGCCTCCTCGGCATATTTCTGCATCCGTGTGTCGATTGTGGTGTAAATCTTCAGTCCGCTCGTGTATAGGTCGTAGCCATTGTATTCGCACCAGTCCTTTAGATGTTTCGCCACCGCCTCACGGAAATATGTTGCCTGTCCGTCGTATGGGTTGTCCACCTTCACGTCGAGTCTTATTGGCAGTTTCGACAGTGAGTCTTTCTCCTCCCTCGTTATGTCGTTGTGTCTCAGCATGTTTTCCAGTACAACGTTACGCCTTGCCATGCTGTTCTTCGGGTTGGTGATGGGGCTGTACGTCGTTGTTGCCTTAAGCATTCCCACGAGTGTTGCCGCTTGTTCCGTCCTCATTTTCTGCGGCGTGGTGTTGAAATATGTCCTGCACGCCGTCTTTATCCCGAAGGAGTTAGCCCCGAAATCGACAGTGTTTGCATACATGGTGAGTATCTCCTCTTTGCTGTAGAGGCACTCGAGCTTCACGGCGATTATCCATTCCTTGCTCTTCATTATCAGTATGCGTATGCCTGGTATCTTCCCGAGCAGGCCTGTGCTGTACTGTGTCCTCACGCGGAACATGTTCTTGGCCAGTTGCTGTGTGATGGTGGACGCGCCGCGTGCGTCGCCTCCGAACACCATGTCCTTGGCCACTGCAAACAGCCCTATGGGGTCAATGCCGAAATGTTTGTAGAAGCGCTCGTCCTCGGTGTCTATCAGGGCGTGCCAGAATATTGGGTTCACGTCGGAATGTTTCACCGGCGTGCGGTTCTCGTTGTAGTATCTTCCAAGCAGCACGCCGTCGGCGCTGTAAATCTCTGAGGCGTTGCTCGTCATGGGATTGCTTATCTGTGCAAAGCCTGGCGACTTGCCGAACAGCCACAGGAAATTGATGTCAACCGCTCCGAGGTAGAGCATGAATGCAACGATGAGCGAGGCTATGGCTGTCAATGTCTTGACATACCACGGGCGGTTGATATACAGGTGCTTATACCAACGGCAGGCAGAGTATAGTTTCTTCCTGCTCCATGATATGGTCTTTGATATTTTCCCTGAAAATGATTTCTTTGCCATTTTATATCTCTTCAATAAAACATTGTTCTGCAAAAATACGAAAAAAGCGTGTCAGTCAATCATACTTTCTATATAATTTATGATTTCTTCAACATTGTCTGGCGTGAACCACCTTATTTCACCGTCGCGTTTGAACCATGTGAGTTGCTTGCGGCAATATCTGCGTGTGTTGCCCTTTATGCGCTCAACCGCCTCACCGAGTTGCCAGATGCCGTCGAAATATTTGAATATCTCTTTGAACCCCACGGTGTTAAGCGCGTTTTCGTTCCTGAACGGGAGCATACGCCGCGCCTCGTCAAAAAGTCCATCGGCAACCATCTGGTCCACGCGGCGGTTTATGCGTTCGTATAGCTCCTCGCGCGGGCGGTTCAGTCCAATCTTTATTATATTGAAAGGGCGTTCTTTTTTATCGTTTTTCCTGAACGACGTGTATGTCTTTCCGGTTTGCAGGCAAATCTCCAGTGCATGCATCACCCGTCGTGGGTTCTTCCTGTCAACGGTCTTGTAGTGTTCGGGGTCGAGTAGCAGCAGTTGTTCCACGAGCGGCTCAAGTCCTCCCTCGGCGTATCTGCGTTTCACCTCGCCGCGTATGTCGTCGCGTATGGTGGGTATGTCGTCAATGCCTTTGCACACGGCGTCGATATACATCATGCTCCCTCCGGTGAGCAGTGCCAGTGGCCCGTGTTCCAGTTGGCGGTTTGTCTCCGCCAGCGCGTCCTGTTCGTAGGACGACGCGCTGTAGTAGTCGCCGATGCTGTGGTTGCCTACGAAGAAATGCTTCACCCTGGCCTGCTGCGCTGCGGTCGGCGCTGCGGTACCGATGGGTATCTCACGGAATATCTGCCGCGAGTCTGCATTGATTATGGGTATATGGAAATGCTCGGCCACACCGAGGCAAAGTTCTGTCTTGCCTACGCCTGTGGGGCCGAGTATCACTGCCAGTAAGCCGTTTTTTCTCTTGCCAATGTCATGGCATGGCCTGTCGTTCATAGTTCTTTTATCGCAAGGGCAGCCACTCGGTCATCGTGGGTTGCGGGTGGGGGAGTCCTCCCTATCTTATTATGCCCCTTTTGGAACTCTCCACAAAGTCTATGATATACTTTATGTCCTCTGACACCTTGAGGCTTTTCTTTATCTCCTCGATGCCCTCTGCAATCAGCCCCTTTGAATAAAGCAGGCGGTAGGCCGTGTGTATCTGGTCAATCTGCTCGTTGCTGAATCCCCGGCGGCGCAGCCCCACGAGGTTCACCCCGGCATACCTTATCGGCTCTTTGCCGGCTATGATGTATGGCGGAATGTCCTGCGACGTGCGGCTTCCGCCTTGTACCATTACATACCCTCCGATGTGGCAGAACTGGTGTATCAGCACCTCGGCGGAGATTATTGCGTGGTCGTCAACCGTTACCTCGCCTGCGAATTTCGTTGAGTTTCCGATGATGCAGTGTGAGCCGATGATACAGTCGTGCGCTATGTGCATGTTCTCCATCAGCAGGTTGTTGTTGCCGACGACGGTTGTCCCCTTGCTCGCCGTGCCGCGCGATATGGTTACATTCTCTCGTATGGAGTTGTTGTCGCCAACCTCGCAGATGGAATCCTCCCCACGGAATTTCAGGTCCTGCGGTTTGGTGGAAATGCTTGCCCCCGGGAATATCTCGTTGCCCGAGCCTATGCGCGCCCCGTAGTTTATCGTGACGCTGTTCTGCATCACGTTGCCGTCGCCGATTGCTGTGTTGCGGTCGATGTAGCAGAACGGGCCAATGATGTTGCCGTCGCCGAGTTTTGCCTCGGGATGGACGAATGCTAATGGGCTTATCTGGTTTGCCATGGATGTTTCTCATCCCCCCTTAAACCCGTTTTTACGGGAAGACCTGTAGGGGACTTGGGTCTTGCAATGGTTATAAGTGCCGCCTGCCGGACGGTTTTTATATTATGCCGTCTGTCACTTGTTCTTCACGATCTGAGCGGTGAATGATGCCTCGCTCACCACCTGGTCGCCGACGAACATGTAGCCTTTCATCGAGGAGATGCCGTGGCGCACAGGCGCCATCAGGTCAACCTTGAAGATGAGCGTGTCGCCCGGCACCACTTTCTGCCGGAACTTGACGTCGTTTATCTTCAGGAAATAGGTGCTCCATTTCTCCGGGTCCTCTACTGTGTTCAGCACCAGCAGTCCGCCGCACTGTGCCATCGCCTCTATCTGAAGTACGCCGGGCATCACGGGCTCCTGTGGGAAATGCCCCTGGAAGAACGGTTCGTTGCTTGTTATGTTCTTCACGCCAACTATGCTTGTCGGGCCGAGCGCGATCACCTTGTCGACGAGCTGCATCGGGTAGCGGTGCGGGAGCAGTTCGCGTATGCGGTTCACGTCCATCACCGGTGGCTCGTTGGGGTCGTAGAACGGCGCCTGTATCTCGTGCTTGTGGATTTCCTTGCGCATCATGCGCGCGAACTTGTTGTTGATGGTGTGCCCCGGCCGTGTCGCTATGATACGGCCCTTTATTGGTTTGCCTATCAGTGCCATGTCGCCTATGATGTCGAGCAACTTGTGCCTTGTGCATTCGTTTTCCCAGACGAGGGGCTTGTTCTGTATATATCCGATGTTGTTCGCGTCCATGTGCTCCACGCCGATCAGGTCTGCGAGTTTGTCGAGGCTCTCCTGCGTCGTCTTGCGTTCGTAAATCACTATTGAGTTGTCGAGGTCGCCTCCCTTTATCAGGTTGGCGTTGAGCAGCGGCTCGATGTCCCTCACGAACACGAAGGTGCGTGCGGCGGCCACCTCGCTGGCATAGTCTTCCATCTTGTCGAGCGATGCGAACTGGCTGTTCACCAGCTTCGAGTCGAAAGAGCACATTGCCGTTATCGAGAACTCCTCGTCTGGCAGTATCGTTATCACCGACCCGCTCTGCTCGTCTTTCACCTCAAGTTTGTGGCGTATGATGTAAAAGTCCTTAGGGGCATTCTGCTCCTCTATGCCTATCTCATTTATTTTGTTGACATACATCATTGCAGAACCGTCGAGAATGGGGAACTCCGGCCCGTTCACCTGCATCAGGCAGTTGTCTATCCCCATGGCGTAGAGTGCCGACATGGCATGTTCTATGGTTGACACCTTGACATCCCCCTTGCCGATGACCGTCCCCCGTGTCGTTTCCACTACGTTTTCCGCAACGGCATCGATTACCGGCTGTCCGTCAATGTCAATGCGCTGTATCTTATATCCGGTGTTCTCTGCTGCGGGATTGAATGTCACGGTAAGGCTGAGCCCTGTGTGAAGGCCTTTGCCGCATAGTGCGAAACTGCCTTTTAGAGTTGTTTGCTTTAACATATCGTGATTTCTTTATTTCGTTTTGTTGTTATTGCCGTTTTCCGCTTGCTGACGCTTTCATCTCCTCGATTTCGCGTTTCATGGCTGCGATTTCCTTGTATATCTGCGGCAGTTTCTTGTAGATTGCGTATGCGCGGAAAAATTCCTTGGGGTCGGTTGCCGGGCTTCCGATGAGGTTCTCGCCGTCTCCTTTGGTGCTGTGCATAACCCCGCACTGCGCCCCTACGAATGTCTTGTCAGCCACTGCGATGTGTCCTGCGCATCCGGCCTGTCCGCCGAACATGCACCATTGCCCCACCTTGGTGCTTCCTGCCAGTCCTGACTGTGCCGACATGACGGTGTGCTTGCCGACCTCCACGTTGTGGGCTATCTGCACGAGGTTGTCCAGTTTCACTCCCTTGCGTATCACCGTGCTTCCCATCGTTGAGCGGTCAACGCATGTGTTTGCGCCGATTTCCACGTCGTCTTCTATTGTCACTATGCCGATTTGCGGGATTTTGTCATATCCGTTTGCACTTGGGGCGAAGCCGAAGCCATCGGCTCCTATCACGCTTCCGGAATGTATGGTCACGCGGTTGCCTATGCGGCAGCCGTGGTAGATTGTCACGTTCGGATATATTATGCACTTGCTGCCTATTTTTGTCCCCTTGCACACCACGGTGTTGGGGTAAACCTGCGTCCCGTCGCCGATTTCCACGCCGTCCTCAATCACTGCGAATGGCCCCACATAACAGCCTTCGCCAACCGTCGCTGTCGCGGCGATGGAGGCCTTTGGGTCTATGCCCGTGCGCCCGGGTTGCATCTGCTGGTAAATCTGCAGTAGTTTTGCCACGCACTCGTATGCGTTGCCCACCCTTATCAGGGTTGCCTTCACCGGCCTTTCGAGTACGAGGTCGTTGTTTACAAGCACTATGCTCGACTCTGTGTCATAAAGGAAATGGGTGTATTTAGGGTTCGACAAGAACGATATTGCGCCTTTCTTTCCTTCTTCTATCTTGGCGAAGGTGTTGATTCTAACGTTCTCGTCGCCCTCCACGTTTCCCTGAATAAAATCAGCAATTTGCTTCGCTGTGAACTCCATCTTTTATTATAGTATGTATATAAATATTTGCAAAGATACTCGTTTTTCCTTAAAAACGTTGATAACAAAGGTAATATTTACGAATTTTTTTGGAAAGAAGCTCCACATTGAGTATTTCGGACGATTCCGATATGTCTTTCACCGTACCGTCTTTGTATAATATCGCGATGCGGTCTTCGTTGACATCATACATGTCTTTCTGTATGGTGCTAAGGCTGATTAGATACGACGCGTCGCTGGTTGTCATGCCGTATGCCTTGGCGAGTCGCGCGCGCAGTGTTTCCAGCCGCTCCTCGCTCACCGGCTCGTTGCATACCTCGACCTTGAATATGTTGCGGTTGACCATGTCTGTCGCAAGCAGCGAAAGGATTTTGTCATCGCTGTGCGCCCACACCTTCATCGCGCTCCAGATGTCGCTGTCGTCGAGCTGGCCGTAGTTGGCGAGTGCCTCCGGCGAGTTCCTGAACCTTTCGCCGTCGATGTCGTTGGTGATGAAATATTTCAGACATGGCGGCGCGAAGACATCCTTGCCCTCCGCAGCGAGATGTTTCGCCCTCCGCAGCGTGTTCACGAGCAGCCGCTCGCACGCAACGGCTGTCTTGTGCAGGTAAACCTGCCAGTACATCAGCCTTCGCGACGTGAGGTAATTCTCTATCGAGTATATGCCTTTCGACTCCACCGCGAGCTGGTCGTCCACCACGTTGAGCATCTTTATGATGCGCGCCGAGCCGATGTTGCCCTCGTTCACGCCTGTGAAGAAACTGTCGCGGCGCAGGTAGTCGAGCCTGTCCATGTCAAGCTGCGAGCTTATCAGCTGGTGGAGGAACCGCTTGGGATATTCGTCCTTGAATATTTTCAGCGTGAGGTTGAGCGCGCCGTTCATCTCGTAGTTCACGCGTTCCATCATCATCAGTGATATTTCCTCGTGCGTGATGCCGGAGATCAGGGTGTCCTCGAGGACGTGCGAGAATGGCCCGTGGCCGATGTCGTGCATCAGGATTGCCGCGCCGACGGCCTCTGCCTCGGAGTCGAAGATGAAAATCCCTTTCTGCCGCAGGCTCGTTATGGCCTCGCTCATCAGGTGGAATGCCCCGATGGAGTGCTGGAAGCGGGTGTGCTGCGCTGCCGGATAGACGGCGTTGCTCAGCCCTAACTGCCTTATCCTTGTGAGCCTCTGCATCAGCGGGTGCTGCACGATGGACAGCGGTATGCCCCGGGGTATCTTGATGAACCCGAACACCGGGTCGTTTATTATCTTCGAGTCGTTCATGGTGCAAAGATATGGAATAATGTCATAAATGCCAAATAATGCGCCAGTTGTATGCAAATTACATCCTGAAAGACCATCTTCCGCAAACCAAATTCGCCCGTTTTGCATGGCAATCCCGCCGGTTTTGCATGGCAAAACTGCCGTTTTTGCGATGCAAATCCGCCGTTTTTGGTTTATGAAAGATTATCTTCCGGTTGATTGCTGGATATGTCTTGCAGAGTTACAAGGTGTCTTTCAGGTTAAATCTTGCCCAGTTCCTTCTCCATCTGTTGCTGCAGCTCGCTGGCCTTTTGTGCGGCTGCTTCGGCAAAGTCTTTTCCTGATGAGGCATATATGACACCGCGCGAGGAGTTTACTATCAGCCCGCAGTCGGCGGTCATGCCGAAGCGGCAAACCTCCTCGAGCGAGCCGCCCTGCGCGCCGATGCCCGGCACGAGCAGGAAATTGTTTGGCGCGATGCGCCTCACGTTCTCGAACATCCTGCCCTGCGTGGCCCCGACGACGAACATCATGTTGTCCTCGTCTCCCCATTTCTGTGCCGTGCGCAGCACCTTCTCGAACAGTCTCTCGCCGTCGCGGCTCTCCGTAAGCTGGAAATCGAAACTCCCCTTGTTGCTTGTCAGTGCCAGCACGATCACCCATTTGCCGTCGTAGGTCAGGAAAGGTGTCACGCTGTCCTCGCCCATGTATGGGGCCACGGTTAGCGCGTCGATGTCATACTCCTCGAAGAATGTCCGCGCGTACATCGCGCTCGTGTTGCCGATGTCGCCGCGCTTCGCGTCTGCTATTATGAAATGGTGTGGATGGTTCTTTTTAATGTAGTCCACCGTCTTCTCAAAGGCCATCATGCCCCTTGTCCCGGATGCCTCATAGAAAGCGAGGTTTGGCTTGTATGCCACGCAGTATGGCGCGGTCGCGTCAACTATAGCCTTGTTGAAGGCAAAGATCGGGTCCTCCTCCACCATCAGGTGCTGCGGGATCTTCCTTGTGTCGGTGTCGAGCCCGACGCACAGGAACGACCGCTTGGTGAAAATCTGTTCGGTAAGTTCTTTACGGTTCATATTTGTCTTGAATGAAATTCTTTTTCTTTGAAAGTCTTGGCAAACAAAATCCTTGCAAGACGAGTATTGTTTCCTACAGGCGCTTCACGAAGGTTTTATATGTCCACAACTGCTCCGTATGGAGGATTGACATATATGTGCCTGTATTTCCCCCAATTTTCTTTCAGCCCGTCATGTTCGGGAAAACTTCTTGCGACTTGTCAACGGACGACATGTAAATCATAGTTCGGCCTCCTTCATCCTCTCGGCATTCTCTGCCACGGTGAGCGCGTCGATCATGTTCTGTATGTCTCCGCCGAGGAAGCCTTGCAGGTCGTGTGTGGTGTAGCCGATGCGGTGGTCGGTGACGCGTCCCTGCGGGAAGTTGTAGGTGCGTATCTTTGCACTGCGGTCGCCGCTTGACACGAGGCTCTTGCGCCGGCTTGCTATGTCGTCGATGTATTTCTGGTGCTCTTTGTCGTAGATGAAGGTGTAGAGGCGCGACAGTGCGCGCTCCTTGTTCTTCGGCTGGTCGCGCGTCTCTGTGCACTCGATGAGTATCTCCTCCGTCTCGCCGGTGTTTGGGTTCTTCCACATATAGCGCAGCCGAACGCCAGACTCCACCTTGTTGACGTTTTGTCCGCCCGCTCCCGAGCTACGGAACGTGTCCCACTTTATCTCTCCCTCGTTGATGTTCACCTCGAACTTGTCTGCCTCTGGCAGCACCGCAACGGTGGCTGCGGAGGTCTGCATGCGTCCGTTCGACTCGGTGACCGGCACCCTCTGCACGCGATGCACGCCCGACTCGTATTTCAGCGTGCCATACACGTCCGTGCCAGAGACGGCAAAGTCGATTTCCTTGTAGCCCCCGACGGCACCCTCGTTGAAGTCGGTGACGGAAAGTTTCCATCCCTTTGCCTCGCAGAACCTCTTGTACATCGAGAACAGGTCGCCGGCAAAGAGGCACGCCTCGTCGCCCCCCGTGCCGGCGCGTATTTCCATCTGCACGTTCTTCGCGTCTTCTGGGTCTTTCGGTATCAGCGCGATCTTTATCTCCTCTTCCAGTTTTGGCTGCAGGCTCTCGTTGGCGGCGAGTTCCTCGCGTGCCATTTCCTTCATCTCCGGGTCGCTCTCGTTGGCGAGTATGTCCTTTGCCTCCCTTATCCCGTTGAGGCAGGCGATGTATCTCTTCCGCGCGTCCATGATGCCGCCGAGGTCTTTGTATTCCTTGGTGAGTTTCACGAACCGCCGCTGGTCGGCAATCACTGCCGGGTCGGTGATCAGTGTTGTCACTTCCTCGTATCGTGCCTCAAGGCCGTCGAGTTTCTGCAATATGCTGTTTTCTTCTGTCATTGTCGTTATGGTAGTTGTGGTGAATGTACTTGCCGATGGCTGTGACTTCCGCTGTCATCAGTAGTCAAACTCGCCGAACTCGCTCTTTATCGTGAGACTCTTCTCGCCTTCCTCGATGTGTCCCACGACCTGTGCGTCGATGTTGAAGCGTCCTGCCGCCTCAATCACCCGGCTGGCATCTTC
The DNA here is from genome assembly GCA_900548585.1 of uncultured Prevotella sp. GTDB lineage: Bacteria > Bacteroidota > Bacteroidia > Bacteroidales > Bacteroidaceae > Prevotella. The sequence continues at coordinate 10,349 of URLI01000010.1, read as the reverse complement.
CTGCCCGACGTATATCTCCATGCGGTGTCCCATGTTGAACACCTTGTACATCTCGTGCCATTCCGTGCCGCTCTGTTCCTTTATCAGGCGGAACAGTGGCGGCACCGGGAACATGTTGTCTTTCACAACGCGGCAGTTGTTGCCAACGAAGTGCAGCACCTTCGTCTGTGCCCCTCCCGTGCAGTGCACCATGCCGTGTATCCTGTGTCGCATACCGTCGAGTATTTCCTTTATCACCGGTGCGTATGTCCTCGTGGGCGAGAGTACGAGTTTGCCGGCGGTTATTTCCTCCGTCACCTTGCCCGCGCCTGGTTTGCGGTACTCCACGGCCACTGGTGTGTCGAGTCGGCAGCCGCCGCTATATACCAGTTTTTCCGGCACGCGGTGGTCATAGCTTTCCGGATATTTCCCCGCGAGATATTTTGAGAACACGTCGTGACGTGCCGATGTCAGTCCGTTGCTGCCCATTCCGCCGTTGTAGCATTTCTCGTATGATGCCTGTCCCGTTGACGACAGCCCCACTATGACGTCGCCCGGGCGTATGTTGGCGTTGTCTATCACGTCGCTGCGTTTCATGCGGCACGTCACGGTGGAGTCAACTATTATGGTGCGCACGAGGTCGCCCACGTCTGCCGTCTCGCCACCGGTGGGGTAGATGCCTATCCCTTTGCCGCGCATGTCCTCGAGCAACTCGTCAGTCCCGTTTATTATTGCGGCTATGACGTCTCCCGTAACGAGCATCTTGTTGCGCCCTATGGTGCTCGATACGAGAATGTTGTCCACCGCGCCGACGCAGAGCAGGTCGTCGGTGTTCATCACCACCGCGTCCTGTGCTATGCCCTTCCATACGGACAGGTCGCCGGTCTCTTTCCAGTACATGTATGCGAGGCTCGACTTCGTGCCGGCTCCGTCGGCATGCATTATGTTGCAATACTCCGGGTCTCCCCCGAGTATGTCTGGTGTTATCTTGCAGAACGCCATGGGGAATATTCCCTTGTCGATGTTTTTTATCGCGTTGTGTACGTCTTCCTTTGCCGCGCTCACGCCGCGCATCATATATCTTTCCGAATTGTCCATTTCTGTTTGTGACATGAATTGTTGCTGTTTTGTTATCTTTCCGTTCCGCCGTGCCAGAATTTCCATGAGGCGAATGCCTGCAGGAGGAGCATCTCGAGGCCGTTCTTCACCTTTGCCCCGTGTTCTGCCCCTTTCTCCATGAACAGCGTTGAGTCTGGGTTATACAGCAGGTCGTAAAGCAAATTGTGGCTGTCCATTGCCTCGTAGGGCAGTTTTGGGCAGACGAACGTGTGTGGGTACATGCCGCACGGGGTGCAGTTCACTATGACGTTGTATTCCCTTATCATTTCTGGGGTCACTTCCTCGTACTGAACCGTGCCTGGGCGGTTGAAGCGGCTGACGGACAGCGTTTCCAGTCCGAGCGAGTGAAGCCCGTACCTTATGGCTTTTGCCGCGCCGCCTGTGCCGAGCACTAATGCCTTCCTGTGGCAGCTCTCGAGAAGCGGCTCGATGCTGTTGGTGAAGCCTATGACATCGCTGTTGAAGCCTTTCAGTATGGTTTTGCTGCCCCTGTGCTCAACCCTTATCACGTTGACTGCCCCGATGGCTTTCGCATCTGCGGTGATGCTGTCAAGATAGGGGATTACTTTCTCCTTGTAGGGTATTGTGACGTTGAGCCCCCTGAGCTCGGGATTTCTCGCCAGCACTTCTGTGAGGTCGCTGATGTCCGGTATCTCAAAGTTGATATACCGAGCGTCGATTTTCTCGTTCTCGAATTTCTCGTTGAAGAAACTCTCCGAAAGGGAATGCCCCAGGGGATAACCAATCAAACCATACTTGTCCATCTGCGTGTAATGTTTTATATGTGAATAATAGCGGGTTGTTGAAAAAGTACCGTGCTATTTTGTGGCAAGGTAAAGCGTGCATACCCCGGACGTTAGTCTCCTGAACTCCGTCTTGGCGAATCCTGCCTTTTTCAATATGTCCATCATTGCCTCTCCCTGCGGGAAGGCCTCTATCGTGGCTGTCAGGTATTTGTATGCGCTGCTGTCCTTTGATATGATTTTGCCATACGCTGGCAATATCGTGTGGCTGTATATCCAGAACAGTTGTTTCATTGGGAATGCCACAGGCTGCGACAGTTCCACGATGCTCAGGTGTCCTCCCTTTTTCAGCACGCGGCACATCTCTGCCAGTCCCTTGTCAAGGTCCTGGAAGTTCCTTACCCCGAAGGCGGCCGTAACGGCGTCGAACGTCTCGTCGCCGAAAGAGAGATTGAGGCAGTCTTCCTTCCTGAACGAAATTATGTTGCCGAGCGATGCCTGCTCCACTTTCCTGCGCCCGATCTCCATCATTCCCTCCGAGATGTCTGCCCCGATGAGTGTTTCGGGGTGTAGCATCTTTGCCGACAATATCGCGAAGTCTCCCGTTCCCGTTGCGATGTCAAGGATATGCCGTGGCTTGAATGGCGCGAGCTGCTCTATCGCCTTGCGCCTCCATCCTTTGTCGATGTCGAGTGACAGGCGGTGGTTGAGCGTGTCGTAGGTGGGGGCGATGTTGTCGAACATCTCCTCCACCTGCTTCGTTTTTCCAGAGTCTTTCCCGTAGGGCTTTATCGTTTCCTGCCTGTACACTGCGTGGCTTATTTGCGCGATGCGAGGTATTCCTTTACGTTCTTCTCTATGCGTGCGGCAATGGTCTTCTCGCCGTCGCACTCGCACGGGCATTGCGTTTCCGCGCGGTTGAATTTCTCTCCCGTTATATGCTCGTAGAGCTCGATGTAGCGCTCGCTCACGCTCTCGGCATACTCGTCGGTTATCTCCGGCATCACCTGTCCCGGCTCGTTCATGAAGTTATGCTCGATTAGCCACTGCCTTACGAACTCTTTCGACAGTTGCCGCTGCGGTTCTCCCTTAGCGAACTTTTCCTCGTAGCCGTCGGCGTAGAAGTAGCGGCTCGAGTCTGGTGTGTGTATCTCGTCGATGAGATAGACCTTGCCGTCGCGCTTGCCGAACTCGTACTTCGTGTCAACGAGTATCAGCCCGTGCTTTGCTGCGATTTCCTGTCCGCGTGCGAAAATCCTGCGGGTGTAGTTTTCCATTATCTCATAGTCTTCCTTGGAAACCAGTCCCTGTGCTATGATTTCCTCCTTGGATATGTTCATGTCGTGTCCCTCGTCGGCCTTTGTGGTCGGAGTGATGATCGGTTCGGGGAAACGCTCGTTCTCGCGCATCCCGTCGGGCAGTTTCACCCCGCACAGCTCGCGTGCGCCGTTCTTGTACTCGCGCCATGCCGAGCCTGTGAGTATCGAGCGGATAATCATCTCCACGCGGAAGCCCTCGCATCTCAGTCCCACCGTCACCATCGGGTCGGGCGTGGCGAGTTTCCAGTTGGGGCAAATATCTGTCGTGGTGTCGAGGAACTTAGCTGCAATCTGGTTCAGTACCTGTCCCTTGAACGGGATGCCTTTCGGCAGTACTACGTCGAAGGCAGAGATCCTGTCGGTTGCAACCATTACCAGCAAGTCGTCGTTGATGTTGTAAACGTCGCGCACTTTGCCGTGATAAACGCTTTTCTGTCCTTCGAAATGGAAATCGGTTCTTGTTAATGCTTTCATCTTCTTATATGATTTACGATTTACAAATTACTGTTCATATCGGTTTTGCGGAATGTTTTTCCTTTTCACCTTTACTCTTGTCGTAAGCCTCGTACGCGTTGACAATCCTCGTGACGAGTTTGTGCCGCACGATGTCCTTCTTGTTCAGTTCCACGAACGATATGCCTTCCACGCCTTTCAGAATTCCCATTGCCTCGCGCAGTCCGCTACGCGTGTCTTTCGGCAGGTCAATCTGTGTCATGTCGCCGTTCACGATCATCTTCGTGTTCCATCCCATGCGTGTCAGGAACATCCTGAGCTGTGCCGGCGTGGTGTTCTGTGCCTCGTCGAGGATTACCACTGCGTCGCTCAGTGTCCTTCCGCGCATGAACGCGAGCGGTGCGATTTGTATCGTGTGCTTGTCCATCATGTCCTGCAGCTTCACCGCAGGTATCATGTCCTCGAGCGCGTCGTACAGCGGTTGCAGGTATGGGTCAATCTTGTCTTTCATGTCGCCTGGCAGGAAACCGAGTTTCTCGCCGGCCTCCACCGCAGGCCTTGACAATATTATCTTTTTCGCCTGCTTTTCCTTCATTGCCCTCACCGCGAGCGCTATGCTCAGGTATGTCTTTCCCGTGCCTGCCGGCCCTACGGCGAAAATCAGGTCGTCGCCCTCGAAGGCGTCGACGAGTTTCTGCTGGTTCTCGCTCCTTGCCTTTATCGGCCGCCCGGAGATGCTGTACGCCACAACATCCTTCGCCGCCTCTTCATTCGTCTTTCTCCCGCTTGCTATGTCGAGTATGTCCTCCTCGCTGATTGAGTTGAAGTGCAGGACATGTCTCCGCATGTTCTCAATGGCTCTCTCGGCATTGCTTATCTGCTCGTTGTCGCCAAGCAGGCGTATCACATTGTCGCGCGCCGCGATGCGCAGTTTCGGGAACAGTGCCTTTATCATCTGCAGGTGGTTGTTGCCGACACCGTAGAACACCACCGGGTCTATGTCCTCGAGTACTATATGTTTCTCTGTCACGTTTGATTTCCCATTCACCGTATCCGGTATTGTCTTAGATATAATAAGGTGTTAAACCCATGTGCAAAAGTACAAAAATAATTCCAAACCGTGCTTCCTTTCCTTTTATTTTATGACAAAACCTGCAACTTTTGACTTAAATGAATGAAAAAGTCATGGAAAACCATTAACTTTGTACCTCGAAAAATGCTTTTATGAAGTTCCGTATTACCAAAAACAGATATATCGAGGTGTTCGGCGTGGTGGTCGTTCTGCTCGCCCTTGTGCGGTGCGTGTTCCCCGACATAGCCAATCCTGTTGCAAAGGAAAAACCTGCATCGGTTGGAGACAGCGCCGGGGTGGCAGGCACTGATTCTGACGATGCCGCCGCCGAAGGGGCAGGGCCGCAGACGAAGCCGTTGCAAACCAAGACTACAAAATTCTTCGATGCCTCAGGCAATGTGATAAGGCACAGGATAATGAGTGTGGCTGACTACAAGGAGGCTTTCCCAGACTCAAACAGCGTGCAGTTGATTGCCGCCCGTAAGTACGGGGTCCGCCCCGTGGAGCGTCGGGCTGATGCGGAGAATGACAAGACCGGATTGGTGTATATCGGTGCCAACCCATATTATGACGTTGACCCACTGCGGCAGAGCATACCATACCTTGTGCCACATGCCGCGTCGCTTCTTAACGACATTGGCCGCGTGTTCATGGACAGCCTGCAAATCAAGGGCCTGCCGCCCAACAAACTTATTGTGACGAGTGCCACGCGAACCAAGGAAGATGTTGCGCGGCTGCGCCGTAACAACAAAAACGCCACGGAGAACAGTTGCCACATATATGGCACTACATTTGACATATCCTACACGAGATACAGTCACATCTCAGAGCCTGTCAGGAACGACAAGTTGAAGTGGGTGCTGTCAGAGGTGTTGCGCGACATGCGCCAGAGCGGGCGATGCTATGTCAAGCACGAGGTGAAGCAGAGTTGTTTCCATGTCACAGTGAGGTGACACATCCGCAGATCTTGGGAGAGATGTCGCGCCGGCGGAATCCCCGTGTTGCCTGATGTGGGATATTCAGGCGCGATGCATCCCGCGTCTGGCCACGCCTGTCAAAATCCGTCGTCCTCCACTATTTCCGTCGCTTCGAGAGACAGTGCCTCCGGATCTTCCTCTATTGTGGTGCGGTAACTCTCCTCGGTCAGTTTGTCCTCGTCATACTCGTCTTCATCTTCCATCTGTTCGTATGTGTCAGTTATCTCGTCGTCATCGTTTAATGTCCCGTCGTCGTCAGGAAATACATCACCGTCGTCGTCAATGTCGAATTTCGTATGCTGGCGGTTAGCCCTTGGCTTCTCTTTTGCGAAGATGGCCTCTACCCAGCTGCCTTTCTGGATTTCGAGGACCTCGAAGCCGTCGGCAATTTTCTTCTCATACATCCCGCCTTTCTTGTGCAGCCTGTCGGCAGGCAGCGTTGTCGTGCTTATGTCGAAGCCGTGCTGTATTATGTCCTGAATGCTCTGCGATAGCGACTCCCATCCGCCTCCGAAGTTCCTGTCAAGCACCTCGACGAGTTTCGCCGCCGAGATATGCCCTATGTTCTCGTATGTAAGGTCGGTAACCCTCAATATAGGATGCTTCCTGACAGCCCATTTGACACTTTCCTTTCCGTCAGTGCCAACCTTCGCTATTTTGAATCCCCTCGCCTCATATTTCTTTATGACCTCTGGTCTGTCAACCTTAACCTCCTCGATGTCGAACGCACTCTTTATTATGTCAGTATATCGTAGCATGTTTTCTTTCAGGTCTGCGTCTTTCTCTGCAGCCTTGAGCATACGGAATATATCGTTCTCCTGAATGTCCCAAACGTTGCTCTTGTTCAACATCTTGAGTGTCAATGCCTTATTTGCGGTTTCTTTCATAATGGTTTCTTAATGTCAATGTTATGTTTTACTCCTCCTAACACCCTTGCCTGTCGTCATGCAGGCAATAGTTGGTTTCCGCCTGCAAAAATACTATATCAAAATACTATTTGCAAGTTTTTTTATATGAAAATGTTTGCGCCTGCCGAAAATAAGCAGCCCGAGAGATGCAGACAACCTCTCGCTACGCTTCGAGAACGTCTGCATCTCTCGGCGAGGGGTACTATTTTATTGCACTTCGTTTGGGAACTTGCACGGTGGGGATTATCTCCTCACTATTTTGAGCGTAGAATTGTTCTGTTGGCTCAAGGAGAAGAGCTACGCCTTTCTCCTCGCCGTTGGTCTTGGTACTTATCCAATGCTCGCAGAACTCCTCCTTGGTATAGGTAAAGAGTTCCTTGCCCGGATCTGCGAAATAAACCGTATATCTGTCCTTACGATGCTTTTTTATCTTATAGACAATAACGAAATGATAACACCATCCTTGCTAAGGTCACTTAATAGTCTTGATCTATCTCGATCAGTAGATTTTCCATAATATCCCGCTGTCATTATCAAAACATGAAACTCCACAATCCATTGTGTCTCGTTGTTGTTCAAAAGATATATTCTTTATCATCGTCTAGATGTATTTTAATTAAACACGATATTCGTTTACTTCGCAGTCGCATCGTTGGTTAATCCACTTACATTATCTTGATTATTAAGTTTGGTGGGACCATTGATGCTTTTCTTTCTGCCAATCGTAAAATTGTATCTAAAATTTATGGCAAATAGATTTTGGAAATTATTCCAAATCGTTTCTTCCTTAAAGTTCATCAAACTATTGTTGGAATAGATGGCAGATGGCTTGGGATTGTGAATATACTGCAATGCCACATATACATTGTTTTTGGAGTAAGATAGTTCACTAAAAACATAGGCTTTCTTCTTTTCCGTTACATCCCCCAATAGATCGGTCATAGAACTTCCTACGTTTCCCAATATGGAAAATTCTTTGTAAGTAATGCTTGCCGTGATAGAAAAGTATTTTGACCACTCACTTAGACTGGCGCCATCAGGCTTTATGGCACTGGTATATACAATTGTTGCGAACGGCTGGATTTTCAAGAATGGGAATGGAAGCCATTGAAGGCTGAGGTCCGCAGCTGTGTATGAGGTGTGTTTAAAATGTTCAAGGGTCTTCACTATCTCTGCGTCTCTACTCTCAAACAATGTCATATAAGGGCGGCGCAGGTACGAATGCCGTATTGCGGCACTCATATAGAAAGTAGGCAGACTCAGTTGGTATTGAAGACGATTATAGAAAGTATAGTAGGGATGAAGATGAGGATTGCCCACACTATAATATTGATAGTTGAGATAGACTGGATGGATGGTGAGCTGTGAGATGTCAGGAACATTGGATAATATAAGCGAGTTAAGCCTGATGGAAGAGGAGTGACCAATCTGATAGCTCGCAGAAAATGAAGGTTTGAACACGGTATAATGCCTTGCCTTCATTTCTCCATTGTCTTGAATACTATGTTCTATACCTACACCTATGGTGTAATGGAGATTCTTTAACTTGCCTGCAAGATTTGAATATATATAGCAGACTTGCTGGTCCATTGTAGAACGGGTGTTTTCATTATAGGTCTGCCGAAGCTGCTTATAAAAGTATCTTGCCCCGAAGCTTATATTTTCATTGGAAAAGGACTTGTTGTAAAGCAACTCGGATATGATGGAATTAGAGTAATTCCTGAGATGGTTGTTGTACCGATAAGTTAATGTATTATCTGAATTTTCTTGGGAAATCTGATTGTCCGATTTGGAATCAAAATAAGATCCCACAAAATTGGCTGTCAATTCCTGGTTGTTCTTCAATTTTCTATTGTAATACAAATCCAATGATATAGCATCATAATTACTTTTAAGTTTTTTTGCCGAATAACCTTGTTGTAGAATTCCTGTACCAAATTTCGTTGTTGCAGTTTGTTGATGGCTTTCCCGCCCCGGGTTGAGGCGATACCTTACTTTAGCAGAAAACAGTTGGTTGTCATCCGGACGAAACATGTAATCTGCCCCTATGATATGATACTCCCCCTTGTAAGTACCGGGAAGTCCTTGCAGTTTGCTGGAGAAATTTGCATGGTCTATCTCATACTCGTAAGTCTGATCGATTCTGTTGTCGTTAAGATTCCTGTAATCAATGAAATAAGAAAGGGCAATCTGGTGCTTGGGCGTGTACCACTTCGCATTGATAGTGTTTGTTCCGTAACCCGTTGTAAATGAGTTTACTGTATTAATAAAACTGTTAAACCCGCTATCCTTTTCTTTTATGGTAAAGACGCTTAGCACTGCACCTACGTTTTTATTGGCAAATCTTGCCGGTGGCTGTGTAAAATACTCAACTCTCCTGATCTTTTTTGCAGGTAGAGCCATTAAGTCATTTTCATTCGCCTGTATGCCATCTATGAGAATGAGTATATTCTGCCGGTCTGTCGTTTGAAGGATATTTGAAATTCTATTCAATTGAAATTGTGGCATTTCTCCCAAGGCCGCCAAGGCAGAGGAGGCTCTTTCTTTCAGACTTTGTGGGATGAGTAGTTTGTCCTTACTCCCGAAAGTCTCAATCTCCCTTGCAGAAATAACTACTTCCTGCAGTTCTTCAGAATACCGCTTCAAGATGATTTCTTGGTGAGACTTGGCCGCTAAATATATCGTTTCGTAACCCACGGAAGATATTTTTAGTATAAGTTGCTGGGAGACATTATCCGGGAAAGAAAAATATCCCTTATTATTGGATACCGTACTGGCAATCAGAACACTATCAGGAATTTGGTACAGCCTAATAGTTGCAAATTCGACAGGTAGTTTTTCCTCATCTATTATCACTCCGGATATCTGGGCGTTGAGAACTTTGCACGAAAACAACAGAACTATTATAAAGACAAACCTCATGATTGTATGGTATTATATAATAACGAGTATTTTCTCTTCAGTTCCTCAATATCCAGCTCCCCTCCAATCATGGAAAGGCAGAAAGAATCTCCATAATACAAGGAGCGAAACGTAGAAATTACCAGATTTAGGTCAAGGTCTTTTTTGAGTTCGCCCGCCTCGATGCCACGGCGGCAATACTCAATCCACAAGTCAGAGATATTCGTTTCCAGTTCCTTGAATTTCTCCTCAAAACCTTCATAGTGAAAATCCGCAGAAGACAACAAATTGACAAACTGAGTGGAACTTGACTCTGCGTTAGCGGCTTTCATTCTTTCCATTCTCTGCCGTATAAGCTCTAAATCGCTCATGATGAAATCCCAAAACGGCGTTTCTTCCGAAACTGATATACTGTTGTGCAAAGACTCGGACAGGAAATCGAGGACGAACTTGTCAATGACAGCCCGGTATAACCCTTCCTTGTTCTTCACTTTATAATATATGGCACCACGCGACAACCCGGTTATTTCCTCGATATCTGCTGTCGTTACGTCAGCATATTCCTTCACTAAAAAGAGCCTGAATGCCCCCAAGAGGATATTATATCTGCGTTCTTCTTTCTTTGTCATTTATATATAAATTAGCTGTATGGGAATATTATTACATTCGTACTATTTTTATCGGTGGCAAATATATTGATATTTTTTTAATTTTCCAAGAAATTGCCGATTTTTATTAACAAGTTTCATTTTTCTTATTTTGCAATGCAAAAGAGTTGACTCTGGGTATTTTTGCAGGCTTAATAATTAGGCTGAAAATCCCATCAAATTCCTCCCATTAGACTTTGTATGTGATTATTTTTTAGGTGTGTTTCCTAT
>URLI01000009.1 GCA_900548585.1 uncultured Prevotella sp. | reverse complement strand
CGCGAGCTGGGTTCAGAACGTCGTGAGACAGTTCGGTCTCTATCTATCGTGGGCGCAGGAGTCCTGAGCGGGCCTGGCACTAGTACGAGAGGACCGTGCCGGACAGACCTCCGGTGTGCCGGTTGTGGCGCCAGCCGCACCGCCGGGTAGCCGCGTCTGGAACGGATAAGCGCTGAAAGCATCTAAGTGCGAAGCCGTCCGCGAGATTAGGTCTCCCCACAGGGCCGTCACAGACTATGACGTTGATAGGGGGCAGGTGCAAAGGCGGCGACGCCAAAGCCGAGCCCTACTAATTGCCCGAGCCTTCCGTCTCCCGGCCCATTCTTTCCGCTGTCCTCCTTGCCTATGTGTCAGAATGTCCCCCACACGCCGGTTGCGCGCGCGCAGAGACGCGCGCTTCCCGGCGCACCCAAACCGGGGCGGTTACGGCGGCGGGGCCCCACCTCTTCCCATTCCGAACAGAGAAGTTAAGCCCGCCCGCGCCGATGGTACTGCAATGCAATGCGGGAGAGTAGGTCGCCGCCTTCCTTCACGGGCTGTCCCCGTGGCACTATAGCCACGTGGGCAGCCCCTTTCTTGTTACTGGCGGTTACCGCAGTTTTACCGTTGTTTATGGTTTTCCTGGTTTCCTAGTTTCTCTAGTTTCTCTAGTTTTTTCATTAACAAAGCCGTATCTCGCTTCTGTGAGGTTGATACGGCTTTATTACGATATTTATGTTCAAAGTTCACACATCGTCAGTGTCCCATTCTTGATGTATCAACAGCCTTTACTTTCTTTTCCTTGTAACCTCCGAACTTATAGACAACAGCAAAAGTAACAGATGCCCGGTTGTAGTTAAGCTTCATGCGGTAGTCTTGGTTGCCTTGCACGGAACGGGTGTCGTATTCGCCGTTGAAGATGTTGTTGCCATTGAGGCGCAGTCCCCATCTTCCATCGTGCGACGACCATTGCAGTTTGGCATTCATTTGGAAGATTGGACTGATGTCATAAACTCCTTGTATTGCCTTTGACTGAAAGAAAGGATTCAGAATAAGACGCAAGTCCTGTGTTTTGCAAAGTTTTACCGATGCGGTACCGCCAAATCTAACAGACAGGTTCTTGCGGTCGAATGGCAAGTCGAAGAAATGGCTGCTCTTGTCGTGCTTGTAGGTTCCTACGGCAAACACGTTTCCGTTGAGCCATTTGCCCGCACTGAAGATGGCTGATGCCTGTAGTCCGAAGTTATTGACATAGTCGAAGTTGGTTTCCTTCATGATTACAGCCATGCGGTCTGCTGTCTGATAGGGCAACTGTACGGAATAATCTGGCTTCAGACTTGCGAAAGCCATCAGCGTATAGCGTCTTTTTATCTGCCACATAAGGTTGACATTATAATAGGAGTATGGTTTCAAATCGGGATTGCCATGTATCTCTGTGTAGGTGGATGAGTAAAACACATTGCTCATGGTTGACCAATAGCTCGGAAACACTGAATTGGAATTGAAGGAGAGGTTGAGCAAATGGTTGTCGTTGATGCTCCACAAAGCATTGAGCGTAGGATATATGCGCCATTTATCCCACGTCGGGGAGTGGTATTGCTCGGCAGCAACGGATGCTTCAAGACTAATATCCTTGTTTATCTGTTTGCTGAAACCTGCGTATATGTTCCATATCCGCTCATTGATGTCCACGCTGCTTGTCGCATCGGGCAAGATGTTTCCATCCTTGTCGATGGTGTTCTGATAACTCTTGTCGCTCGAGAATTGCCCTTTCACGCCATACGACAATCCCCATCCATGTGACAATGAATGGGTTTGATCCGCCGTAAACATCCATTTGTTGATGGTCTGTTCGCTGCCACTTGTCAGGTTGCGCCCTGTCTCTGTCGTATTTCCATCCGCCTGCATCGTGCCGTCAAGTCTTTGTTGCTGCGGCGTTCGATAGTAGGTATACGAGCCGCTAAGGGTAAGTCCGAAAGGAAGTGAGTAGGTTATATCCACATTATGCAGATACGCATGACTATCATTGTGCGCTCTGCTTACGCTCGAACCTGTCGTTTGGCTGTTGGAGCAAGACTTGTTCCAATTTCCAGTATAGGCAATGTCAAGACGATGATTCTTGCTGAACGCATAATTCATACCCAATCGGTAATAGTGTGCGATGAAAAACGACTTCTGCCAGGTTTCGTCATGATAGTTTACACGCTTGTTGCCCAAAGGATGATTGGCCATGCGCGAAGACTCACCGTATGAATTACCGTCAGAGAATTGATATTGTGCATCCAGTCCAAACTTGCCTCTTTGCATGGAAAGGTAAAGATTACCAAAGCCACTTGAATATTTACTTTTCTGAAATCCGCCAATAATCTGTCCCGACAACCGATTGGCGCCAGCATCATCTTTCGTAACGATGTTGATAGCCATGCCACGAACATGATAGCGGGCCGGGGCAGACAACATCACCTCGGCTTTTGCCAACTTTGCGGCAGGCATCGCTTTCAGTCGTTCTGCCAGCTGTTCTTGCGTCAACGTGGTGGCTTGTCCATTGACAATCAGCGTCACCGCATTGCCCAAGAGGGAGATATTACCAGTGGCATCACTGACACCAGGAATGCGTGTGAGAGCCTCGTAAGCGTTGTCGGCAGGCAACTTTTCTAAAAGATTTTGCATATTGTACACCATCTTTCCCTGCACAAGTTTTACTATAGGTTTTTCTGCTTTCACAACGACCTCCGGTAAATTCTTGTACAACATATTTATATCTATGGAATCGTTATTGTCTGCCGACTGTGCAGATAAAGTTTGAGCAGAAAGAAATAATACAATTGTTACTAAAAATTTCATGTTTGTCATAGTTGAATTTGGGTGTTATTAGTGGTTTTCAACAGACACTATCTCCGTCTGTTCTTTTTGGTATTTATTATGACGGTGGGTCTTCTGCCTGGACTTGTGTCATCTTTAGGGATCAGGATATCCAGAGACTTTATATTTTCCTGCTTTATTCTCCGTGGAAGAACTTCCGATAACAGGTTAGGAAAGAGTTTCAATTCTATTATTGTAACAAGCTTCAGTGGCTTGACGAGTTTGTTGTCTATTACAAATTGGATTTTTGCAAGACTGTTGGTTGTAATCAGCACAATATCCTTTGTGGGGGGGCGACATACAATAACATTTTTTGCTGATAAGAGGTCTTTGTCTAATATTTGGATAGATTCTATAGCAGCGGGAGAAATAAGCCCGGATCGCCTTGCTATGATTTGTTTTGCGGAATCCGATTTCATCTCGTCTGTTGTCACGCAGAGGACGGAGTCTGGCACAGGCAATCCGTCTATTACACATAGAGCCTGCGCATGGATGTTGATGTAGGGTATCAGCAAGCAGGCCAAGAGCAGAATCATTGATTTCATCATCATCTCCTTTGTGACATTTCAAATAGAACTATCGCAGAATGTCGATAAAAGATATTTTCGGTGTGGGAAAAGTTTAGTTTCACTATTTCCGTTCTTGCTTTTCAAAAACAATTTTATCCGGCATCTTCTGCCATTTGCTTTTTACCGGGAACTTGAACGTGCTGCCTTTGACGTGCTGGAACACCAATGTCCCGTTCTCGCTCATTGATAGTGTTGCGGTGAAGTCCTCGCTTCCGTAATTGTTTATGACATCTATTGTTGCCTTTTTTCCTTTGGTCTTTGATGATGTTATTGCCCATGCGTGACTTGTTTGAGTTGAGCCGAAATAACCGTCAAGCCCACCGAGTATCTCCTGGTTTGGGATTACTACATTCTTTTCCTTCAGGTTTATCACAACAAATATCTTGTACTCATCATTAACGAAGCGGCCTTTGAACTCCGTTGCCGTTGTGTCATTGTCAACTTCCTGTGCGTTCATGGAAAAAGGCAGGACGCAGAAAAGCATAATTAAAACACTCGTCTTCATATATTTATATATTTGTGGGGCAAAGTTAAATAACTTTAGTCAAGAAATCAAGCATTTTACAGATTTTATACACATGCTAATTGGCAGTACATTTTTTTTATTTTATCTTTGCCGTATATTAAATCAAACATTAGATTGCAGGACTTGGCATGTAACTTAGTTTGTTGAAACGAACATAATATAAAAAGCAAGAATTATGAAAATCAAAGCAAATTATTCCAATACCCCGCGATGGAAAGAAATTTCGGTGAAATCGAGACTTCCGGAAGAGTTGAAGCACCTTGACGAACTGGCCCACAATTTGTGGTGGGTATGGAACTATGAGGCAAGCGACATGTGGAAGAGCCTTGATGAAGAATTATATGAGGAGGTAAACCAGAATCCGGTACTCCTGCTGGAACGCCTGAGCTATGACCGCAAGGAAGAGATCGTAAAGGACAAGAAGATAATGAAGAGTGTTGACAATGTATACAATCTCTTCCGCAAATACATGGATGTGAGGCCGGATTCCAAGCGTCCGTCGGTTGCGTATTTCTGCATGGAGTTTGGCATGAGCCAGGTATTGAAGATTTACTCCGGAGGCCTCGGAATGCTTGCGGGAGACTATCTGAAAGAGGCATCAGACTCCAATGTGGACATGTGCGCCATTGGCTTCCTTTACCGCTACGGGTACTTCACGCAAAGCCTGAGCATCGACGGGCAGCAAATAGCGAATTACGAGGCGCAGAACTTCAATTCCCTGCCTATAGAACGCCAGCTCGACCATGACGGGAAACCTATGGTTGTCGACATCCCGTATATGAACTACCATGTTCACGCATACGTATGGCGTGTGAATGTTGGCAGGGTGTCGCTTTACCTACTCGACACAGACAATGACATGAACTCGGAGTTCGACCGCCCCATAACCCACGCCCTCTATGGCGGAGACTGGGAGAACCGGCTCAAGCAGGAAATCCTGCTCGGTATCGGGGGGATGCTGACATTGAAGAAACTCGGGATAAAGAAAGACATATATCATTGCAACGAGGGACATGCCGCACTGTGCAACCTGCAACGGCTCGTGGATTATATCCAGAATGACAAACTCACGTTCAACCAGGCACTGGAACTTGTGCGCGCAAGCGGTCTTTACACATGCCACACGCCTGTACCGGCAGGGCATGACTATTTCGACGAGAGCCTTTTCGGGAAATACATGGGCGGCTACCCGGCGCAGCTCGGCATATCGTGGGACGAGTTCGTAGGCATGGGACGGGCCAACCCGGATGACAAAAACGAGAAGTTCTCCATGAGCACATTCGCAATAAACACATGCCAGGAGGTCAACGGAGTGAGCAAACTCCACGGATGGGTAAGCCAAAAGATGTTTGCCCCGATTTGGAAAGGATATTTCCCGGAGGAAAACCATGTGGGATATGTCACGAACGGAGTTCATTTCCCGTCGTGGTGCGCGACGGAATGGCGTCGTCTGTACTCAAAGTATTTTGACAAGAGTCATTTGAGTGACCAAAGCAATGAGCAAATATGGCACGCCATATACAATGTTCCCGACAGTGAGATATGGGACACGCGCATGGATCTGAAGAAAAAACTAACAGACTATATCAGGACGAAATTCCGCGAGAACTGGCTAAAGAACCAGGGCGACCCTTCCCGTGTCCTTTCGCTGTTGGACAAAATCACGCCGAATGCCCTGATGATTGGTTTCTGCCGCCGTTTCGCGACATACAAGAGGGCGCACCTGCTGTTCACCGACCTTGACCGCCTGTCAGCGATTGTCAACAACCCCGAACGCCCTGTCCAGTTCCTTTTCTCCGGAAAGGCACATCCCGCCGACGGTGCGGGGCAGGGGCTGATAAAGAAAATTTACGAGATAAGCCAGCGCCCGGAGTTCCTCGGAAAGATTATCTTCCTCGAGGACTATGATTTCCGCCTTGCCCGCCGCCTTGTCTCGGGCGTGGACATCTGGATGAACACCCCCACGCGTCCCCTTGAGGCATCCGGCACCTCCGGCGAGAAAGCGGAAATGAACGGTGTCGTGAATTTGTCTGTGCTCGACGGCTGGTGGTTTGAGGGCTACCGTGAAGGTGCGGGGTGGGCTCTCACGGAGAAGCGCACTTATAAAAACCAGGCCTACCAGGACCAGCTCGACGCGGCAACGATATATGGACTGCTCGAGAACGAGATAGTACCTCTGTATTACGACAAGAATGAAAAAGGATACAGCGAGGGATGGGTCAAGGTGATAAAGAACTCAATAGCAACCATTGCACCACACTACACAATGAAGCGCCAGCTTGATGACTATTATGAAAAGTTCTATACAAGGGAAGCCGCGCGTTTCAGGGAACTAAGCGCAAATGAAAATCGGATTGCTAAGGAAATCGCACAGTGGAAGGAAACCGTGGCGGAGCGTTGGGACGGAATTCGCGTGGTGTCTTCTGAAAACAACGTCCCCGGGGACGGGCCACAGAGTGGTGTGGAATACACTTTCAGGATGGTCATTGACGAGCAGGGGCTCGATGATGCCATAGGGCTGGAATATGTTTCCGTAAAGACTGATCCCGACGGCGAGGACCGCATCAATCAGATACATCCGTTCCGCGTGGTTAAAAAAGAAGGCAACCTCTACACTTTCGAGGCAACTTTCGAATCAGCCAATGCCGGGAGTTACAAAACTGCGGTGCGCATGTTCCCTAAGAATGACAGACTGCCGCACCGTCAGGACTTTGCCTATGTGAGATGGCTTGAGTATTAATTGCCTTGTCCCAAAAACGGCCATCGTAACCCTAACTGATTGCCAAGACGGAATGGTAAAATCAGTGCCGTGATGACCGGTTTGGCTTTATTGTCCGGCGCCAGCTTCCCTGCAAACGCAAAAGTGGCGTCGGACAAATTTTATTTGTTGACACCATATCCGAACAGGGCGAAATCCCCCTTGGTTGGGTCATCCGGGAAAAACTCCGCCATCCTTTCCGTTAACTTCCTTGCGGATGCCATCGATGTCGATTTCGATTTGAGCAGCCCCATGGCGCAGGCCTCCTGCACGACGTGAGTGTCCATCGGCATTATCAATGTGCGTTTGTCTATGAATTTCCACAGGCCGAGATCCACAGGGGAATTGTCGCGCACCATCCACCGCAGGAACATGCAGACACGCTTGCATGATGACTTGGCATTCTTGGGAACAATTACGTCAATGCCGCGACTTGCAAAATACGAGGTTATCATCTCCACGGCAGTCAAGGCAACGGTCACGTTGCGCGCCTGAAGGTATCCCCCAAGGGAGCCATGACCGAGAATCAGTCCTTGATAGGCTTTCAAGAAACGGTTCATAAGCGAGAAAGTGTATAGACGGTAATAGCACTCGTTCCTGTCAGGTATGTCATTTTCAAAACGACCTCTTGAAACCCAATCGTAAACCTCACCGTGCGAACAGTCGAGAATGTATTGTATCTTCGGGAAAAACTGTTTGCGCGAGCCGTAACTCAGGCATGATGCAATGAACGCCAGCGTCTCTTTGTTGTCATCCCCCTCAACTTGGTGCATGAACCATGAAGGGTCGCCGTCAAGGAAATCCACCGTCTCATATTTCCGTGCCAACTCTTTCATTAATTCCATATATGGTGAATTATGCAATCCTTAAATGATTGCAAAGATAATAATTATAGTTGAATATTTTTTGTGTAATGAATTTAAAATATTACTTTTGCAATCAGAACGCTTATGACAAACACAATGAAAGACAATATTTTCAAAGGTCTTGGCATCGCACTCGTCACGCCTTTCACAAAGGACAGACAAGTCGATTACAAGGCCTTGGGGAAACTGGTTGAGTACCAGATAGCCAACGGGGCAGACTTCTTTTGCATCATGGCAACAACCGGCGAGGCGCCGACACTCTCGGCTGAAGACAAGGCGCACGTCAAGGATTTGGTCGTTGAGACAGTGCATGGGCGACTGCCGGTGATTATGGGCTGCGGCGGGAACAACACAAAAAAGGTGGCAGACGAACTGGAGCGCGGGGACTTCAGGGGCATTGACGGAATTCTGAGCGTTTGCCCTTATTACAACAAGCCCACACAGGAAGGACTCTACCAGCATTTCAAGACGATAAGCCAGTCAACGGATTTGCCAATGGTGCTTTACAACATTCCCGGGCGCACCGGCGTCAACCTCAAGGCTGGGACAACGGTAAGGATTGCACAAGACTGTGTGAATATCGTAGCAATAAAGGAGGCCAGTGGCGACCTGTGCCAGATAAAGGAAATAATAAGAAATAAGCCATGCGGCTTTGACGTGCTGAGCGGTGACGACTCCCTCACACACGCGATGATCTCTGCGGGAGCGGCAGGCGTGATAAGTGTTGTCGGAAACTCGCTGACCAAGACATTCTCAAAAATGGTGCACCTTGGACTGGAGGGCAACTCTGAAGCCTCGAAAGAGATAGATGCAACCTTGCAGGAACTTTACAAAGCACTTTTCGCTGACGGCAATCCCGCAGGCATAAAGGCAATGCTGTCAGAGATGGGGATGATTGAAAACGTGCTGCGTTTGCCGTTGACACCGGTGAGTGATTCCACTTACATCAAAATAGCGAGCCTGCTGAAAGAGCTTTCATAGAACATGGCAAATGCCGGACTGCTTTAGTGGTTGCACTTGCCAATATTGCAAACACGCCGTATTTGTTCACCAAATACGGCGTGTTTACTGAACAAATTCGGCGTGTTTGGTGAGCAAATTCGGCGTGTTTGCTGTCTTGTCCGTATTGAATTGCGGTAGTTTGTGTCATAAACAGGCCGTTTGATGACCAAAGACAAAGTTGTGGGTGAAATTTGCGGTCGCCACATATTGGCGGCATTAGTGCGCCAATATGTCAATATGCTGTGTCGCAAGGTTCCACATGTATGAATATTTGCGTGTCGTTCCCGAAGCGTCTCATCAGAAGTCTTTCCGCCATCACTGTCATTTCATGCGCTTCTGCCACCGTAATCTCGGGATTGACGACTATGTGGACATCTATGATCACACTGTTCCCGTTGCGCCTTGTCTTGAGGTTGTGCGCCCCGTGGATGCCTTCAACAGACATTATGAGCCCCTCAATCTCTTTTTCCTCGCTGTCGGGCAGTGATGCTTCCATAAGTTCGCTTATGGTGGTCTTTCCCATTTTTGTTGCAATGTAGAAAATAAACAGGCTTATAGCGCAGCCCGTGAGAGGGTCGAGTATAACCCACCTTTCCCCCAGGAAGATGGCTCCCGCGATGCCGGCGAAGGACCCCAGTGACGAGATGGCGTCGCTTCGGTGATGCCATGCGTTGGCCAGCACGGCGTGACTTTCAACCCGCCGTCCCACACGTGCGGTTGACTGAAATAGTATTTCCTTTGTGACGATTGAAATCAGGGCCATGTAGAGTGCTATCATTCCCGGCTGCGGCAGTTTCTCGCCGTTGAGATGTCTTTGTATTTCATCTGCCCCGCTCATAAAGATTTTCAGGCCGACGAGGAATAGCATTATGCTCACGAAGAGCGTTGCGAGGGTCTCGAATTTTCCATGTCCGTAGTCATGCTTCTTGTCCTGCCCCTTTGAGGAAATCCTCACAAAGACAATGATGATGAAATCGCTGACCAGGTCTGACAGGGAATGTATGCCGTCTGCCACCATGGCGGCGCTGTTTCCCGTCACGCCTGCCGTGATCTTGAAAAACGTAAGCACGCAGTTGCATACGGCCCCCACTGTCGTTATGCGCATTATCGAGCGTTCGCGTTTGCCGTCGTCTTGCTTTTTCACGTTGTATTTTGCTGACACGTCTGAATTGTCCGGTTTTCAGTTCCACGATGGTATGTAAGGTCGTGGTAAACCACAACTGGCCGTTGCGGCACGGGTTTTCCCTTTCCGTCTTGGCAACATGTTCCCTGGCTGCTTGCAGCCGGTTGCCTGCATCCTGCCAGTCGTTTTTTTTTGCGTGGACCGCGCCACGCCTGCATAAAAAAGCAACTGGCAATCTGCTTGGGCAACCGGCTACAATCAGTCCGGGTTATAATGGCCGGTTTGGTCTAAAGGAAACCTGCCTCTTTCTTCATATTTTCAACGCATGTCCTTTTTTTCACGCATCTTCCTCGACATGCCATTCAATGCGAGATTGCCTTACATAATTGTCATAGCGCATTCTTGCCATTCGCTGTGCCTCTGCGAATAGTTCGTCTGCCTCGTCTGGGAACTCTTTCTTTAGCGACATGTAGCGCACCTCTCCCATAAGGAAATCTTCGAACTTCTCCCATTTTGGAGCCTTGGAGTCGAGGACGAATGGGTTTTTGCCTTCATCCATGAGCGCGGGGTTGTGGCGCCACAGTTGCCAGTATCCGCATTCAACAGCCCTGGCCTCCTCTGCCTGGCTCTTGCCCATGCCGCCCTTGGCCTTCAGTCCGTGGTTGATGCATGGGGAGTAGGCAATTATCACAGACGGCCCGTGCCATGCCTCGGCCTCGCGTATTGCCTTGAGGCACTGTGCCTGGTCTGCTCCCATTGCTATTTGCGCCACGTAGACAAATCCGTATGTAGTGATGATCAGGCCGAGGTCCTTCTTGCGTATGCGCTTTCCCCGTGAGGCGAACTTTGCTATCGCGCCCAATGGTGTCGCCTTGGATGACTGTCCGCCTGTGTTGGAGTAGACCTCGGTGTCGAGCACCAGTATGTTGATATCCTCTCCGGAGGCGATTACATGGTCGAGGCCGCCATATCCGATGTCATACATTGCTCCGTCACCGCCGATGATCCACTGGCTTCTCTTGACGAGATAGTGGTCGAGCGACTTCAGGTCTATGCAGTATTCGCATCCGGCCTCCGCGTTGCGGTTTATGTATGGCCTGAGCAGTGCTGCAAGGCGTTTTGACTCGTCTGCGTCTTCTCTCTTCTCGATCCATTCATGTGCCAGGGCCTTGAATTCTTCCGGGCAGCCTTCTTTGGATGTCGCATCGATGAACAACTGTGCTATGCGTTCCTTCATCTTCTTGTTGGCGAGCAACATTCCCATTCCGAACTCGCATGAGTCCTCGAACAGCGAGTTGTTGAACGCCGGTCCCTGGCCCTTCTCGTTGGTCGTGTATGGGGTTGCTGGTATGGAGGCCGAGTAGATTGATGAGCAGCCCGTGGCGTTGGCTATCATCTCGCGGTCGCCGAACAGCTGGCTGATGAGTTTCACATACGGTGTCTCGCCGCATCCCGCGCAGGCTCCCGAGAACTCAAACAGCGGTTTTGCGAATTGCGAGTTCTTGACATTTGAGCGTATGTCCACGAGATGCTGTTTGCTCTTCACGTTATCTGATACATATTCCCAGTTCTTTGCCTCTTGCATTGTCCTCTCCGCGTCTGGATCGAACGGTATCATCGTGAGTGCCTTTCCCAGTTTCGGGTTGCCCGGGCAAACGTCGGCACAGTTGCCGCACCCCATGCAGTCCATCACCGACACCTGTATGCGGAAGTGCATCCCTGCCATCGGCTTTGGTGCTTTCATCGTTATGGTGTCGTCGGCAGCGTCGAATTTCGCGTTCTCTTCGTCGTCGAGAACTATCGGGCGTATTGATGCGTGTGGGCAAACGTATGCGCACTTGTTGCACTGGATGCAGTTTTCCTTGTTCCACACAGGCACGAACGGCTCAACTCCGCGCTTTTCGTAGGCAGAGGTGCCGGATTGCCATGTGCCGTCAACGGTGTCGTGCTTGACAAAGTCGGACACCTTCAGCAGGTCGCCTGCCTGTGCGTTGATTGGCCTTACAAGTTCCTTTACGAATGCCGGCGCGTCGTCGTCCTTTATTTCGTCGTCAGGGAGTTCCGCCCATGCCGGGTCAATGTTGAGTTTCTTGTACTCGTTTCCCCGGTCAACGGCAGCGTAGTTCTTGTCAACGACATCCTGTCCTTTCTTTCCGTATGACTTGACTATGGCCTCTTTCATCTTCTCGACGGCCAGTTCAACTGGTATGACGTTGGTTATCCTGAAGAACGCGCTTTGCAGTATGGTGTTTGTGCGTTTCCCGAGGCCTATCTCCTGCGCAATCTTGGTCGCGTTTATGGTATATACGGTTATGTTGTTCTGCGCGAAGTAGCGCTTTACCTTGTTCGGCATGAACTTGATAAGTTCCTCTCCTTCGAAAATGGTGTTCAGCAGGAACGTGCCGTTCTTTTGCAGCCCGCGCGTCACGTCGTACATGTGCAGGTATGCCTGAACGTGGCAGGCCACGAAGTTTGGCGTCGTCACGAGGTATGTGGAACGTATCGGCTCGTCTCCGAAACGAAGGTGCGAGCATGTGAAGCCTCCCGACTTTTTCGAGTCGTATGCGAAATATGCCTGGCAATACTTGTCGGTGTTGTTTCCTATTATCTTCACCGAGTTCTTGTTTGCTCCCACCGTTCCGTCGGCCCCGAGGCCGTAGAACTTTGCCTGGAACATGCCTTTTCCTCCGAGTGCGATCTCTTCCACCTGCGGCAGTGACGTGAACGTCACGTCGTCAACGATGCCGAGCGTGAAATGGTTCTTCGGCTCCGGCAATGCGAGGTTGTCGAACACGGATATTATCTGCGCCGGTGTGGTGTCGTTGGACCCTAACCCGTATCGCCCGCCTATTATCATAGGTCGGTTCTCCACGTCGTAGAAAGCTTCTTTCACGTCGAGGAAGAGCGGTTCGCCGCTTGCCCCCGGCTCCTTGGTGCGGTCGAGCACCGCGATGCGCTTCACCGTTTCCGGTACTGCGGCGAGCAGGTGCTTCACCGAGAACGGGCGGTAGAGGTGAACGCTTATCATGCCCACCTTCTCTCCTTTCTTGTTGAGGTGGTCTATTGCCTCGCGGGCAGCCTCTGTCGCCGATCCCATGAGTATGATCATGCGCTCGGCATCCTTTGCTCCGTAGTATGAGAAGAGGTGGTATTCGCGTCCTGTCAGTTTCGATATGTCGCCGAGATATTTCTCCACGATTTCGGGTACGCTGTCATAGTATTTGTTCGATGCCTCGCGGTGTGTGAAGAATGTTTCTGGGTTTTCTGCCATTCCGCGTGTCACGGGCCTTTCCGGTGTCAGCGCGCGGCTGCGGAAATCATCCATGTCGGAATAGTCAACGATGGTCCTTATGTCCTCCATGTCAAGCAGTTCCACCTTCTGGTATTCGTGGGAAGTGCGGAATCCATCGAAGAAATTGATGAATGGCACTTTCGACTTCAGTGTTGAGAGGTGTGCGACGGCTGTCATGTCCATTACTTCCTGCACTGAGCCTTCACACAGCATTGCAAATCCTGTCTGCCGGCAAGCCATCACGTCCTGGTGGTCTCCGAAAATACACAGCGAGTGTGTGGCGACCGTGCGCGCCGAGACGTCGAAAACGCATGGCAGCAACTCGCCTGCTATCTTGTACATGTTCGGAATCATGAGGAGCAGGCCCTGCGATGCCGTGAATGTTGTTGTCAGTGCGCCAGCCTGCAACGCACCGTGAACGGCGCCTGCCGCTCCGGCTTCTGATTGCATCTCCTGCACGGTGACCGTCTGCCCAAGGAGGTTCTTCCTGCCTTTTGCCGACCATTCATCCACGTGCTCTGCCATCGGAGTTGACGGCGTGATAGGGTAGATGGCGGCAACCTCTGTGAACATGTAACTCACATGGGCGGCAGCCTCATTTCCATCACAAGTGATAAACTTTTTTTCTTTTGCCATAATAATTATAATGTTAGTTTGTCTTTGAATATTCAATATAGGAATCCGAACAGCCACAACGGTATGTGGTTGTCAAATCCCACTTCGGTGTTGTATCTTGCGTATATCGTTTCCTTGTTGATACGCATGTTGCTGTTCTTTGTCGCGTCGCATATACGGAAGCGCAGCTTGCCATCGGCTATGTATTGGCCGCTTTTCTTCCCGTCGCTCACTTCATGGTCCTTGCTGACCGAGTTGACGAAGAAAGTCTCCATCACATCTTGTTTCTGTACCTGTATGGGGTAGATGGCATACATCAGGTTCGAGTTGTTTGCCATGACTTTCGACGGCTTCTTTGGGAACGCCTGCCCGACGGGGTATATCATGTTCAGCAGGCGTGCGTCTGCAAGGTATTTTATGTAGTTCATCACCGTCGCCCTGCTCGTCTTTATCTCGTGTGCGAGCATGCTGACGTTTGGGGCGGCCGGACAGGCCGCAGCGAGACGGTAGAACAGTTTCTTGATTTTTGTGAGATACTTCAGGTCGATTTGTTTTATCAGCAGTATGTCCACCTCCGCCATCATGTTCATCGTCTTGAGCAGGTTCTCCGAGTAATTCCTTTGCTCGAGGAAGAAAGGATAATACCCGTGGTGTATGTAGTCCTGGAAATATTTCACGGGGGATGCCTTTGGCAAGATCCGCCTGACGATCTGCTCATGGTCCTGCAATATCTCGCCGAGGGTGTATGGCCGCATGTTGTTGCCAGTCTTGAGGTTCAGGAACTCCCTGAACGAGAAACCACGCAGCTCGTAACTCTTTACGATGCCGTTCAGTTCGGGGTTCTCTTCTTTCAGCCGCATTACGCTCGAGCCGGTGAACACGATTTTCAGCCCAGGGTTCTCGTCGTGGCATCTCCGCAACTGCTTGCTCCAGTCCGGCTCCTTGAACACTTGGTCAATGAGCAGCACCTTGCCGCCGTTCTCGTAGAACTCGCGCGCAAAGTCTGCGATGCCGTGACCTTGGAAGAAAAAGTTGTTCATGTTCACATAAAGGCATTTGCGGTCGTATGTGCCAAAATACTCCTTCGCGTATTGCAGCAGGAATGTTGTCTTGCCAACGCCGCGCGTCCCTTTGATGCCAATCATCCTGTCGTCCCAGTTTATTTCGTCCATCAACTGCCGGCGAACTGGGGCATTCACGTGTTCCACCAGATAACTATGCGTGCGAAAGAATGCTTCCATCTTTTGTTCAAACTTGCTTTTCTGAGTGCAAAATTAACAATAAAATATTAAATTGCAAACTATAGTTGGCAAAATGTGGTGTTTTTTTATTAATTTTGCACTCGGATAAGTAAAAAAGGAGTTTTAATTATGAATTTACATATATTTAATCCCGAGCATGACATTGCGCTCGCATTCAACAGGAAGCGTTTCACTGCTCCCCATGCCGCTCAGGAACTCCGCATGAACCTCGGATGGATACCGGCGCTGTGGGCAGACGATGGCGATGCGGTTCTCGTGGATGACGTTGATTTTGCTGTCAAGGCAGCGTCACGCTTCAATGGGCGCAAGTCGGACGTCTCTTTCGTTTCTTGTGACGGCATAAGAGGGATTACGGTGGGCAGGGTGATGCCCTGGGGCTGGGACAATGCGCTGAAGACGCGCCTGGCTGATGCCGGCGTTACGCCAGGCGTAATGCCTTCCGACAATGTTATGGAACATATCCGGTTGCTGTCCAGTCGTATTCAGACAAGAACTGCAGTTGCCGCACTGCGCCGTGGTATCGGGAAACTCACATGTGGCGAGGCTTTCCTGGTTGATGACATAAAAGAAATTGATCATTTCCTTTCAAAACGGGGAAAAATCGTGGTGAAGGCACCTTGGAGCGGCAGCGGACGGGGAGTGCGTTATGTTGATGGTAAAATGTCACGGTCTGTTGAAGGATTTGTGAAAAATGTGATTTATGAGCAGGGCGGTGTCATGGTTGAGCCATATTATAATAAGGTAATTGACTTCGGTATGGAGTTCGAGTCCCTTGGCGATGGGAACGTGGTGTATCGCGGCCTGTCACTTTTCCATACGCGTAACGGCGCTTACACTGGCAATCTCTTGGCATGTGAGGACGAGAAGATGGAAATGATGAACCGTTACCTGCCATACGGGCTGCTTGATGGGCTGCGTTCGAGGGCATGTCGGTATTTTACAGATTTGCTGAAGGGCATGTATCGCGGGCCGTTCGGTGTTGACATGATGGTCGTCGCGGGTGGTGATGATGGTGGCGGCTTCCTGCTTCATCCATGTGTCGAAATAAACCTAAGGCGCACCATGGGACATGTGGCTTTGGCGCTTTCGCCTGCCGGGCCGGCCGCCCACCGCTTGATGCACATAGACCATGACGTGAATTACGTACTCCGTGTCTCAATGCTTGAGAACCCTTTTGTGAAAGTCCTTTGATGCCTCGCCCGTGTTATTGTCTTTGTACAATGGCGGCAGGCGGTTTAAACTAATTTTTCCTTAACCATACATTTACACATGGAAAAATTTGGAGGAACGAAATAAAAAAACTATTTTTGCACATGGTAAATGTTATGTGCAACCAACTAAAATGTGGAGGGAAAGAGACATGTCCATATCCAAGACAAGGCAGAAACTCGTTGACGTGGCCCGCCAGCTGTTCGCCAAGAACGGCTTCGATAACACCACAATGAACGACATCGCCGTTGCTTCAGGCAAGGGCCGCCGCACTCTTTACACCTATTTCAACAGTAAGGAAGACGTGTATTATGCAGTGATAGAAGGTGAGCTGGAGCGTCTCTCGGACTGCATGGACGAGGTGGCGTCGAAGAATATAAAGCCGCAGGACAAAGTGATTGAGCTGATTTACACGCACCTCACGACAATCAAGGAAACCGTGATGCGCAACGGAAACCTGCGCGCGGCATTCTTCCGCAATATATGGATGGTTGAGAAGGTTCGCAAGAACTTCGATGAGGACGAGATAGAGCTCTTCCGCAAGGTGTATGCCGAGGGCAAGGCCGACGGCGAGTTCGACATCGAAAACGTGGAGCTCGTGGCTGACATAACACACTATTGCATCAAGGGGCTGGAGGTGCCGTTCATCTACGGCCGCTTAGGCCACGGCATGACACCTGAGACAAGCAAGCCGCTTGTCGCCAAGTTCGTTTACGGAGCATTGGGGCGCAACGGGGCTTCGGGCATAAAGGTGAATACCTGACACTCGCATGCCGACGCAAGTGCTGCACTGCGGACATTTAACAAGAGAGAAACAAATCATTAATGAATAAATAAAACAGAAAAATGGGGTTACTGACAAGCAAGACCGCACTAATCACTGGTGCGGCACGCGGTATAGGCAAGGCCATCGCGTTGAGGTTCGCCGCAGAAGGCGCGAACGTGGCATTCACAGACCTTGTCATCGATGACAACGGCAAGGCGACGGAGGCAGAGATTGCCGCCCTCGGCGTTAAGGCCAAGGGATATGCCAGCAACGCTGCCGACTTCGGCCAGACGGAGGAGGTGGTGAGTAAGATAAAGGAGGATTTCGGCACGATAGACATTCTCGTGAACAACGCCGGCATCACCAAGGACGGGCTGATGCTGCGCATGAGCGAGCAGCAGTGGGATGCCGTGATCGCCGTGAACCTAAAGTCGGCGTTCAACTTCATCCATGCCTGCGTGCCGGTGATGATGCGCCAGCGCCGGGGGTCGATAATCAACATGTCGTCGGTGGTCGGCGTACACGGCAATGCCGGGCAGTCAAACTACGCGGCATCCAAAGCCGGGCTGATAGCGCTTGCCAAGAGCGTCGGGCAGGAGATGGGACCGAAGGGCATACGTGCAAACGCCATCGCGCCAGGATTCATCGACACGGCAATGACGCAGGCCCTGCCGGAAGACATACGCAAGGAGTGGATTGGGAAAATCCCTCTGCGCCGTGGAGGCAGCGTTGACGACATCGCCAACACCGCGCTCTATCTTGCGAGCGACCTCTCAAGTTATGTCAGCGGGCAGGTGATACAAGTGGACGGCGGAATGAACATGTAGTTATAGCCAGTGACAAATGGAAATTTAGTGTGTCAGGACGTGCCGCCACGCAGTATGCTGCCGGTGGAGGCGCGTTCTGACACGGATTATCCGGCATCGCGATGGAGTTAGTTTACGAGGACAACCACATCATCATCGTCAGCAAGTCGAGTGGCGAGATTGTGCAGGCAGACAAGACAGGCGACAAACCCCTGTCCGAGATGGTAAAGGAGTATATAAAGGAGGCATACGCCAAGCCCGGCGCGGTGTTCATCGGTGTTGTTCACCGGCTCGACCGTCCAGTGTCGGGGCTCGTGGTGTTTGCGAGGACATCAAAGGCGCTGACGCGCCTCAACAGGATGTTCCACAACGGCGAGGTGAGCAAAACCTATTGGGCTATTGTCCAGAACAGGCCTGCCGAGGACGAGGGCGAGCTCGTGCATTGGATATACCGCAACGAGCAGCGGAACAAGAGTTACGCGCTCGACCATGAGGAGTATGCCGCCAAGAAAGCCATACTGCGCTATCGCGTCATCGGCACGTCGGACCGCTACACGCTGCTCGAGGTGAAACTGCTCACCGGGCGGCACCACCAGATACGCTGCCAGCTGGCTGCCATCGGCTGCCCCATCAAAGGTGACTTGAAATACGGCGCGCGCCGCAGCAACCCTGATGCAAGCATATCACTGCTCGCGCGCCACATAGAATTTGTACATCCCGTTTCGCACAAGCCCATATCCGTCTATGCACCGCTGCCCAAGGACAACCTGTGGCAGAGTTTCGCCGGCTTATAGTGTGACGGGTTCCCTGCCATCGTCGAAACGGCCGCTTTCCCCGCTCTCCATTTGCAGGTGCCTCATGCCGTGACCTCCCCATGTGGTCTCTCCCACGCACCTGAAGCCGAGCGACCTGTATAACCGCTCCGCCGATGGATTGCACTTGTCAACGAGAAGTCCGACGGCAGGAAGTCCCATCTTGACGGCAAGCGCTGCCGACGAGCGCAGCAAAGCGGAGGCAATGCCGCGCCTGCGGTATTCGCCCAGCACGCAAAGACTGTCGAGATATAGTTCGCCGGCCTGTGTCTCATCGTCCATCTGCGAGAAATCGCGCCCAAGGTGCTGGCGTGCCGCAGCGATGAAGGCCTCGCGGAGAGGGTGCAGCAACGCGCCGTCGTAGCACACGAGCATGCCCGCCACGCTTCCGTCTGCCTCTGCCACCAGCGTGTTTCTGTAGCTGTATTGCGACCGCTCCATGCCAACCAGCCCCTCCATCATGCGGTGGAAGTCGCCGAGCGTGTGCCGCTCCCCGGCAAAATTCCGGCAGCACTCGTGGTTCATTGCCTCCATTATCATTGTCGCGATGAGCGGAGCCTCCTCCCTTTGCGCGCACCTTATCACAGTATTGTCAGTCATAAATGTAATTTCGCGTAAAAAAGTTCACTTTGATTACCATTTGCAAAAGTAAGACAAAAAGGGGTAACGTGCAAAAATCACGGCACGAATTATTCGCGGATTTATTTTGTTTTGTGCCCGTTTTGCAGTATCTTTGCAGTCATTATGAATATAGAAATACTTACAGGCGAAGAGGTTGCGATGCTGGAAAGCCTTATCGCGCGGTCGGGAAAAATAGTTGTCTGCTGCCATCAGCGTCCCGACGGTGATGCCATAGGCTCGTGCCTCGCGCTGGCGGAATATCTCAGGCAGCGTGGGAAGGACCCTGTGATTGCCATCCCCGACGCTTTCCCTGACTTCCTGCAGTGGCTGCCGGACTCACAGACGATAGTGAGGTTCGACAAGCACCGTGACAAGGTGGAGGCTGCGCTGGCGGATGCGGAACTGGTGTTCTGCCTCGATTTCAACCGCGCCGACAGGTTGGGCGACGGCATGGGCGAACTGCTGAATGCCTCCAAGGCCAAGAGGGTCATGATAGACCACCACATGGACCCCCTCATGGACACAGTCCTCACCATATCTCACCCGGAGATGTGCAGCACCTGCGAAACGCTTTTCCGCGTGCTGTGGCAGTTAGGCGGGTTTGAGGGGATGACCAGGAAGGGCGCCGTCTCGATATACTGCGGCATGATGACAGACACGGGAGGGTTCACCTACAACTCCTCGCGGCCGGAGATTTTCCATATCATTGGCCTGCTGCTGACGAAGGGCTTCGACAAGGACGAGATATACCGCAAGGTGTTCCACAACTACAGCGACTGGCGGATGCGCCTCACGGGATACGTTCTGTACCAGAAGATGCGCGTTTTCCATGACCGTAAGGCTGCCTATTTCACCATTTCGCGGCAGGACATAAAGCGGTTCCACTTCATAAAGGGTGACGCGGAGGGGCTGGTGAACATGCCTTTGCAGATAAAGGGCATAACCCTCTCAATATCGCTCCGCGAGGACACCGAACAGGATAATCTCGTGTGGGTGAGCCTGCGGTCGGTGGGGAATGTGGCGTGCAACAAGATCGCCGAGCGCTATTTCAACGGCGGGGGACATCCCAACGCATCGGGAGGACGGCTGCACTGCTCGCTCGGGGATGCGGAGAAGGTCGTGCTTGAGGCAATAGGTGCTGAGCAGCAGGGGCCGGCGGAGCAAACGGCATGACAATGGCAGCCGGGAAGGCTGGCGATTACTGAAATAATAT
Source organism: uncultured Prevotella sp. (assembly GCA_900548585.1). Classification (GTDB taxonomy): domain Bacteria; phylum Bacteroidota; class Bacteroidia; order Bacteroidales; family Bacteroidaceae; genus Prevotella. Next base: position 34,378 of record URLI01000009.1, on the reverse strand, counting down.
GATAGACAGGCAGACGGTTGACAGAATAATGGATGCGGCGGACATCGTGGAAGTGGTGTCCGAGTTTGTGTCGCTGAGGAAGTCGGGGGCAAGCTACAAAGGCCTATGCCCGTTCCACAACGAGCGCACGCCGTCGTTCTACGTGTCGCCGTCGCGCGGCATCTGCAAGTGCTTCTCGTGCGGCAAGGGAGGCAACGCGGTGGGCTTCATCATGGAGCACGAGCAGATGACATACCCGGAGGCGCTGCGGTGGCTCGCCAGGAAATATGGCATAGAGATAAAGGAGCGCGAGCTGTCTGACGAGGAGAAGAAGCAGGAGAGCGACCGCGAGTCGATGTTCATCGTCAACGAATGGGCTGCCGGCTATTTCGAGGACTTGCTGCACAACAGCCCGGACGGCATGGCCATAGGGATGCAGTATTTCCGCAGCCGTGGCTTCCGGGACGACACGATACGCACGTTCCGTCTCGGATTTTCATCGGCAGTACGCGAGGCGCTGCCGCAGGCGGCAATCAAGAAGGGATACAAAGAGGAGTTCCTCGTCAAGACCGGTATATGCTACAAGCGCGAGAGCGACGGGCGCGTCACCGACCGCTTCGCCGGGCGTGTGATCTTCCCGTGGATAGGCATGAGCGGGAAGGTGGTGGCATTCGGCGGGAGGAAACTCGACAAGGCGACGAAAGGCGTTCAGCAGAAATACGTCAACTCGCCTGACAGCGACATATACCACAAGGAGCAGCAGCTGTACGGCATCTTCCAGGCCAAGAAGGCGATGGCAAAGGAAAACTGCGTGTACATGGTGGAGGGCTACACCGACGTCATATCGATGCACCAGTGCGGCATTGAGAACGTGGTGGCAAACTCAGGCACGGCACTTTCACTGCACCAGATACGCATCCTGAGGCGGTTCACGCCAAACGTGGTGCTGCTCTACGACGGCGACGAGGCCGGCATACACGCCGCAATGCGCGGGACAGACATGATGCTGGCAGAGGGCATGAACATAAAGGTGCTGCTGCTGCCGGACGGCGACGACCCAGACAGTTTCGCAAGGAAACACACCGCAAAGGATTTCAGGGAATATGTGGCGCAGAACCAGAAGGACTTCATCGACTTCAAAATCGACCTGATGATACGCGGGGTGCGCGATCCGATAAAGCGCGCCGAGGCAGTGAACTCAATAATAAAGAGCATCAGCGTGATAAAGGACCAGATAGTGCGGGCAACGTATATCAACCTTTGCGTGAACAGGCTCGGCATAAACGAGCCTACAATCATATCAACGCTCAACAAGTTCATACGCAGCAACATTGAGAGCGTGGGGAAGAGGGCGCAGGCCGTAACACCCAACACCACGGCACGGCCGGCGGAGCAGACAACCGCCACGGCATCGCCGCAGTCGCAGACGGACAACGTGGAGAGGATGATAGCGCAGCTGACCGTGAAGCACGGAGGAGAGATATTGTACCGCAACGTGCAGACAGAGGATGGCGGGATGATTGACATGCGCGTGGCGCAGTACATCGGCTACGACCTCGGACAGGACGATATACGGCTGAAAAACCCACTCTATGCGCGGATACTCGAAGAGGCGGTGGAGCATTGCGGCGAACCGGAGTTCAACTCCGAGCAGTATTTCACGCGGCACAGCGACGTGGAGGTGAGCAACGCTGCAACGCAAATGGTGATGGACGTGCCGCTTGCGAAGAGCCTGCGGATAAGGAAAGACGAGGAAAGTCTTGTCAACGAGACCAACCACCTGTTGCTCGACATGCGCAAGATATATATAGAGGAACGGTTGGCACAGCTGAAGGTGGAAATATCGAAGGCTGCCGGAGACAACGACAGACTGCGCACGCTGATGACGGAATATGCCAGCGCGCAGGTCATACGCAACAACATAGCGAGGGAACTGGGCAACCAGATAGTGACGTGAGGCTCGCCGTTACACATCAAAACAATTAAAAAGCATATAGAATGTACTACGTTAAGAAGACAATCGAAATATCGGCGGCACACCGCCTGACGCTCGACTACGAGAGCAAATGCACCGAGATGCACGGCCACAACTGGATTATAACGGTGTATTGCCGTGCCGTGGAGCTTGACCGCAACGGCATGGTGACCGACTTCTCGGTCATAAAGGAAAAAGTGAAGAGCGTGCTTGACCACAAGGTCATCAACGACGTGCTGCCATGCAACCCGACGGCGGAGAACATCGCAAGGTGGATATGCGGCCGGGTGCCAAACTGCTACCGCGTCGACGTGCAGGAAAGCCGGGGCAACGTGGCGTCATACGAGAAAGAACCATGACATACAGGGTGAACGATATTTTCTCCTCCCTGCAGGGCGAGGGACACAACACGGGGCGCGCGGCAACATTCGTGAGGTTTGCTGGGTGCAACCTGCGGTGCGCGTTCTGCGACACCGAATTCTCCGACTACCGCGAGATGACGGCAGGAGAGATCGTTGGCACCATCATGAAATTCCCAACGCGCTTCGTCGTCCTCACGGGCGGCGAGCCGTCGCTCCAGGCAGACCGCACGCTCGTGGACGCGCTGCACGGCGCTGGCTTCACCATTGCGGCGGAGACCAACGGCACACGGAGGATGCCTGACGGCATCGACTGGACAACGGTGTCACCGAAGAAGCCCCTGCGGGGAGAGGGCGGCGGCAAAGGCATGGCGGGATATGAGGACGCGCTGCGGCGGGCAGACGAGATAAAGGTTGTGTTCGACGGCAAGCGCGACCCGGGGGATTTCCTGCCGCCAACGCCCGGTGACAGCACTCTGCTGTACCTTCAGCCGTGCGACACAGGCGACACAGGGCGCAACAAAGAGATACTGGGCAAGTGCATCGCATACATAAAGGCACATCCCGAGTGGCGGCTCTCGCTGCAGACACATAAACTGGCAAACTTCAAATGACGAAACTTAGCATCATATTCCTGATATACATCGCCGTCTTTGTCGTGCCGGCGATATTCGCCGTGCTGCTCGACAACAGGCAGCCGGCGAAGGCCGTGTCGTGGATATTGGTGCTCGTGTTCCTGCCGGTCATCGGTTTCATGCTATATTTCTTCTTCGGGCAGAACACGCGGAAGGAGCATCTCATCAACCAGAAAAGCCTCGACCAACTCACGAAACAGACTATGGCGGAGTTCGTCGCACAGCGCGACCTGCGCCTGCCGGAGAAATACTCACCACTGATAAACCAGTTCATCGAGACCAACATGTCGCTGCCTTTCAAGGACAACGAGGTGGAAATCTTCACAGAAGGCAGCAGCCTGTTCCTCTCATTGTTGTATAACATAGGGCAGGCGCGGCATCACGTCCACATAGAGACATACATAATAGATGATGACGCGATAGGAAATCTGGTCGCCGACGCGCTCATAGACTGTGCAAGCCGTGGCGTCGAGGTGCGCCTGATATACGACGGCGTGGGCAACTGGCGTGTGCCAAACAAGTTCTTCCGCCGCATGACAGATGCCGGGGTCAAGGCACATCCGTTCCTGCCGGTGTATTTCCCGTTGCTCACGAGCAGGGTGAACTACCGCAACCACCGCAAGACAATCGTAATAGACGGCGAGACGGCATACATAGGCGGCATGAACATCGCAACGCGGTACATCAAGGACTGGCGCGACACCCACATGATGGTGCAAGGAGGCGTGGTCAACGCCATACAGAGGGCATTCCTCATCGACTGGTATTTCGTGTCGCAGACGCTGATAACGGGCCAGCGCTACTATCCCGAGCCGAGGACGAATATTAGCAACGACTGCATAGCGCAGCTCGTCACGGGCAGCCCCGTGTCGCCCGACCCAACCATCGTGCAGGGCTTCGTGCGCACAATAATAGAGGCGAGGGACTATTTATATATGGAAACACCATATTTCCTTCCCACCGAAACGATAATGTTCGCGCTTCACACTGCAGTCAGCGCCGGAGTCGACGTCAGGCTGATAGTGCCTATGAAGAGCGATGCAAAGGTGGTGGAGTGGGCCAGCCGGTCATACGTCCTCCAGGCAATCGATGCCGGGGTGAAGGTGTATGCTTACGCGGAAAAGTTCAACCACAGCAAGTTCCTTGTGGCAGACGACACTCTTTGCACGTGTGGCTCGACAAACATTGACTTCAGGTCTTTCGAGAACAACTTCGAGGCGAACATATTCTTCTACGACAGAGACGTGGCAAAGCGGATGAAACAGGTGTTCCTCGACGACATGGCACTCTGCATTTCCACGTCGGAACTGAAATACACGCATCGCCCGTCATACATACAACGCCTGTGGGAGTCCTCCGTAAGGCTTCTTTCGCCTTTGCTGTAGGATAAATGCGTCTTGTGCCTCGAATTAGTTGAATTTCCCCTTTTTCTGTTATTTTTATTCGTTATTCTCAATTATTTTTTATTAATTTGCACCTGCTTTGCTGGCTTCATGCCTGCCATTCTGCATGACATGGGTGGAAATCAAGTTGATAAGCCCCAATCGGTCATTAGAGCCCGAACTGATTACAGTCGGTTGCCCAAGCAGACTGGCTGTTGCTTTTTTGCAGGCGTAGCGGGCTACGTCAAGAAAAAACGACGGGCAAGATGCAGGCAAGCGGCTGGAAGCAGCCAGGGAACGGGTTGCCCAGTCGAAATAGAAAAATCAGTGTTGTAATGACCGATTTGGGATAAGAGATGAAGAAAACCATAAAATGGACTGCTGTGACGGCGATTGCCATAATGATGACTGCTGTGGCGCTCACCGCACTGATATATTTCCCGCCGTTCCAGAGATGGGCGGTGGGCAAGGTGACTGCGTATGCCTCTGAACAAACTGGCATGGACATAAGGATTGAGCGCGTGGGACTGTCGTTCCCGCTCAATCTCGAAATCAACGGCCTGCACATCGGGAAGCCCAACGACTCGATACCAAACCTCACCGACACCATCGCCAATGCACGCGAGCTTGTCGTGGATGTGAGACTGCTGCCACTGTTTGGCGGCAACGTGGAGATTGACGCGCTCCGCTTCACCGGTGTCAGACTGAACACCGACGGGCTGATACACTCCGCACGCATAAGCGGGAGGCTCGACCGGCTGTGCCTCGAGAGCCACGGCATAGACATCAGCGCGGAGACCGTGCGCGTGGACAGCGCGCTGATTGCCGGGGCAGACCTGAGCATAGAACTGGCAGACACCGTGCCGGAAGACACCACCAAGAGCGAAAACCGGTGGAAGGTGAACATCGACCGCCTGCACATCGACGACAGCAGCCTCGCGCTGCACATGCCGGGCGACACGATGTCGGTATGTGCCGGCATCGGGAACTTGGCGGCGGCAGACGCGCACATCGACCTATACCGCAGCCAGTACAAGGTGGGACGGATGAAATGGAACGGCGGCAGATTAACACTCGACTACAACTACGAGCCGCACAAGGAGGGGCTCGACATCAACCACCTCGCGCTCACGGACATAACGCTTGATGCCGATTCGTTTGATTTCTGCTCACCTAAGATCAACCTCAACATAAGGCAGTCGTCATTCAGGGAGAACAGCGGGCTAAACGTGCGCTCGCTCGCCTCACACATCGCCGTCAACGCAAAGAAAATATCCGTTCCTGACATAAAAATCGTGACGACGGAGTCACAGATGAGCGCGCGTTTCGTCATGGACCGTAACACGTTCAGCGAAACTGCGCCAGGCAAGATGCACCTCAGCGCAGACGGTTTCCTCGGCAAGCAGGACATCATGCTGTTCATGGCAGACATGCCGGAGGCGTTCAGGAAACGGTGGCCGGCACAGCCGCTGAAGGTGAACACGGTGCTGACGGGAAACATGAGGCACCTCGTGCTGACGGGACTCGTTGCCGACCTGCCCACGGCTTTCCACATCAACGCGCACGGGACAATCGACAACATCGCCGACCCGGACAACATGCGGGCATCACTGTTTGCCGACGCACGCGCTCACGACATTGGCTTCCTGGCATCGGCGCTGCCTGCCGGGACGCTCGACGGCATAGCGATACCGCGCGGAATAGGCATCAAGGGGAAACTCTTCGCCGACGGCAAACGCTTCGGGGCTGACTTCAGGGCAACCGAGGGAGGGGGGACCCTCGCGGGACGTGCCTGTGTGAACACCGCCGGAAACATGACATACAAAGCCAACCTTACGGCGCGCGGACTGCACCTCGGGCATTTCCTCCCGAGGAAAGGGCTGGGGACGTTCAGCGGACAGATCGCGGTGAGGGGCAGCGGGACCGACATACACTCTCCCGGAACACGCATAGAGGCAGGCGCGTCGATAACAAAATTCGCTTATTCCGGCTACGACCTCAGCGGAATGAGCGGGAAACTGACAATGCGCAGCGGGCATGCCATTGCCGGCATCAGGAGCAACAACCCCCTGGTAAAGGGCAACATGACAGTCGACGCGCTGATCAACAAGCGATGGACAAGAGCCACGGTGGGGGCAGACTTCCAGCACATAGACCTATACCGCCTGCGGCTCGCCGAATCGCCGCTGTCAACTGCATTCTGCGCGCACGTCGACGTGGCGACGGACATGGACCAGACATACCGCGTGAACGGAAGCGCGACAGACGTGATGGTGAATGACAACGGGCGGGAATATTATCCTGGCAACATCGACATGAGCCTGCTTATGAACCGCGACACGACACACCTCGCCGCGACAAATGGCGACTTCCTCGTGAACTTCGACGCACGCGGGGGACACAAGACGCTGATGAGGCAGATCGGCGTCCTGATGGCGCAGATGAAGGAGGACCTCGGCGACAAGGTTATTGACCAGTCGGCGTTGCAGGCGAAACTTCCAACGGCACACATAAAGCTCGACTCGGGCAGCGACAATTTCGTGAACAGCATGATGTCGAGGTTCGGCTACTCGTTCGCCGATGCCAAGGCAGACATCACGTCCTCGCCGCAGACAGGACTGAACGGCAGCATGGAGATACACCGGCTGCTCGCCGACAGCGTGCAGCTTGACACGGTGCGCCTCGCGCTGTATTCCGACGACGGGCAGTTCCGCTTCAAGGGGCAGGTGCGCAACAACATTAAGAACCCGCAGTATGTCTTCAACGCATTCATCGACGGGTCTGTCATGGACAAGGGCATCGCGCTCAACGTGCGCTACTACGACCAGCGCGACGTCATGGGCGTGAGGCTCGGGGCGACGGCGGAGATGGAGGACGACGGGATACGCCTGCACCTGCTCACCGACAATCCCGTCATAGGATACAAGAGCTTCACCGTCAACGATGACAACTATGTCTTCATCGGGAAAGACCGGCGGCTGTCAGCAAGGCTGAAGATGCACTCCGACGACGGCGTGGAAGTGATGCTGTCGTCTGCCGACGACAACGCCGACGCGCTGCAGGACCTCTCACTGTCCGTAAACAGGGTGAAGATAGGCGATCTCGTGGCGGTGCTGCCATACATGCCGCGCATGTCAGGGACGGCAAGCGGCGACTTCCACTTCATACAGACGAAGGACGAGGACATATCGGTCAACGCGACGATGAGCGTCGAGAACATGACATACGAGGGCAGCACGATAGGCAACCTCGGCACAGAGTTCGTGTATATGCCGAAAGACGACGGCTCGCAATATGTCGACGGGATAATATACAGCGACGGGACGCAGGTGGCAACGGTGAGCGGGACATACCGCACGGAGGGCAACGGATATCTTGACGCGGCGATGAACATGGAGAGAATGCCGCTGAGCGTGCTTAACGGGATGATGCCGGACAAAATCGTGGCACTCGAGGGCACTGCCGACGGCAGCCTCGACATACGCGGACAATTAGGGAAGCCACAGGTCGACGGCTCGCTGGCGCTGAACGACGCATACCTCGTGAGCGAGACCTACGGTATGCGGATGCGCTTCGACACCATGCCAGTGCAGGTCATGGCGAGCAAGGTGCAGTTCAAAGACTTCAACCTCTACTCGGGCAACGGCACGCCAATGTCGGTGAACGGCAACGTCGATTTCTCCGACCTCGACGACATAACAATGAAGATAGGGATGGCGGCGCAGAACTTCCAGATAATCGATTCGAAGGAGACACGCCGCAGCGAGGCGTTCGGGAAGGCATACGTTGACTTTGCCTGCTCGCTCACCGGCTCGCTGGACCAGCTGCGGATGCGCGGCAGGATGGATGTGCTGGGCTCCACGGACATGTCATACGTGCTGCGCGACAACCCACTAACGGCCGACTACCAGATGGATGAACTCGTGCGCTTCACCGACTTCACCGACACAACGCAGACCGCCACTCAGCAGCCCGCGCCGATGAGCTTCGACATGGATCTCATGGTGAACATCGACCGGGCCGCACGCGTTATGTGCTATCTCAACGACGACCACTCAAACTATGTTGACCTGACGGGAGACGGCGCGCTGAGGATGCGCTACACACCGTCGGAGGGATTCAGGATAAGGGGGAAATACACGCTGAACAACGGCGAGATGAAATACTCGATGCCGGTGATCCCGCTGAAGACATTCACCATAAGGGACGGCAGCCGCATAGAGTTCACGGGCGACCCGATGAACCCAAGGCTGGACATCACAGCGACACAGCACACGAAATCGACCGTGACGACCGCCGGGCAGAACCGCAGCGTTGACTTCGAGTGCGGAGTGGTGATAAGCAAGACGATGCAGGACATGGGGCTGCAGTTCATCATCTCCGCGCCGGAGGACATGGCGGTGCAGGACGAACTGAACATGATGAGCGAGGAGGAACAGGGCAAACTGGCGGTCGCAATGCTGACAACAGGAATGTATCTGTCCGGAGAAAACAACACGACCGTGTCGATGAACAACACACTCAGCTCGTTCCTGCAAAGCCAGATAAACAGCATCGCGGGCAACGCGCTGCGGACAATAGACATCAGCTTCGGCCTCGACAATGCCATTGACGCCTCCGGGGGAATGCACACCGACTACAGTTTCCGCTTCGCGAAGAGATTCTGGAACAACAGGCTGCGGGTGGTTGTCGGAGGAAAAATATCGACTGGCTCAAACATCAACAGCAGGGACCAGGCGTTCTTCGACAACGTCACATTCGAATACCGGCTGAGCCAGACCTCAAACAAGTACATGAAAATGTTCTACAACCACGGGGCATACGACTGGCTGGAGGGGGAGAACAGCGAGTATGGCGTGGGATTTATATGGAGGCGCAAGGTGAACCATTTCTCCGAGATATTCAGGAAGGAGACCGACAACGGAAGGATGAACCTCGACAAACTGCGCTCTGCGCGCGACACGACAAACAACAAAGCAAATGAAAAGAAGGAAAGAGAATAGGCCGGGGACAATCGCTATGACGGCCGTGGCAATGTGCTGCGCGGTGGTCATGGCTGCCTGTTCCACCACGGGCGCGCTCGGCGACGGAGAGCAGTTGTATGTGGGAACGGAAAAGATAAAATACACAAACTTCGAGAAGGACAAAAATTCTGCAACGACGCAGGAGGAGGTCGAGGCGGTGCTGGCATGCAGGCCCAACGGCTCGCTGTTCGGGAGCTCGTCGGTGCGCTCGCCGTTTCCGGTAGGCCTGTGGGTGTGGAACGCATTCTCGCAGTCGGACGGGAAAATCGCAAAATGGGTGACGAGGACTTTCGGGAAGGAACCCGTGCTGATGAGCGACGCCAACGGCGAGCTGCGCGCCACCGTGGCGCAGAGCGTGCTGCGCAACCACGGATATTTCCACGGCAAGGTGGACTACGAGGAGATAACTCTGCGAAACCCGAAGAAGGGCAAACTGCGATACAACGTGGAGATGAACCGCCTTTTCACACTCGACTCCATCGAATACACCGGCTTCACACAGCTGGGCGACAGCCTGATAGGAAGTGCGGCGGACGAGGCACTGATACATCGCGGCGACCCGTTCAGCTTTGCCGCACTGGATGCGGAGCGCACGAGGATTTCCAACTTGCTGCGCAACAGCGGGTATTACTACTACCAGCCGTCATACGCCTCATACCTGGCTGACACGCTGATGGTGCCGGGGAAGGTGCAGCTGCGCTTCCAGCTCGGCGACGGAATACCCGAAATGGCAAGGCGCAAATGGTATATCGGACGTATCGGGCTGACATTCAGAAGGTCGCTGACCGAAGTGCCTGCCGACTCCGTGAAGCGGAGAAGGTTCACGGTGTATTTCAACGGGCGCAGGCCACCGTTAAGGACTGGAGTTGTGGCACGGGGGATAAAATTGCGCAGGGGACAGATGTTCAGATACGACGACCTGCTCGAGACGGAGAACAAAATATCGTCAACAGGGCTGTTCAGCATGGTGAACTTCAATTTCACGCCGCGCGACACATTGCAGACGTGCGACACACTCGACCTGGACATCGCGTGCCTGTTCGACAAGAAGTATGACTTCTACATCGAGACGAACATGCGCGGACGCACGACGGGGCGAATGGGGCCGGAACTGGTGCTGGGACTGACGAAGAGGAACGCCTTGCGCGGCGGCGAGACATTCGACATAAACATGCACGGGCTGTACGAGTGGCGCACCACGGAGAAACTCACAAACTATTCCGACATGGGGACATACAAGGTGGGCATAGACGCGTCGCTGACATTCCCCCGGCTGGTGACACCGTTCAACTTGTTCAACAGCCAGAGGCGCGCCATACGCCAGCGCCGGCGAGCGAAGAACAGAAGGCGCATGAGATTCTTCTCAACACCCACGACAACGCTGAAACTGGGCTTCGACATAGAGAACAGGTCAGACTATTTCCGGATGCACACCGCGTCGGGGGAACTCACTTACCGGTGGCAGTCAACGCCGGCATCCACACACACCCTGTCGCCGCTCACGGTGGTATATCAGTTCAAGAACAGAAAGACACCGCTATTCGACTCAATCGTCGACCGCAGCCCTTACCTCACGCAGGCACTGTCTGACCAGTTCGTGACGAAACTGTCCTACACATACAGCTACTCCAGCCCTGCGGGGAAGCGAAACCCAATAGCGTGGGAGACAACCGTCTCGGAGGCGGGAAACGTCATGTCGCTCGGATTCATGGTGGCAGGAAGAAAATGGGCGGAGAGGGGAAAGCGGCTGTTCAACAACCCGTACGCGCAGTTCGTCAAGATAAGCACCGACTTCGTGAAGCAATGGGCCATCGGCGACAAATCGTCGCTCGTGGCGCACGTCAACGCGGGAGGGATATGGAGCTATGGCAACAACACCTTCTCGCCGTTCAGCGAGCAGTTCTTCGTGGGAGGAGCAAACAGTGTGCGCGCGTTCCCGGTGAGGAGCATCGGGCCGGGACGGACGAAGCCGGACAACAGCGACCTCAACTACTTGCTGCAGACGGGCGACCTCAAGTTCCTCGCAAACCTGGAATACCGGTTCAACCTGTTCGGAAGCCTGAACGGAGCAATGTTCCTTGACGCGGGAAACGTGTGGAACATAAGCAGCGGAAGCACCGACGAGGAACGCTTCAAACTCAGCAAGTTGCCCGGCGACCTCGCGCTCGGCACAGGCTTCGGGCTGCGCTACGACCTCGAGTTCCTCGTGGTGCGCATTGACTGGGGCTTCGCGCTGCACTCGCCATACGACACCGGACACCACGGCTATTTCAACATGAGCGGGTTCAAGGATATGCAGTCGCTCAACTTCGCTGTCGGTTACCCGTTCTGAACGCTGCCTGCAAGTTTGTATTGGCATGTCATGCAAATTCCATACAGTCTGAACGCATCGCCGTCACTCGCCGTCACTCACCGCCGCTCACCGTCACTCACCGCCGCGATGCCGTGATACATATTTCCGTTGATGCCCAACCGTTCACCAAATACGGCGTAATTGCCCACCAAATACGGCGTAATTGCTCATCAAATACGGCGTAATTGCTCATCAAATACGGCGTAATTGCTGCGCGTTTTGTGGTTTTCCCCGTGGTGGCTTGGTGTCTGTCAGCCTTTCGTTCCGTGCCGTGTGTGCGGCTGCGGCGCCTGTCATTCCTCCCCGACCTGCTCCTGCGGCCAGTTGATGAGGAACAGCCGCTCGGTGGCGCGCGTGAACGCGGTGTAGAGCCAGTGGATGTAGTCAGGCGAGAGCATGTCGCTTGTCATGTAGCCCTGGTCGATATACACGTGCGCCCACTGCCCGCCCTGTGCCTTGTGGCACGTCACGGCGTATGCGTACTTTATCTGCAATGCGTTGTAAAAGCGGTCCTCGCGCACCTTTTTCAGCCGTTCGCTCTTGCGCGGTATGTCGGCGTAGTCCTCCATTACGGCGTTGAAGAGCCTCTCGCGCTGGTCGCGCGTCAGCGCGGGCGACTCCGCCTGCAGCGTGTCGAGCAGCACGGTGGCCTCCACCTCGTGGTCGCCGTAGTCGGGGAAAACCAGCTGCGCGTCGGCAAAGGTGAAGCCGTGGAGCACGCGGGTGTTGCGCACGCGGCGCACCACCATCCGGTCGCCGTTGGCAAGGAACGCCATCGGCTGCCTTTCGTCGCTGCCTCCGTCTTCCGTGGCCGTCCAGTGGTAGTTGTTCTTGACAACCATCAGCAGGTCGCCTGACTCGAGCGGCTCCTCCCGCCAGAGTATCATCCTCCTTATGCCATTGTTGTGTATGTTTGCTCTCTTGTTGCTCCTCGTCACCACCATCGTCTCGTCTGTCCCGACACTTGAGTACGACGAGCCCAGCTCGTCGGTCAGTTCGTTTCCCGGCACGAGGCGTATGTCGGGAAATCCGCTCAGTGTTATGCGCGGCATTTGCGTCACCTCGTCGTGTGTTATCATCCTGCGTATCGCCGTGGCGTTCCACAGGATGCCCGACCCGGCTCCCTGCCTCAGCACCTCGTTGAGGTCTGCCGTGAACACCTTCACCCCGTAGCCCCCTATCACCTGCGGCGACAGAGCCGGCGACTCCGTCTCGCCCACTGGCGGCAGCTGCGCCTTGTCGCCGGTGAGCATGAGCCGGCAGCGCTCCCCTCCATAGACATATTGCATGAGGTCGTCCAGCAGGCTGCCGCTGCCGAAGATGCTCGCCGCGCCGTTTCCCGACGTTATCATCGAGGCCTCGTCGACGATGAACAGCGTGTCGCGGTGCTTGTTGAAGTTCAGCGAGAACGCCGTGTCCTCGCCGGCGTAGGTCTTCTGGCGGTATATGCGGCGGTGTATTGTTCCTGCCTCGCTGCCCGCGTTGAGCGAGAACACCTTTGCGGCGCGGCCGGTGGGAGCCATCAGCACCACCTTCTGCCGCATGTTCTCCATCGCCCGCACGATGGCGCCGGCGAGTGATGTCTTGCCAGTGCCTGCCGAACCGCTCAGAATCATCACGCTGCGGCTGTCGGGGCATGTGGCGAAACTGCTGAACACGTCGATGGCAGCCGCCTGCTCCTCGGTCGGGGTGAGGCCGAGCACGCGGCATATCTCGTCTTTGAAAATGTCCTTTATCATCAGTTTTTCCGGTATAAACGTTGCCAAATCAAATTATTTGCGTAATTTTGCATCACACGACTGCAAAAGTAACAAATAAATGGGAAAGACACGTTGTCTCGTTAAGAATAATTATTTGCTTGCCGCAGCGGCTCTCATGCTTGTCGTGGCGGTGGTGTGCGGCGTGGCCCGCCCGCTGTCGTTCGCCAGTAAGATGGAGCAGCGCGAGCGGCAGGTGAAGCAGCGGCTCGCCGAGATACGCGCGGCGGAGGAGAACTATTGCCTGGCAATGGGGCATTACACGGCCAACCTCGACACGCTCGTGGCGCTGGGGCTGCTGAAAGATGGGCGGCAGGTGATACCAGGCAGCCGTGGGCGGCGTTTCCAGACGGCTGTTGGCACGGTGAAGATGCAGTCGGGGCGCACGGTGCCGATAATGGAGTGCGGGGCGCGGTATGACGAGTATCTCGAGGGGCTCGACCCGGGAGAGATAGCCGCGCAGGTGGAGAGGGCAGACGCCGAGGCGCGATACCCGGGGCTGAAAATAGGCGACCTGACGCAGCCAAATGACAATAAAGGTAATTGGGAATAGCATACAGACAGAAACACTATGGCAGAGGAGCATGGAGCAATGGAGGAGAGCGTGGCAAATGCCGTGACTGGGACGGCGAGGGTGGCCAAAGGGCCGAGGCTCACGATACGCGTGAGCCGCAACGCGATGTCGTTTTCGGCGCCAGACGCCGCCGCCGCAGGGCATATAATATATGTGCAGTACCCCGTTAAGGGTGGCATATCGATGGCTGCGAACCTCCGCGAGGCGTTCGTCCGCGAGCCGCTGTTGCAGGGGGGCTTGGCGAGGGCGCTGGTGATGGTTAGCACGCCGGTGGTGTTTGTCCCAGCCGACCATTTCCGCGCCGGCACTGAGACGGCGCTGTACAACCATGCCGTGACGGAACACGAGGGCGACGTGGTGATGTTCTCCGTGCTGACACACCTGAATGCGGTGGCGCTGTTCGCCGTCAACCGCGACCTGAAGACCGTCGTTGACGACCATTTCGCGGATGCCAAGTGGTGCCATGTGTGCCAGCCGGTGTGGAACTACCTGCACCAGCGCAGCTATGCCGGGATGCGCCGCAAGCTGTATGCCTATTTCTATGACAGGCAACTATCGCTGTTCAGTTTCGCGGAGAACCGCTTCCGCTTTGTCAATACATTCGACGGGACGAACTCGCACGACAGCGTGTTCTACATACTGTCGGTGTGGCAGCAACTGGCACTCGACCAGCGGCGCGACGAGATGCACCTTGTGGGAGACATACCGGAGAGGGAGGAGATGACGGGACAGCTGCGCAGGTTCCTGCAGAACGTTTACAGGATAAACCCCTCGGGCGACTTCAACCGCGCGCCGGTAACACAGATTGAAGGACTGCCATACGACCTTATGACGCTTCACCTGAAGGGAAGGGGATAGTGAAAAATGTGCTGAATGTAAAAAACGATCAACTTTGCGTGTAATAACAGGAAAATACAAGGGGCGGCACTTCGATGTGCCGCGTACTTTCAAGGCAAGGCCGACGACAGACTTTGCCAAGGAGAATATATTCAACGTGCTGACCGGGATGGTCGACTTTGACGGGGCGACGGCCCTCGACCTGTTCTCGGGTACGGGAAGCATATCGCTCGAACTGCTCTCAAGGGGATGCGCGCAGGTGGTAAGCGTGGAGGCCGACCGCGCCCATCACGCTTTCATAAAACAGTGCCTCGCGAGAATAGGCGACGAGAACTGCATCGCGATACGCGGCGACGTGTTCCGCTTCGTCAAGTCGTGCCGGCAGAGGTACGACATCGTCTTCGCTGACCCGCCGTACTCGCTGGAGCAGCTTTCCGTAATACCAGACCTCATAATGTCGGGCGGCCTGCTGAATGACGGCGGCATTCTCGTTTTCGAGCACGGATGCCGTGACGATTTCTCCGCACATCCGTGTTTCCTGGAACACAGGGCATACGGGAGCGTGAACTTCTCGTTGTTCCGCCCCCGCGTGTAGTTTGCTGCACGATTTCTTCTTAGAACAATCTTGCGGGATACACCCCTTCTTCCACGAGAGCCTTTATCCTGGCCACCGTTCCCGGGCGGTCGGCGGCGTAGGTGACGCCAAACCATTTCGAGGTTGTGTCAAGCACGCGCACCGATGCCGTGCCTTCCACGATAAGTTTGTTCACCATCATGGGGATGAAGAACTCCGACTTCAGGTTCTCCATGTTTTCCTTGTTGCCGAGGAACTCGCGGAAGCATTCCTCGCTGTATTCGAAATAGTCGGGTGTGAAGCCCCACATGTTCATCGACACTGGCGTGCCGTCGTCTATAGTGACCCACCCGCCTTGCTCGTCCTGGTAGCGCACCGCGCCGTCAATGCGCTTTATCTTGGTGCGCTCCACCACCGTGGTGAGGTTGCCCTTGTCGTCGGTTGAGCACACGCCGCGCGACACCGTTCCGTTTTCCGACAGCGTGTTTCCCACGCGGAAGCCCACCATCGCATAGTTGTTCCTCGCCCCCTCGGGCAGGTTGCTAAGGAAACGGCCCATCACCATGAATGCGTCGCGGTTGTAGAAGTCGTCGCAGTTGATGACGCAGAACGGCTCGTTGATGGCGCTGCGGCCCATCATTATAGCGTGGTTCGTCCCCCACGGCTTCTCGCGCCCTTGTGGGACGCTGAATCCCCCGGGCAGTGCGTCGAGGCTCTGGAACACCAGTTCGGCGGGGACATGCCCCTCGTATTTTGCCAGCACCTTGTCGCGGAACTCCTGCTCGAAGTCCCTGCGGATTACGAACACTATCTTTCCGAAGCCCGCCCTGATGGCGTCGTATATGCTGTAGTCCATTATCGTCTCGCCGTTCGGGCCGAGGCCGTCAAGTTGTTTCAGTCCGCCGTAGCGGCTTCCCATTCCTGCCGCGAGGAGTAGTAAAGTTGGTTTCATGTTATTGTTGTCTTTATATTTGTTACTGCTTTTATCTTTCCGTTATTTGCCTTTGCCTCAGGCTTTCAGAAGAATATCGTGCGCTCCACCCAGTAGCACAGCATCCCTGCGAGGTAGCCGGCGAGGGCAATCCACGAGATGTGCCTCATGTACCAGCCGAACGACATTTTCTCAAGTCCCATTACCACCACGCCGGCGGCGCTCCCGATGATGAGCAGCGAGCCACCCACGCCGGCACAGTAGGCCAGCAGCTGCCAGAATATGCCATCGACTGCCATGTCGCCTGCCGCGTCCAAAGGGTACATGCCCATGCAGCCTGCCACTAACGGCACGTTATCGATGATAGACGACAGTATGCCGATTATGCCCGTCACGGCATAGTGGTTGCCGTTGAACATGTCGTTCAGCCCGTGTCCCATCTGCGTCAGCACGCCGATTGTCTCCAAGCACGCCACAGCCATCAGTATCCCGAGGAAGAACAGTATTGTTGACATGTCGATGCGCTTCAGCATTGTGATGACGCGCTTCATCGTGCCATTGTTGCTGTTGTTGGTCTCCGGCAGTTTCCTGTAGAACACCTCGGTGACAGTCCACAGCAGTCCAAGCACGAGGAGTATTCCCACGAATGGCGGCAGTTGCGTCACTGCCTTGAAAATCGGAACGGAGATGAGGCCGCCAACGCCTATGTGGAACACCACCTTGCGCTGCCGGCCGGTGAGATCCTCGCCGCCGCTGCCCGCTTTTTGTATTTCCGGCATGTCTATCTTTCCTTTCATGGAGAGCGAGATGATGTATGCCGGCACCGCCATCGACAGTAGCGACGGCACGAACATCTCTGCCAGCACGCCCGCTGCGGTGATCACGCCCTTGTTCCACAGCATGATTGTCGTCACGTCGCCGATGGGCGAGAATGCCCCGCCCGAGTTGGCGGCGATGATTACCAGTGCGGCGTACTTGAACCTGTCTTCCTTTTCGGGGATGAGTTTCCGCAGTATCATAATCATCACTATGCTCGTGGTGAGGTTGTCCAGTATCGCTGACAGCAGGAAGGTGAGGAACGCCACGCGCCAGAGCAAAACCCTCTTGTCGCTTGTCTTAACCCAGTTGCGCACGAAGTTGAACCCGCCGTTCTGGTCAACGAGCTCCACGATTGTCATTGCTCCCATGAGGAAGAACAGCGTCGTGGACGTGCTTCCCAGGTGACGCTCGATCTCGCTTCCCACGGCACTGCCTATGCCGTCGCCGACCGCCCCGGGCATGTACTGCGAAGGGTCGATCATGAACAGCGTCCAGCACGCCACGAACATCAGCAGCGCGACTGCCGCCTTGTTCACTTTGGTCACGCTTTCGATGGCTATGAAGAAATAGCCGGTGATGAACGCGGCGACGATAACAAATGATAATGTTGTCATTCAAATACAATTATTAATTATAAGGGGTATGCGGTGTCATTAAATGTATGTGCGTGCGGAATGCTGCCAGTTTGCTGCGCTCCGTGGCATAAAGCTTTCAGCATGGCGCGAACGATTGTCCTTCCCATCTGAATTTCCTCTTCCTTATTATCGGCACGACGCTCTTTCTCTCCTCGCTGTTAATCAGCGGGGTGGTGATGGTGAGCGTGATGAACTGCCCGTCGGCTGAGAGTGAGGCGCAGAGCATTACAGGGTCTATGAGGGAGAGACGCTCGTTGTAATCCGCTGCCGTGATGCTGTCAGGCCGCTCGGTGAAAAAGACTTTTGTCCTTTCGGCATCGTCAGTCTTGGGTAGCCCGAAATCGCCGTCAAGCGGCTTCCATTCCGGACTGAAGAAGTTTATCTCGCTGTCGGTTTCAGGCGCATTGAAATTCCTTACAACGCAGATGACAAAGGAGTTGCCTGCCTCAAGTTTCTTAATCTGCATCGTGGCGCTTGCATTCAGCGTGATGCAGGCAAAGTCGTCGGTCAGCGTGTCCATTACGGTCGTGCCATCAAGTTTGTTCTTTGTCTCCGTCTTCATTTCCGCCTGGTACAGTTCGGCAATCTCCGCGCGTTTTTCCTTGTCAAGATAGGCTACGATGCTGTCGGGCATCTGAACCCAAAGGTCGCGCATTGCCGTCTGTGCGCCGGCGATGCCTGGGAAAATCACCGCCAGCAGCGAAATCAGTAATAATGGTTTGTCCATGCTCTGTCAGATGGTTATTGTTATTGATGTTACCGTCCTTGCCAAAGGACGGTTTATCAACCTGCAAAGTTACGAAATATACTTCAATATTTTGCCGTTTGTGACAAAAAACATAACTTTGCATCGATGAAAGAAGAACTGAGGCGTGAAGAATGGGGCGAGAACGTGATTATCGCCGATGCCGATTATGTTGACAGGGTGGCGTTCGACCTCACCGTGAACTTCGAGCGTATGCTGATGAGAAGAGTGCCTGGCGCCGACCTCGCACGGTGGATAGACTGTGTGGCGCTGGACGGTGGGGTGCGCGAGGGCGGCGGAGACACGCGCGTCGTGCTGCTGCACGACAGCGGCAATGCGGCGATGGAGAATTTCGTTCCTGCCGGCTATGACGGCGAAATCAGCGGGAAGGCCTTCCGCGACAGCCTCGGCGAGTTCGTCCTGACGGCCGTGGAAATACCGCAAATATCCGACAAGGACAGCACTTTGCTCGAATTGGTGCAGATCGTTGCGGCGCACCCGGAGGTGAAACGCATAATGGTCGTGCCGGACACCGAGGGGAGCGACATATACGACCGCCTGCGGCGGCTTCTCTCCAGCTGCGGCGACGACAAGCGCGTCACGCTATTTGCCATGCAGCCGATGCTGGGCGGGAACTTCCGGCAGGAGATACTGGGCTACTCCCTGATGAACGCCCTCGGGATAAAGGGCGAGGAACTGGGGTGAGGGACATGCCGCGCGGAGCGTGCGGATGATGCCGTGGAGGCCATCTCAATTCGGCGGCTTTGACGCGCGGGCACGACAAATATGATAATTGGAATGTAACTCAAAAATAAAAGATTTCGCTTTGCGTTCTCAACGAATTATGATAACTTTGCAGCAAATAGACGGCGGGTGCCTGCCGGATGTCTCCCGCTGCCTTGACAACCGGAAAACAAGTAAGAGAGAAATATGAGCAGAATACTTATGATTGGAGCAGGAGGCGTGGCCACGGTCGCCGCCTTCAAGATTGCGCAGAACACCGACGTGTTCACAGAGTTTATGATTGCCAGCCGCCGCAAGGAGAAATGCGACAAACTGGTGGCCGGCCTGGCGTCGCGCTCAGGGCTGGACATCACGGAGCGGCAGGATAGGGGCGGACAGACGCACTATGTCCTCGGCACCAAGCCCGCGCCGCTGAGCGTCACCACGGCACAGGTGGACGCCGACGACGTGGAGCAGCTCAGGGCTCTTTTCAGTGGCTTCAAGCCAGAGCTGGTGATAAACCTCGCGCTGCCCTACCAGGACCTGACGATAATGGACGCGTGCCTTGCCTGCGGATGCAACTATCTCGACACCGCCAACTACGAGCCGAAGGACGAGGCTCACTTCGAATACTCGTGGCAGTGGGCATACAAGGAGCGCTTCGAGCAGGCTGGGCTGTGCGCGATACTCGGCTGCGGCTTCGACCCTGGAGTGAGCGGGATATTCACCGCATACGCCGCAAAGCACCACTTCGACGAGATGACGCAGCTCGACATAGTGGACTGCAACGCGGGAAACCATCACAAGGCGTTCGCCACGAACTTCAACCCGGAGATAAACATACGCGAGATAACGCAGAAGGGACTGTACTACAAGGACGGCGAGTGGATCGAGACAGAGCCGCTAAGCATACACAAGCCGCTGACATATCCCAACATCGGCCCGAGGGAGTCGTACCTCATGCACCACGAGGAACTGGAATCGCTCGTGAAGAACTACCCGACTATCAGGACGGCACGCTTCTGGATGACGTTCGGACAGCAGTATCTCACCTACCTCGACGTAATCGAGAACCTCGGCATGAGCCGCATAGACGAGATTGAATACGAGGCCCCGCTGGCAGACGGGACGGGGAAGACGGCGCGCGTGAAAATCGTGCCGCTGCAATTCCTCAAGGCAGTGCTGCCGAACCCGCAGGACCTCGGCGAGAACTACGACGGCGAGACATCCATAGGATGCCGCATAAAAGGCGTGAAGGACGGCAAGGAGCGCACATACTATATATATAACAACTGCTCGCACCAGGCTGCTTACAATGAGACGGGGATGCAGGGCGTGAGCTACACAACGGGCGTGCCGGCAATGATCGGGGCGATGATGCTCGTGAAGGGAATATGGCGGAAGCCTGGAGTGTGGAACGTCGAGGAGTTCGACCCAGACCCGTTCATGGAACAGCTCAACCGTCAGGGGCTGCCCTGGAAAGAGGTGTTTGACGGAGACTTGGAACTTTAGTATTTCACCGTGGTGTGGAACAAAACATTTATTTAATCAAGAAATGGCAAAGAAAACAGAAGACACGGCTGCCGCAAACCCGCAGAGCGAGAAGATGAAGGCATTGCAGGCGGCAATGGAAAAGATAGAAAAGGATTTCGGAAAAGGCGCGATAATGAAACTCGGGGACGATAGCGTGGAGAACGTGGATGTCATACCGACGGGAAGCATCGGACTGAATGCGGCACTCGGCGTGGGGGGCTATCCGCGAGGGCGCGTGATAGAGATATTCGGCCCGGAATCCTCGGGAAAGACAACGCTGGCCATACATGCCATCGCAGAGACGCAGAAGATGGGGGGATATGCGGCATTCATAGACGCAGAGCACGCGTTCGACCGATTCTATGCGCAGCACCTGGGGGTTGACGTGGACAACCTGCTCATATCGCAGCCGGACAACGGCGAGCAGGCTCTGCAGATTGCCGACCAGCTCATATCGTCGTCAGCGATAGACATAATTGTGATAGACTCGGTCGCGGCACTCACGCCGAAGAAAGAGATAGAGGGGGCGATGGGCGACAACGTCGTCGGACTGCAGGCAAGGCTCATGAGCCAGGCACTGAGGAAACTCACGAGCACGATTTCCAAGACAAACACAACGTGCATATTCATCAACCAGCTGCGCGAGAAAATAGGGCAGGTATACGGCCCGACGGAGACCACGACTGGCGGAAACGCGCTGAAGTTCTACTCTTCCGTGCGCATAGACATACGCCGGGGCGCGCCGATAAAGGAAGGAGACGAGGTGCTCGGCAACCTTACAAAGGTGAGGGTGGTGAAGAACAAGGTGGCTCCACCGTTCCGCAGGGCGGAGTTCGAGATAACGTTCGGCAACGGAATATCGAAGGTTGGCGAGATCGTTGACCTCGGGTCGGACTACGGCGTTATCCGCAAGAGCGGTTCGTGGTATTCCTACGGTGACGCGAAATTAGGACAGGGACGCGAGGCCGTAAAGAAACTGCTGACCGACAACCCCGAGCTTTGCGAGGAACTCGAGGCAAAGATAATGGAAGCCCTGGCGGAGTAGGCGGCCCGGGACTATCGTTGTTGTCCACTGAAATAAACGCCAATGAATAGCGGCGGATTGTAACATAGTGTCCGGCAACAATGCAATTACGCCGAATTTGCATCGCAAATTCGGCGTAATTGCATTTTAAATTCGGCGTATTTGCACCGCAAATTCGGCGTATTTGCATAATTGTTGGCAACGGGTCACAAATCTGGCCGTCATTGGTAACAAACCGGTTTTGCAATCGCCGGTTTGGGCTTACCCGTCCAGAGGAGTCCCTTGTCCCCCTGCCGCATCTTTCCTGCCTTGCGGGCGCTTGCTCACAGCTCGGCCAGTTCGATCACCTTGTCTACTGCCGCGCTGATGCCGTCGGCGTTCTTTCCGCCAGCCGAGGCGAAGTGTGGCTGTCCGCCTCCGCCGCCCTGTATAAGTTTCGCAGCCTCGCGCACCAGTTTCCCGGCGTTTATTCCGTTCTCCTTCACGAGGTCGTCGCTGACGATCACATTCAGCATCGGGCGGTTGTCATAGACGCTTCCCACCACGCAGAGCGAATGCACCGGGTCTGCGGCACGCACCTTGAACACGAGATCCTTGGCCTGCTCTGGCTTTATGGGCAGCACCGCGCTATATACCTTGACGCCGTTGATGATGCGCGGACTGTCTGTTAGTTTGTCCTTGATACGTTCTATTGCTTCTGCGACGAACTTGTCCACCTGCTTCTTCAGCTCGTCGTGCTCGCCGATGTATTTCTGTATCGTGCCTTTCAGGTCCTTGGTGTTGTTGAACATCGCCTTGATTGCGCGCATACCGTCCTCGAGATTGTAAATCATCTCCTCGCATTCCCTGCCGGTCTTTGCCTCGATGCGGCGTATTCCAGCCGCCACGCTCGACTCGCTCACTATCTTGAACATGCCGATGCTGCCCGTTGCACGGACGTGTATGCCTCCGCAGAACTCTATGCTCGGCCCGAACCTCACGACTCTCACACTGTCGCCGTACTTCTCGCCGAACAGTGCCACGGCGCCCATCTTGCGTGCCTCGTCTATCGGGGTGTCGCGGAATTCCTCGAGGGCGATGTTGCTGCGTATCATTTCGTTCACCAAGCGTTCCACCTGGCGTAGCTCCTCGTCGGTCGTCTTCTGGAAATGAGAGAAGTCGAAGCGCAGCGTGTCGGGGCTTACGAGCGAGCCCTTCTGCTCGACATGGTCGCCCAGCACCTTCTTCAGGGCGTAGTCCAGGAGGTGTGTCGCGCTGTGGTTTGCCGCGCTTGCCTCGCGCTTGTCGGTGTCGACGCAAGCCATGAACGGTGCCCCGATGTTCTTGGGCAGTTCCATGACGATGTGTATTGACTGGTTGTTCTCGCGCTTGGTGTCAACCACCTGCACCGTCTCGTCTTCGCTCACGAGTACGCCCTGGTCGCCCACTTGTCCTCCCATCTCGCCGTAGAAAGGCGTGCTGTCGAGCACAAGTTCGTAGAAGTGGCTCTTCTTCTGTGTCACCTTCCGGTATCGCGTGATGCGGCATTCGTAATCGGTGTGGTCGTAGCCCACGAATTTCTGCTCCGTGGCAGCGTCTCCCCCGCCCACTGTTATCCAGTCGCCGTTCTCCACGGCGGCGGCGTTGCGCGCGCGTTCCTTCTGTTTCTTCATCTCCTCGCCGAAGCGTTTCGCGTCAACCGTGAAACCGTTCTCACGGCATATCAGTTCGGTGAGGTCGAGCGGGAAGCCGTAGGTGTCGAACAGTCTGAAGGCCTGCGCCCCGTCGAGTTCGCGCTTGCCGCCGGCCCTCATCTCTTCCATCGCGCCGTTGAGCATGTTGATGCCCTTGTCGAGTGTCCGCAGGAAAGAGTCCTCCTCCTCCTTGATTACGCGTGTGATGAGCTCGCGCTGTGCCTTCAGTTCCGGGTATGCGTCGCCCATCTCGTGCACGAGCATCGGCACGAGTTTGAACAGGAACGCCTCTTTCTGTCCGAGGAAAGTGTATGCGTAGCGCACGGCGCGGCGCAGAATCCGGCGTATAACATATCCTGCCTTTGCGTTGCCGGGCAGCTGCCCGTCGGCGATGGAGAAACTCACGGCGCGTATGTGGTCGGCAATCACGCGCATCGCCACTGTTGACTGGCTGGGTGATGCCGTGCCGTCACCGCACTGGCCTTCGCCCTCGTATTTCATTCCGCTGAGTTTCTCTATCTCGCGTATCAATGGCTGGAACACGTCGGTGTCGTAGTTGGAGCGTTTGCCCTGTATGGCCCTCACGAGCCGCTCGAAGCCCATTCCCGTGTCTATCACGTTCATTGCGAGTTTCTCGAGCGTGCCGTCGGCCTTGCGGTTGAACTGCATGAACACGAGGTTCCATATCTCGATCACCTGCGGGTTGTCCTTGTTCACGAGCTCGCGTCCCGGCACCTTGGCCTTCTCTTCCGCGCTGCGTGAGTCGAGGTGGATTTCCGAGCATGGCCCGCATGGGCCCGTGTCGCCCATCTCCCAGAAGTTGTCGTGCCTGTTGCCGTTGATGATGTGGTCGGCTGGGACGTGCTTCGCCCAGAAGCGTGCGGCCTCGTCGTCGCGCGGGATGTCCTCGCTTGGCGCGCCCTCGAACACCGTGACATAGAGGTCCCCGGGGCATAGGTGCAGCACGTCAACGAGATATTCCCATGCCATGTCAATCGCGCCCTCCTTGAAATAGTCGCCGAACGACCAGTTGCCGAGCATCTCGAACATGGTGTGGTGGTATGTGTCATGCCCCACCTCCTCGAGGTCGTTGTGCTTGCCGCTCACCCGCAGGCATTTCTGCGTGTCTGCGCGGCGGCGCGGCTCTGGGTCGCGGGTGCCGAGGATGATGTCCTTCCACTGGTTCATTCCTGCATTGGTGAACATCAGCGTGGGGTCGTCCTTCACCACCATTGGCGCCGATGCGACTATTGTGTGGCCTTTCGACTCGAAGAACTTCTTGAAAGATTCGCGGATTTCGTTTGCTTTCATCATGTATATCTTGTTTTGTTTGTTTCCTGTATGCTGTTAATTGATTTTGAGTGCAAAATTAATAAAAATCCTGCGGTATTTGTTTCTTGTTGCGATTTATTTTGTATATTTGCAGGAAATATCCCGTATACGGAACGGTATGGCGGCGGTATGTGATGAAAAAGTTATTGCAGAAGATGCCATTAAAGAAAGATAAGCCAAGGAAACTGTACTACTCCATCAAGGAAGTGGCGGAGATGTTCGGTGTCACGGACAGCCTCCTGCGTTATTGGGAGACCGAGTTCCCGCAGATTAAGCCTAAGACCACGGGCAACCGCGTGCGCCAGTATTCTGACAAGGAGATCGAGCAGCTGCGCCTTATATATAACCTCGTCAAGGTGCGGGGCTTCAAGCTCGCGGCGGCGCGCAAGATGCTGCAGCAGAACAAGAAGAATGTGGACAGCAGCACGCAGGCTCTCGAGCGGCTAATCCGTGTGCGTGATGACCTCCGCGAACTGAAGCGGCAGCTCGACTACCTGACCTGACGGCGTGTGCGTGCTCGCCAGGCGGCCCCGTGTCTTGGGCAACGCGGGTCAGTTTATCCCGTTGACCTCTTTCAGCCCGTCGATTTTTTTCAGTCTGCTGATTATCGTCTGCACGTCCTCACGGTCGTGGACGCGCAGTTCCATGCTCCCCTCGAATATGCTCGCATCGCTGCACGCGGTGATTTTCCTCACGCTGACTCCGAACTGTGACGAAAGCACCTGCGTCACTTCGTTGAGTATTCCCACTCGGTCTATGCCCCGTATTTTTATCTCGGCCTCGAAGAACAGCACCTTGCGCGTTTTCCACTTTGCGTCGAGTATGCGGTTGCCGTAGCCAGATTTCAGTTTCGATGCCACGACGCACGAGCGTTTGTGGATTTCTATGTGGTTGTCGCTTGTTATGAAACCGAGTATGTCGTCTCCCGGTATCGCGTGGCAGCAGTCCTTGAAGATGTATTGCGATATGTTCTCGTCGGTCACGAATATAGGCTTCTTGCGGTTCATGTCCTTTGGCACGACGAAGAGCGCGCCGGTGCTCTCCGCCCCCTTTTGTTCCAGCTCCGCCTTGCTCTTGTTGCCGAGGAATGGCACATACCGTCTCCACCCGCCGTTCCCTGGCTTCTTCCGTTTGCCTTGCAGTGTGCTGATGTCGCGTTCGTCCGGTATTATATTCTTGTTGCCGATTTCCAGGAACAGTGTCTCGTGTTTCTGCACGTCGTGCAGTTCGCACAGTTTGTCGAGTGTGGACAGTGTCGGCTCCATGTCGTGCTTTTCCAGGAACTCCTTCAGTATTTCCTCTCCTTTCTTCTGTATCTCGCGTCCCTCTTTCCTCAGTATTGAGAGAATTTTGTTCTTCGCCTTTGCCGTCTCAACGAAATTCACCCACTGAGGGTCAACGCGTTGCGAGTTGCTTGTGAGTATCTCCACCTGGTCTCCGCTCTGAAGCCTGTGGCTCAGCGGCACCAGTTTGTGGTTCACTTTCGCCCCGATGCAGTGGCTTCCTAATTCGGTGTGTATCTGGAATGCGAAGTCGAGCGCGGTGCATCCTGCCGGCATGGTCTTTATCTCGCCCTTCGGCGTGAATACGAATATCTCTGTGGCGAAGAGGTTCATCTTTATTGCATCGAGGAAATCCATTGCGTTCGGCTGCGGGTCGTCGAGGATTTCCTTTATTGTTTGCAGCAGGTCGTTCAGCTCGGTCTCGTCCTCGGTGTATTCGCCTCCGCCGTCCTTGTATTTCCAGTGTGCCGCGAAGCCCTGCTCCGCGATTTCGTCCATGCGGTCGCTCCTTATCTGCACCTCTATCCACTGTCCCGTCTTCGACATCAGCGTGACGTGCAGCGCCTGGTATCCGTTGGCTTTCGGGTGGCTCAGCCAGTCGCGCAGCCGTCCCGGATGTGCCTTGTAGAGCTTGCTTATCGCGACATAGATGTTGAAGCATTCGTTGATCTCGTTCTCCCTCTTGTCGGGGGTGAATATGATGCGCACGGCGAGTATGTCGAATATTTCGTCGAAGGCCACATGCTTGGTCTGCATCTTGTTCCAGATGGAATATGGGCTTTTAACTCTTGCCTTTATCTCATATTTTATGCCCATTTCCACGAGCTTCTCCCTTATTGGGGTGGTGAACTCCTCGAACAGTTCGTCTCGTTTCACGCTGCTCGTTTCGAGTTTGTTCACGATATACCTGTACTCCTCCGGGTGCTCAAACTTGAAGCTCAGGTTTTCGAGTTCCGTCTTTATCTTGTTAAGTCCCAGACGGTTGGCGAGTGGCGCGTATATATATAGTGTTTCTCCTGCGATTTTGTATTGCTTGTTTGCCGGCTGGCTGGCGAGTGTGCGCATGTTGTGCAGGCGGTCGCAAATTTTTATCAGTATGACCCTGATGTCGTCGCTCATTGTCAGCAGCAGTTTCTTGAAGTTCTCTGCCTGTGCCGAAGCCTGGTCGCCGAATATTCCGCCGGAGATTTTCGTCAGGCCGTTGACTATTTGCGCTATTTTCTTTCCGAATATGTTCTCGATGTCCTCTATTGTGTAGTCTGTGTCCTCCACAACGTCGTGCAGCAATGAGGAGCAGATGCTCGTCGAGCCGAGCCCCATCTCCTCGCACGCTATCTGCGCCACGGCGATGGGGTGCATTATGTACGGCTCGCCTGAAAGGCGGCGGACACCCTTGTGCGCCTGCTTTGCGAAGTTGAACGCCTTGGTTATGATGTCCACTTTCTTGCGGTGCCGCGATGCGAGGTAAGCGTCCAGCAGTTCCCTGAACGCGTCGTTCACGAGTTTCTCCTCCGCCTCTTCGCGTGTCATGCCTTTGTTTTCCTGCTCTTCCATATTGTTTTTCCTTTCCATTCCGTGAAGGTCTGCGCGCAGAGCGTGTGCTTTTCCTGTGCTCTCGTATGTTATGAATGTATGGACATGCGTGCGTGACGGCGTGTCCATACATTATCGTTCATTCGTTATTATTTCACTCTTATTTTCTTTCCTGCCCGTATGTTCGAGCCCTTTATGCCGTTGAGCTGCTTCAGTTTCTTAACGGTTGTCCCGTGCTTGCGTGCCAGTCCTGACAGGGTTTCGCCTTTCTTTATCGTTACGCTCTGTGCATTTTGCCTGCGCCGTGTGTTGCGGGTTGTCCTTTTCTTGCCAGATTTCCTGCCTTTCCATGACGCTCCGCTCTTTTTCCGCGCCGACGAGTAGCGTCTCGTCGCGGCTTTCGCACGGCTGTTATTGTATTTGTACCTCGGTGCGGTGTAGTACTGCTGCGCGTTGCTGTATGACCTGTTCGTATATCCGCTGCTTGTAGTCTGCGGCTGGCTTCTCGCCGTCTCGTACGAGGTGAACGAGTCCGCGTTGTCGGAGAACGTCACGCTCGACGACTCTGCGTATATTTTCTTCTGGTTGTCGATGAACGCCAGCACGGCTGCCGGCGGCATGCTTATGGCCGACGGCTCGCTGCTCCCGTTCACCACGTCGCGCCTGTACTGTGGGTTGAGCGCGCGCAGTTGCTCCACCGGGATGCCGCAGTAGTCGGATATGGTCTTGAAGCTCACGTCGCGGTCCACCATGACGGTGTCGGCCTTCTCTGGCAGTGTTGACCTCATCGGGCAGATTTTATGCTCGCAGTAATAGTTCATAACGTAGTTCGCTGCGATGAATGCCGGCACATAGCCCCGTGTCTCGCGTGGCAGGTAGGGGTATATCGTCCAGTAGTCCTTGCTCCCCCCGGCGCGGTGGATTGCCCGGTTCACGTTGTCCGGCCCGCAGTTGTATGCTGCCAGTGCGAGATGCCAGTCGCCGAAGATGCGGTACAGGTCGCTCAGCAGTTCGGCTGCGGCGTAGGATGACTTTATCGGGTCGCGGCGGTCATCGACGAGCGAGTTGACGCGCAGCCCGTAGCGTTTGCCGGAGGTGATCATGAACTGCCACAGCCCTGCCGCCCCGGCGTGGGATACCGCCGACGGGTTCAGTCCTGACTCCACTACGGGCAGGTACTTCAGTTCGAGCGGCACGCCGAATGTCTCGAGTGCCTGTTCGAATATCGGCGTGTAGAAGTTCATCGCCGCGATCATGTATCCCACCGTCCTGCGCCCCGACTTGGTGTATCGGTCGATGAATTTCCTCACGACCTCGTTGTAGGGCATTGGCACGACGTATGGCAGCCGGCTGAGGCGGTCGATGTATTCCTGGTCGGTGAACTCCGGGTCGCTGCTGCTTGTGGTGCAGTTCTCGTCGTCTGCCAGGAATGTCTTTGAGTAATATTGGTTAAGCATACTGTCCACCTCGAACGTCATTGCTTCGGGAATGTCTATTTCCTGTCGCTGTCCGTTGGCGTCGGTGACAATTATTTCATATTCATCGTCATATTGTGCGAATGCAGATAATGTGACGGTGAACATCGCGGCAATGGTAAAAAAAAGTCTTTTCTTCATATCTGTCGTTTGTTTATTGTTCAAAATGGTTATTGTCAGAAGGTCAGCGAGCAGTTCACTCCCACGGCTGCCGACTTCAGCATGTTTCCTCCCGCGCCGCTGTTCATCACCGCCGGGCCTATCCTCATGGTGAGGTCCGGCGATATGTCGAACTCCGACAGCGACGCGTCAACGTAGGCATCGATCACCGATAGCGCATACACGCCCACAATGATGAAGAAGCTGAGGTCGCGGTATCGGCGGTAGTAGTCTTTCCGCTTCCTGAACAGGTTCTCGTACCTCGCCTTGTTTTCATCGGTTATTGCTGCCCCGAGGTGCAGGAACTGGTTGTAGCTCTGTGTCTGCGGGTCGTTGTCCGTCAGGTCGAGGTATGCCTGCGAGTAGTCGTTGTACATCATGTTGTTCCACCGCATGGCGTATATGCAGCCAAGGAAACCGCCATAGACTATGGGCAGTTTCCAGTATTTGCGGTTGTATATCTGCCCTGCGCCCGGCAGCACGATTGCGAGCCATAGCGCTTTCTTGGGGTCGGGGCGCCATGTTTCCCAGTCTTTCCCGGCGCGTTTCACCTTGTCCCTGTTGCGTCTTTGGGCAGCGAGCGGAGGTCTTTCTGCCATCACGATGGTGTCGGCAGCGGCATTGCTGTAAATCTCCTCCCCTGCGGCACTCGCCTCCTTTTCCGCGCCGTAGCCGGAAATGAACGTGCTGTCGGTCTCCGCCTGCGCTGCGGCAGCGGCTGGGAAGCACGCGGCGGCTATCATTGCCGCCGCCGCAATCCTGTGTATGATGTTCGGCAGTGTCCTCACGCGGCTGTTGTTATTTCATTTTGTCGAACACGCTCATAATCCTTTCCAGTTCTTCCCCGCTGCCGAACGGGATTGTTATCTTCCCCTTGCCGCCGGCAGAGCATGTCATCTCGACGTTGCTGCTGAACATCTCTGCCAGTTTGTTGCGCATCGTAGCGTATTCCTCCGGCATCGGCGCTTTCTTCTTCTGCGCTTTTCCCGCGCCTTCGCCGTTTCCGTTTTTCATCCGCTTGATGAGGTTCTCCACCTGTCTTACCGAGTATCCGTTCTTCTGTATGTCGCGGAACACGCGTATCTGCTGCGACGGGCTTTCTATTGACAGCAGCGCGCGCGCGTGGCCCATGTCAATCTCCCTCTTCTGCAGCGCCACCTGAACCTGTGCCGGCAGTTTCAGCAGCCGCAGGTGGTTGGTGACGGCGGTGCGGCTCTTGCCCACGCGCTCCGCCACTTTCTCCTGCGTCATTCCGGTGCTGTCAAGCAGGTGCTGGTAGGCGAGCGCGATTTCTATTGAGTTCAGGTCCTCGCGCTGTATGTTCTCTACGAGCGCCATTTCCATCACGTTCTCGTCGCTCGTCGTGCGTATGTATGCCGGCAGCGCGTCGAGCCCGGCCATCTGCGATGCCCTCCAGCGCCTCTCGCCCGCGATGATCTGGTATCTGTCGTCGCTAATCTTGCGCAGCGTTATCGGGCTGACGATGCCTATTTCCCTGATGCTCTGTGCCAGCTCCTGCAGTGATTCCTGGTCGAAGTCGCGCCGTGGCTGGTTAGGGTTTGCCTCAATCTGTGATATCGGCACCTCGCATATCGTTGACGATCCCTGCGTCCTCACCTCGCTGGTGGATATTAGGGCATCGAGTCCCCTGCCGAGCGCGCTGTGCCCGGAGGCGCCATATTTCTTTCTTACTGCCATGTCAGTTCTTGTTTATTATTTCCCTTGCCAGTGCGAGGTGGTTCTTCGTTCCCGTGGAGTCAGCGTCGTAGAGTATCACTGGCAGGCCGTGGCTCGGCGCCTCAGACAGCTTCACGTTGCGCTGTATGACGGTCTTGAACACCAGTTCCTGGAAATGCCGCTTCACCTCGTCGTATATCTGCCGTGCCAGCCGCAGGCGGCTGTCGTACATCGTGAGCAGGAATCCCTCAATCTCCAGTTGCGGGTTCAGTTTGCTCTTGATGATGCGTATCGTGTTGAGCAGCTTGCTTATTCCCTCAAGGGCAAAGTACTCGCACTGCACCGGTATGATGACCGAGTCGGCGGCCGTCAGCGCGTTGACTGTTATAAGCCCAAGCGACGGCGAGCAGTCGATGAGTATGTAGTCGTACTCATCCCTTACCGGCTCGAGGATTTTCTTTATCACGCGTTCCCGCTGGGGCAGGTTGAGCATCTCAATCTCCGCCCCGACGAGGTCTATGTGGCTCGGTATGATGTCGAGTGTCCCGATGTCCGTGGTGTACATCGCGTCGCGCACGCCGGCGCCGTCGATGATACATTCGTACAGGGAGCATTCCACCTCGTTGAGATCAACACCCAGCCCGCTCGACGCATTCGCCTGAGGGTCTGCGTCAACGATTAGCACCTTCTTCTCGAGAGTGGCGAGCGATGCTGCCAGGTTGATGCTTGTCGTGGTCTTGCCCACGCCACCTTTCTGATTGGCTAATGCAATGATTTTTCCCATTTCCTTTTTACTGTCGTTTTGATTCCTGATGACTTAAAACATCTGTGATTTCTTGACGTAATCCTCAAAGAGGCCTGCCGCATGTTTCAAAAGCACTCCTTTTTGCCCTTATCGTATGCACCACGTTCCAAAATATCTGGCAAAGTTATACAAAAAATTTGGAAAATGGTGTTTTTTTACTACTTTTGCACCGAAAGATTGAAATTTTTATGAAAAATAACAGACCGTTAATACTTATTTCAAATGACGACGGCTACGAAGCGAAGGGGCTGGCGTGCCTCGTGGAAATGATACGTGACATGGCAGACATAATCGTGTGCGCGCCGGACACGGCACGCTCCGGCTCGTCGTGCGCGTTCTCGGGAACAATGCCGCTGAGGCTCGAGAAACGGCACGGCGAGGACGGACTGCAGGTGTGGTCGTCAAACGGCACGCCGGTGGACTGCGTGAAACTGGCGCTGGGAAATATCCTCACGCGACGCCCCGACATGGTGATCGGGGGCATAAACCACGGCGACAACGCATCGGTCAACACGCACTATTCCGGAACGATGGGGATAGCGCTCGAGGGCTGCATGAAATACATACCGTCGGTGGCTTTCTCGCTGTGCGACCATAGGCCTGATGCCGACTTCTCGCCAATGACTGCCGTGGTGCGCTATGTCACCGGAAAGATCCTCCGCGAGGGCCTGCCCACCGGTGTGTGCCTCAACGTAAACTTCCCCGTTGTTGACGAGTACAAGGGCGTAAAGGTGTGCCGAATGGCCAAGGGGTCGTGGCTTAGCGAGACCGTTCGCCGCCAGCATCCCAGGGGATATGAGTATTACTGGATGGTAGGGCGTTACGCCAACGACGAACCGGAGGCCGAAGACACCGACAACTGGGCACTGAGGCACGGATATGCGGCGGTGACGCCGACGCAGATTGACGTAACCAACTATCCCATGATTGAGAGAATGGCATCGTGGGACTTCCCGGTGTGAGGCACTACGGTATCGGAAACAAGGCTGCGCGGGGGACTGCGCGGCATGGAATTTTGTGAAACTTAACATATACAGGCCATGAAATACTACATCATCGCGGGCGAGGCGAGTGGCGACCTGCACGCCTCGCACCTTATGAAGGCACTCAGCGACAGGGACAAGAAGGCCGACTTCCGCTTCCTCGGGGGCGACAACATGACGGCGGTGGGAGGCACGCGGGTGCGCCACTACCGCAATATGGCATACATGGGCTTCGTGCCTGTGTTGATGCACCTGCCAAAAATAGCGAGAAACTTGAGGATGTGCAGGCGCGACATACTGGACTGGGCCCCTGACGCGCTGATACTCGTTGACTACCCAGGCTTCAACCTCGCCATTGCCAAGTATGTGCACCGCCACTCCAAAATCCCAATCTTCTATTACATCGCGCCGAAGCTGTGGGCGTGGAAGGAGTACCGGATAAAGAACATCAGGCGCGACGTGGATGAGGTGTTCTCGATACTGCCCTTCGAGAAAGAATTCTTTGAGCAGAGGCACAACTATCCGGTACACTATGTCGGCAACCCCACGGCCACCGAGATTGACGAGTTTCACAGCAACTACTGGGAGACTGCCGCCGGCTTCCGGACAAGGCATGGCCTTGACGGGCGTCCGATGATAGCCATACTCGCAGGAAGCCGGAAACAGGAGATAAAGGACAACCTGCCAATGATGCTGAAGGTGGCAAGCGAACACTCACGCGACTATCAGCTGGTGCTGGCAGGCGCGCCGGGCATCGGCAGCGAATACTACGCCCCGTTCGTGCGCGACTACCCTGTGAGCGTAATCGACAACGATACGTTCGCACTGTTGATGCACGCCGATGCGGCGTTGGTGACAAGTGGCACGGCGACGCTCGAGACGGCGCTTTTCCATGTGCCGCAGGTGGTGTGCTACGAGACCCCGATGCATAAGATTGTCGGATGGCTGCGCAAGAAACTCATAAAGGCGCCGTATGTGTCGCTCGTGAACCTCATCGCCGGCAAGGATGTCGTGCCGGAACTCGTGGCGGAACAGTTCACCGAGAACAACCTGCGCGCCCACCTCGGGTCGATACTGCCGGGAGGCGATGCCCGCGAGAAAATGCTCCACGGATACGAGGACATGGAAAACGCCCTCGGATATGACAACGCGCCAAGGGAGACAGCCCGCATAATGCTCTCGCTGCTGCGCGGGAGAACTCGCTGAGACGGCGGCGTGGCGGGTGCGCCGTGACGCTCTGTGCCTTGCCGGCCGGCGTCCAGCATGAAAACACATTGAAGTTCGTTGTCAATCAAAATGCAAATACGGCGGTTTTGTGTTGCAAATACGCCGAATTTGGTAAGCAAATACGCCGAGTTTGGTCTGTAATTACGGCGTATTTGGTCTGCAACTAATCAACGAAAATGAAGAAATATCAAAGTTGGTGTAAACTGACTGATTATGAGCAGGAAACTGAATAATTTGCATAGAAGTACCCTTTTCAAAAAGGGCAGGTGTATGCAGATTTAAGCAGAAGTTCAGTTACCAGAGCGTTACCCGATTTCGTCATAGGTAACGATGGAGCAATGTTCGGTAACTGAATTATTTTCGCTCGTGTGG
>URLI01000008.1 GCA_900548585.1 uncultured Prevotella sp. | reverse complement strand
TATACAGAAAGAGGGTGCGCCATAAATGACCATAGTCAATTATGACACACCCTCATAAATAGTTTTGTTTTTTGCAGGAAAATCAATACCTTTGCAACACAAACAACATTATCATGGAAAAGGACAGTATTATAATAGTCAGTGGAGGAATGGACAGCGTAACGCTGCTCTATGAATACAAAGACCGTATCGCACTTGGTGTTTCGTTCAACTACGGAAGCAATCACAATGCTCGTGAGATACCATTTGCACGCTGGCACTGTGAGCAGTTGGGCATTGAACACATAACTATAGACCTCGCTTTCATGCCAAAGTTTTTCAACAGTTCGCTGCTTGACGGGGCAGAAGCTATACCAGAAGGGCATTATGCTGAGGACAACATGAAATCAACAGTTGTTCCTTTCCGAAACGGGATCATGCTATCTATTGCTGCAGGAATTGCTGAAAGTCGCAATCTTAAGTATGTAATGATGGCTAATCATGGCGGCGACCACACCATATATCCGGACTGTCGTCCGGAATTTGTGAATGCAATGAGCGAGGCCACAAAAACTGGGACATTCCTGGGAATAGAAATTCTTGCACCATATACAGGCATAACCAAGGCAGACATAGCACGGCGTGGTAAAAAACTCGGCATAGATTATTCAAAAACATGGAGCTGTTATAAGGGTGGGGTACACCATTGCGGAAAATGCGGAACGTGCGTGGAACGCATTGAAGCATTGCGCGATGCTGGCATACATGACAACACCGTATATGAATGATGTTACACTTCCGATTACCTTTCCGTTTGGCTCGCACTTATTGAACCATATTGGTAGTATATACAGAACATTTGCCACAGCCACACCGGGGAACATGCTGCGAAAGCGATGAATGCGCCAGTGAATATGAGCAGTGGGGCAGTCTGTGGCATACCAGACAGGTCTCCGAAATACATACCGAGAGAATCCTGGAGGCTTGCAATTGTAACCACCCATAAAGGTGCTGCGAGAAGCATGGCAAGCATTATGCCTATGAGCAGTGAGACAAAGATGGTGATGAACAGCCTGCCATAGAAACGTATGCCAATGAAATAGTTTTTCGAAATAATGCTTCTATACTTAATACCGTCTTCTGCCATATATTTCATTCCGCTGTAACATGTTGGCAGCAACAGCAGAGATGTTATTATTGTAATGGCTAATGCTATCAGCAAATGCAGCAACAACATTCCCTGATGCCATATCACAACAAGAGAAATACTTACTGCATAGAACAACATGACACCAGCAATGAATGCCGATGCTGGTATTGTGTGAAATTTTAACGCCCTAACTATGTTGGGACCAGCGTCTTGTCCTTTTAACAATGCCATTATACTTCCTGAAGTACATGCCAAAAGAAATAGAGCAGCCATTGAAGATATGGCACAGACAGACCACAGTGTAATTGTTGCCGCATCCGTCGTTACAGATGGTATCATAATAGCTGCGGAATACGCTATGGCCATAGTCAGAGAAGTTCCGGTAATCCACGGCCAGAGACGTTTTATCAATAGTGTCATATTATTTGCCATCAGCATATATGATGTTTTGGCAATCGCAGATTGACTTCTGCTTTTCATTTGGTTTTCTATTTTCAAGGTTACCATCTTCCTTAATTATTAAGTTCGAAAAAATAATATGATTTCAATTAAAATCCTGCTGCCAAATATGCTCAAAGTCCGAAGGCGCGTCCTATCTGATACACTGCGGCAGAAACAATCCACGCGAGTGCCGTGGTATAGAAAGCCGAGAACAATGCCAATCGCCACGATCTGGTCTCTCCCTTTATTGCCGCGATTGTGGCTATGCACGGGAAGTATATAAGTATGAACAGCAAGTATGAGAATGCTGCCAGCGGTGTAATACCATCTGTTTCCATCTTTTGCCGCAGGTTGGCATATTTCGCATCGCGGTCTTTTGATGTGTCGCTGGCAACTTCATCATCGTTGGCATAAAGCACGCCAATGGTTGAAGCGACAATTTCCTTTGCGCCAACACCGGCAATCAGTGACACGTCGAGTTTCCACACAAACCCTTGTGGATAGAAAACAGGTTCTATTGTCCTGCCCATCATTCCTATATAACTCTTTTCCTGTTGCTCCTGCATGTTGAGGTTTTCATAGTGAGGGAAATAGCCAAGAGCCCATACGATTATGCTTGCAACGAGAATTATTCCTCCCATTTTTTTCAGATACTGTTTACCTTTGTCCCATGTGTGGCGTAATATTGCCTTTGCCGTCGGGAAACGGTATGGCGGCAGTTCCATTACAAATGGCGTGTCTTCTCCCTTGAAAATGAACTTGCTAAACAGTCTGCTCATTAACACAGCGAGCAATATGCCGATGGCGTAAAGCAGAATCATTATGTAAGTCTGGTATTTCACGGCGAAAAAAGTTCCAACTATCATTATATATATTGGCAACCTTGCTGAGCAACTCATAAACGGCAATACAAGCATTGTAACAAGTCTAGAGCGATGGCTCTCTATAGTCCGGGTTGCCATCACAGCAGGCACGTTGCATCCGAAACCCATTATAAGCGGTATGAACGATTTTCCATGTACCCCCATGCCGTGCATCAACTTGTCCATTATGAAAGCTGCCCGCGACATATAGCCAGAGTCCTCCATGAACGATATGAACATGTAGAGTATCAAAATCTGTGGAAGAAAAACTATCACTGCACCAACACCTGCGATTGCCCCGTCCACGACCATCGCACGCAGCGGTCCATCAGGCATTATGTCGTTTAACAATCCGGAAAGTTCCGAGACTCCATATTCAATCAAGTCCATAGGATACTGCCCGATGTTGAATGTTGCAAAGAACATAAGGAATATAAAAAGGAAGAACAATGGGAACCCAAGCCATTTGTGTGTTATCAGTGCATCCAACTTGTGAGTTATCCCATAGTTGTAAGATTTCTTTCCCTCCTCATATCCTATTTCCTTGAGTGCTCCATATATGAAGCCATATTTAGCATCCATGACTGCCGTTTCAGAGTCTTCGTGTGTCTCTTCTTTCAGCCTTTCTGCAGCATTGTTCCGATGTTCTATGATTTCTTTGAAATCAGGCAGAGAGGATATGGATTTTTCCACATGCTTGTCGTTCTCAAGTAGTTTTATTGCAAGGTAGCGAGTGGAAAACCTGCGCCTTACATCGTAATATGCCTTAAGATGTTCCTGCATCTCACTTATTGCGCTCTCAATATATTCTCCATGGTTTATGTGTATATGCCTTACACGCGTCTTCCTGTAGGTGCCTTCATATACTTGTATTACAGTTTTGAAAAGTTCATCGACTCCATATCCGCTTTTGAAAGCCGTTGGTACGAGTGGGAAACCAAGCAGCTCGCTAAGTTTAGTGTGGTCGAGCGTGTCACCACGTTTCTCTATCTCATCGTACATATTCAGCGCTCCAACCATACATAGGTTCATGTCAATGAGTTGCGTGGTGAGGTACAAGTTTCGCTCAAGATTACTTGTGTCAATCACGTTTAGCACCACATCAGGTGTTTTATCCACAATCTGTTTCCTGACATAAAGTTCTTCCGGTGAATAGGCCGAGAGCGAATAAGTACCTGGAAGGTCAACAATTTTAAGTTTGTATCCTTTGTATTCTGCCACGCCTTCCTTGGCATCAACTGTAACTCCTGAGTAATTTCCCACGCGCTCGTGTGCTCCACTTGCATAATTAAATAAAGATGTCTTGCCGCAGTTTGGATTGCCGATGAGTGCCACGTTAATCTCACGGTGTTTCTCCATTGCCTGCGAATGTGGGCTTGCTGCATCGCTGCCTATGGTTAGTTTTCCTGATTTTCCGGTTTCTTGGTAAAGTTTATCTCTCCTGCTTGATGTCTTTACGATTTCTATCTGTGCCGCTTCACTGCGCCGCAGTGAAATCTCGTATCCCATGATTTTATATTTCACCGGGTCTTGCAATGGGGCATTGAGCAAAACCTCAACAGCCTTGCCTTTCAAAAATCCCATTTCAATAATGCGTTTCCGGAAGCCGCCATGGCCATACACCTTTACGACAATACCGTTATCGCCAGTCCTCAATTCTGATAGTCGCATATCAAACTATGGTTTAATAGGTGTAAAGTTACAGATAAATATCGAGATTACACTAATTTCCATTAAAGAATACCTACAAATGATTACTGCCAAGGAAAATTTCTGCCCTCTTCAGGTCATCTGGGGTGTCTATTCCGATTGTTTCAGCATCCGTAATACCTACCTTTATCTTATATCCGTTCTGGAGCCATCTCAATTGTTCAAGATTTTCTGCAATCTCAAGCGATGATTGTGGCAACGCGGTTATTTCTTTCAGAACCTCTGTCCTGTAGGCATACAGGCCGATATGTTTCAGAAAAGGAAAGGATGAAGGCCATGCGTCTTGTTCCTTGCTGCGGACAAACGGAATTATGCTGCGACTGAAGTACATCGCGAAACTATTGTTATCAACAACTATTTTGGGGGAATTAGGATTGCTCAACAAATCGAATACAGCTTTATTGCCAAAAGGTTTGCCAAGTGTCGCAATTTGCACATTGTCGTAATCGAAGCACTTGCATACGGTAGTTATCTGCTCAGGATGTATGAAAGGCTCGTCTCCCTGTATGTTGATTATAACATCTGCGCGCATGCCTAATTTTATTGCTGCCTCTTTTATCCTGTCTGTCCCACTCCTATGATCCGGTGAAGTCATTACAGCCTTGCCTCCGAATTTTTCCACGGCGTTAGCAATCCTTTCGTCGTCAGTCGCAACAAAGACATCATCTATAGCCTTGCGGGCTTGTTCATACACACGTTGTATTATAGTTTTTCCTGCGAGCAATGCCAGTGGCTTGCCTGGAAATCTTGTGGAAGCAAAGCGTGCGGGTATGATTGCAATAAACTTCATAGTTTCTTTTAATATATTTTCCAACGTTCAGTGCTGCAAAATTAGATATTTTTTTCGACATAATGTTCTCACAAATACTAAAAAACGTTTTTAATTATGTTTTTCAAATATGTGGAATTGAAAACAAATTCTTATGATTTCACATCCTAAATGATAGTTGCATAAGTGAATACTAACCACCTTAAAAAAACAAAATAAGAAAAAAGTAATCTGAATTTAAGCATTTTTCTTTTGCTATATTGCTGTTTTTTTATAAATTTGCGTCTTGAAATATTAAAGTTGCGACATGAAGAATAAGATAGTTGTGGCCTTGATGCTTGCAATGCCACTCGTTACAAACGCCCAGAAAATAACACTTGGTTCGTGTGTAACAAAAGACGGAGCGCACTACAAAGGCGAGATGTCTGGTGGAAAGCCACATGGAAAAGGATGTGCCACATACAAGAACGGCGATATTTATGAAGGAGAGTTTGTAAAAGGTAAACGTCAGGGAGAGGGGACATATACCTTTTCTGATGGAGGAAAATATGAGGGGATGTGGTATCAGGATCAGCAACACGGTCAGGGAACACTCTATGACCAGGACAACAACAAGTATGTGGGACTTTGGTATCGTGACTATCAGGAGGGACATGGTGTGAAATACTATTACAACGGTGATGTATATGACGGAGAATGGTATCACGACAACAGACAGGGGTATGGTAAATACACCTTTGCCAGTGGCGCATACTATGAAGGACAGTGGATTGGGGACAAACGCAATGGCAAGGGATTGTTCGACTGGGGCGATGGTTCGTCATACGACGGCGACTGGGTTGATAACCAAATGAACGGCAATGGAACGTTCAAGTATGCTTCGGGCGATGTGTATACAGGCGATTTCAAAGACGGTGTTATGAATGGCAAGGGCATATACAAATTTAAGAACGGAGACGTTTATGAAGGTGCGTATTTCAAGGGGGGACGTACTGGTGAAGGTGTTTTCCGTTATGCTAATGGCGATGTATATACAGGGCATTTCGTAAATGGGGAGAAAAACGGCACAGGCACGCTGAAATGGAATAATGGGGACGTGTATGCCGGGCAATGGAAGGATGACAAGCAGAACGGGAAAGGCAGACTGACGAAAAAAGAAGGTGACGTTTTTGATGGTAACTTCAAGAACGGCAACGTGGAAGGAGAAATAATAATACATTATGCCGATGGAAGCAAATTTCGTGGAATATACAGGAACGGCAAACGTAACGGCAAGGCTATAGAAGTTGACAAGGTTGGGAATCGCTTTGAAGGGACATACAAGGATGACCTGCGCGATGGAGAATATGTCGAAAAAGACCGCAACGGAAATGTCACATCGCAGGGTATATACAGTATGGGGAGGAAACGATAGCCTTGGAAATAAAAACATATATTCGAGAAATCATAACATATCATGGCTGAAAAACAAACAAGACATAAAGAGCATATTGGTCTTGTGAGAAATGATGCTTATCTCGAACCGTTCGAGGATGCTATAACAGGAAGACACGAGCATGCCGCATGTGAAATAAAACGTTTTACTATGGACGGCAAGAGGTCGCTTTCCGATTTTGCAAACGGGTACAACTACTATGGGCTGCATCGAGACTCGCGAGTAGGGTGGGTGTTCCGCGAATGGGCTCCTAATGCTACTGACATATATATAATAGGTGATTTTAACGACTGGAAAGAAGACGAGAGATTTCGTGCCAGCAGGATTGATGGAACTGGGAACTGGGAACTCAGATTGCCCAATGATGCAATTAAGCATGGAGACCTGTACAAAATGCTTGTGAAATGGGTCGGAGGACAAGGAGAACGCATCCCGGCATGGGCTGTCAGGGTAGTACAAGACGAAGACACAAAGATTTTTTCGGCTCAAGTGTGGAATCCTGAAAAGAAATATGAGTGGAAGCACACTTTCCACCGTAGAAATGACACCCCTCTGCTTATATATGAATGTCATATAGGTATGGGACAAGACCTGGAAAAGGTTGGAACATATAATGAATTTCGCGAGAATATCATTCCAAGGATTGTCAAAGCTGGTTACAACTGTTTACAGATTATGGCGATACAGGAGCATCCTTACTATGGATCATTCGGCTATCATGTCAGTTCATTCTTCGCACCATCAAGCCGGTTTGGAACACCGGAAGAATTGAAAATGCTAATT
Source organism: uncultured Prevotella sp. (assembly GCA_900548585.1). Classification (GTDB taxonomy): domain Bacteria; phylum Bacteroidota; class Bacteroidia; order Bacteroidales; family Bacteroidaceae; genus Prevotella. The sequence continues at coordinate 51,090 of URLI01000008.1, read as the reverse complement.
GATGAGGCGCACAGCAATGGGCTGGCGGTCATAATGGACATTGTTCACTCTCATGCAGTGAAAAATGAAATTGAGGGGTTGGGCAATCTTGCCGGAGATCCGAATCAGTATTTTTATCCTGGCGAACGTCATGAACACCCAGCATGGGACTCCCTTTGCTTTGACTACGGTAAAGACGAGGTAGTACATTTCCTGCTTTCCAACTGTAAATACTGGATCACGGAATTCCATTTTGATGGCTTTCGTTTCGATGGAGTCACATCGATGCTTTATTACAGTCACGGACTCGGAGAGGCGTTTATTAATTACGAAGACTATTACAACGGTCATCAGGACGACAATGCAATATGCTATCTTACTCTGGCAAACAAACTTATCCACGAGATAAATCCTTACGCAGTGACTATTGCCGAGGAAGTGAGCGGAATGCCCGGAGTGGCTGCCAAGTTCGATGACGGCGGTTTAGGTTTTGACTACCGAATGGCAATGAACATACCTGACTATTGGATAAAGACTATAAAGGAAGTTCCTGACGAGAACTGGAAACCAAGTTCTATATTTTGGGAAATAAAAAACCGTCGGCCAGACGAGAAAACTATTTCGTATTGCGAGAGCCATGACCAGGCTCTTGTAGGTGACAAGACAATAATTTTCCGCCTTATAGATGCCGATATGTACTGGCATTTCCGTAAAGGAGACGAGAATGAGACCGCACGGCGAGGTATGGCATTGCACAAGATTATCCGTCTTGTGACGGCGGCCGCCATGAACGGCGGATACCTCAATTTCATGGGAAATGAGTTCGGACATCCCGAATGGATTGATTTCCCGCGGGAAGGAAATGGCTGGAGTCACAAATACGCACGCCGGCAATGGAATCTCGTTGACAATAAGGAACTGTGCTATCATTTGCTTGGTGACTTTGACAGGAATATGCTTGATGTTATTAAAAAAGAAAAGGATTTCATAAGGACACCCGTTGTGGAAATATGGCATAACGACGGAGATCAGGTACTTGCTTTTATGAGAGGTGATTTGCTATTCGTATTCAACTTCTCACCATCGCGGTCATTCACAGATTACGGTTTCCTTGTACCCACTGGTTCTTATGATGTCTTGCTGAATACAGATGCCAAAGAGTTTGGGGGGAATGGCTTCGCAGATGATAGTATGCCACACATTACCAATTACGACCAATTATATGCCGCACAACACAAGGAATGGCTAAAGTTGTATATCCCATCCCGCAGTGCGGTTGTTCTAAGAAAAAACTGATCATTGCGCCATGACTATCAAGAACAGAAATAACAATCCGTTGACAATACGCATATTATGTGCTGTTTCTTTCTTTGTTTTCACATTCTGTTTCCTTTATTTTTATCAATGCGATTTGATTGGAGCCGTTCAACATGTACTTTCAGATGGGCAAACATCATATTCAAGACTTGTGGGAGCTGTGATTGTCACACTCGCATTGTATATCATTCAGATAGGAATCTATACGATCACAAAGTTTAACAGACAGGCACATTCACTTACTTATTTTCCATCGCTTATGCTGCTATGTCTTTTGACAAGCGTCGAAGACACATTTGATCAGCATTTTGCTTTTACTGCATGGACGTGGTTCTCTCCTTTATTAGTCGTCATATTTGTTGTTGTTTCATATATGTTGGCGAAATACAGATCTTACATACCTGATGGTTCTGGCAACGGGATATTTTCTAGAACTACTATGCAGAATATGCTTTCAATGGCATTTATGTTCATGCTGGTAGGCATTTTCAGTAACGGAAATGATGTCTTGCACTATCGCATGAGGATTGAAAGATACATAACAGAATGTAGATACGCAGAGGCTCTGGAGTTAGGTAAATCATCGAGTGAGACAGACAGTTCGCTTGTGATGCTTAGGGCGAGTGTGTTGGCACGTTCCGGACAACTGGGCGAACGGCTGTTCGAGTATCCGTTGATAGGTGGGTCCGCATCATTGCTGCCAAACGGTAATAGTGTGAGATGCGTGCGGTATGACCCTGGTAATATTTACAGGGTGGCAGGAGCTGTTCCAAAAGCAAGAATATCTGTTGCGGATTATCTAAATACCGTTAGGATGACCAAGCAGACAAAATCCGGGTATGCTGACTATCTGCTGTGTTCCTATCTCCTCGACAAAAGACTTGATCTCTTTTCAAAAGAACTTGGGAATTATTACAAGTTGGACTCCACCTCTGTTTTGCCAAAACATTACCGTGAGGCACTCGTATTATACTTACATCAACATCCTACAGCTACTTATGTCTTCCACGATGATGTATGCGAAACGGATTACGAAGATTTGTTGGCAATACGCAGGAAGTTCAGAAATCAAAGTGATTGTCAGGCAATATTGCGTGACACTTATGGCAAAACATATTGGTATTATTACCTTTATATGTAGTGCATTGCATAATCAGGTTAAAAAACATTCTGTTTCGTGCAGATATTTAATTAAAAATTAATAACTTTGCGGCTCTAAAAACAAGATAATACAATGGGCGGTTTTTTTGGAACTATTTCTGTTAGGGATTGTGTAAACGATTTGTTCTATGGAACGGATTACAATTCTCATCTTGGCACAAAGCGTGCAGGTCTTGTCACATTCGACAGTGAATGCGGTTTTACGCGTTCCATCCACTCATTGGAACGTGACTATTTCCGTTCCCGTTTTGAAAAGGAACTTGACAGCTTCTCTGGAAATTCAGGTATCGGAGTTATAAGTGACACAGACCCTCAGCCTATCCTCATCAACTCTCATATTGGGAGATATGCTGTTGTCACCGTGGCAAAGATAAACAACATGCGTGAGATTGCATCAGAACTGATGGAAAAGCGAATGCATCTTAGCGAGATGAGTGCGAACAACATCAATCAGACAGAGTTGGTCGCCCTATTGATTAACATGGGTGATTCTTTTGAGGAGGGAATCATGAACGTTTATAATAAGGTGAAGGGCTCGTGTTCAATGCTTATTCTTACGGAGGATGGTATAATAGCCGCAAGAGATGCACTTGGACGCACACCAATAATAATAGGTGAAAAGGAAGGAGCTTATGCAGCCACAAGTGAGACAACATCCTTACCAAACCTTGGCTTCAAACCTGTAAAGGATGTAGGTCCTGGCGAAATAGTGAAAATCACGACAGACGGCATAACTGTTCTCAAGAAACCATTTTCCAAGTGTCAGATATGTTCATTCCTTTGGGTATATTATGGTTTCCCTTCAAGCGATTTCGAAGGGATAAACACCGAATATGTACGCGAACGCAATGGCAAGGCTATGGGCGAAGAAGATGACACTGAAGCAGACAGCGTCTGCGGAATCCCTGACAGTGGGATAGGTACGGCCTTGGGGTATGCCGAAGGCCATAGAATACCATACAAGCGCGCTGTGCTGAAATATACGCCGACGTGGCCGAGAAGTTTCACACCGGGAAATCAGAGCCGTCGTGCCTTAGTGGCAAAAATGAAACTTATTCCCAACCATTCTTTACTTGATGGGCAGAGGATTGTGATGTGCGATGATTCTATTGTTAGGGGTACACAACTGCGTGACAACGTCAGAGAGTTCTTTGAATATGGTGCAAAGGAAGTGCATGCACGCATTTCTTGTCCACCACTGGTTTATGCTTGTCCGTTCATAGGTTTCACGGCCTCTAAGAGCGAGATGGAACTCATAACGCGTCAGATTATCAATGATTTTGAGTGCGATCCAAACAAAAATATACAAAAGTATGCTACCACCGACTCTGAGGAATATAAAAGGATGGTAAACGAAATAAGGAAGCGCCTTGGTCTTACAAGTCTGAAATTCAACAAAATAGAGACTCTTATTGATGCAATCGGTCTGCCTAAGGAAAGAGTTTGCACACATTGCTTCGATGGCTCGAGTTATTTCTTCGAGAATTCTGAAGAGTAATTATTCGTAATACGATGTCACGATAAACAGCGATTTGTCTTGCGACGTAGGTTAAGTCTGATTGAGAAGGCAAAGTTATATCCTTTGGCAAAAGTGACAGTGCCTTTGATAACGGGTATCGTTGTCGGGAATAGCTTTGCAATCAGACAGTCACTTGCAGTTCCAGTTGTCATAGTATCATTGCTTGTTGCACTGTTCTCATACAGGAATCTTATATTCAGAGACATAGTCTTTTACGTTGCCATTTTCTTTTTGGGAATAGTTATATACAACAAGTCAAGTCAGGATTTGTCTGTGCCTTCTTCCGACAGTTCAATCTTTCAGGCAGTCCTGATGACTTCTCCTAAGCGGCATGGAAAGGTAGTGCGATGCGACATTATCGTGACAACAGGTAATATGTCAGGCAAAAGACTACAGGCCAGCATCATGCGTGATACGATAGAAAAAAGATACCTTTATTTGAAGCCAGGAGTTGGGATTTCTGTGAATGCGTCAATATCACCAGTAAAGGATTATAGGAAAGGCAACTTTAATTATAAGAACTACCTGCATAGTCATGGTGTTTCGGGTACGGCATTCATACCTTTTAACAACTGGATTTTCACAAAGACTTCACTTTCCGGCCTATCCACATTGAACCGGCTGCGTTTAAAGGCGGCAAAGTACCAGTGTAAATTAGGTGATAAATATCGCATTTCCGGTTTGGAAAACGAAGGACTGGCAATAACATCAGCCATGACACTGGGAGACAAATCCATGCTTGACAAGGCCATGCGTGACAGGTTCTCGGTGACAGGTGTCTCGCACGTGTTAGCCATGTCGGGACTTCATTTAGGAATATTATACCTGTTCCTCACTTTTGCGTGGGGAAGGCGGAAGAGGTGGGTCGCAGTGTCTCTTTTCAACATCCTTGCGGTATGGGCCTTTGTGTTTATTGCTGGAATGCCGTTATCTTTGGTACGTTCAGCATTGATGCTCAGCGTATTCTGCATGTTGGACGTAATACATAGGAACACTCAACCGATAAACACACTGGCATTGTCTGCACTATTGATAATAGCCGCCAATCCGGAAAGTATATTTGACGTTGGTTTCCAGATGTCTTTCATGGCAGTGCTGTTCATATTGGCAATATGTCCAAAAATAAATGCCATGGTATGTAATTCTATTGTTTTCCGTTACAGGATTGTACGGAACTTGTTGAATTTCATCAACGTATCATGTGTCGCACAGGTTGCAGTAGCACCCCTTGTGGCATATTATTTCAGCCGATTTTCTTCTTATTTTCTTTTGTCAAATTTCGTAGCCATACCGTGTACATATATTATTATAGTATGTGGAATGTTGTTACTGGCAATTCCTTTTCCTGCCGTGCAGGACATTCTTGCAAAAGCCATCTCATTGACAACTAATTTCATGGACAAATGCTTGACATGGATCTCATCCTTGCCAGGGTCAAGCATAGAAAATATTCGGATTGACCGGCTTGGTGTCTGCGTCATATATGCAGTTATTTTCTTACTGTGTTATTTCTTTTTAATTAGAAAGACAGATGCTGTCTTTTCACGACAACATTGGAACATAAAGTTGGCATTTTTACATAAAAACAATGAAAAGTAAAGCATAATTTGCAATTTTATTTTAATTTTCTTGTGTGATTTGTTTTAAGTTACTAATTTTGCAATCGATAATACACCAATAAATCAGAACAATATTTATTTATGAGTGAAAAAAGAGTTTACCTTTTCGGCAATGGCAAGGCCGAAGGTAATGCATTGATGAGAGAGAAGCTCGGTGGCAAGGGAGCTAACCTTGCGGAAATGAATCTTATTGGAGTACCCGTTCCTCCAGGATTTACCATTACAACTGATTGCTGCAATGAGTACTACGAAGTAGGTCAGGAAAAAATTGTCAACCTTCTCAATGATGAGGTGATGACAGCTGTCAAGCATATTGAGACACTGATGAACTCCAAGTTTGGAGATGCACAGAATCCACTGCTTGTAAGTGTCCGATCGGGGGCACGTGCCTCAATGCCAGGTATGATGGATACGATACTCAACCTCGGCCTTAATGATAAAGTTGCTGAGGGAATGGTCAAAAAAACCGGTAATCCTCACTTTGTATATGACTCATATCGCCGTTTCGTACAGATGTATGGCGACGTTGTTCTTGAAATGAAGCCTGTCAACAAGGAAGATTTGGATCCGTTCGAGGAAATTATTGATAAGGTGAAAGAACGCCGTGGCGTGAAACTTGACAAAGACATGAGCGTCGAGGAACTGAAGGATCTCGTGAGACTGTTCAAGGAAGCAATAAAGGAGCGCACAGGCAAGAATTTCCCCGATGACCCTATAGAGCAGCTGTGGGGGGCCGTGTGTGCCGTATTCCGCAGCTGGATGAACGAACGCGCCATACTGTACCGAAAGATGGAGGGTATTCCTGACGAGTGGGGTACTGCAGTGTCGGTCATGGCAATGGTGTTCGGAAATATGGGTGAAACATCTGCTACAGGTGTATGTTTCAGCCGTGATGCCGGCAATGGAGAAAACCTTTTCAACGGAGAATACCTCGTCAATGCACAGGGAGAGGATGTTGTTGCAGGTATCCGTACCCCCCAGCAGATTACAAAAATAGGCTCACAGCGTTGGGCTGAGCGTGCAGGTATTCCAGAGGTTGAGCGTGAGTCAAAATATCCATCTATGGAGGAGGCAATGCCGGAAATCTACAACCAACTTAACGAACTCCAGGACAAGTTGGAACACCACTATCACGATATGCAGGACATGGAGTTTACTGTTCAGGAGGGCAAACTTTGGTTCTTGCAAACACGTAATGGCAAGCGTACCGGAACGGCTATGGTGAAAATTGCAATGGATTTGTTGCACGAGGGAATGATTGATGAGAAAACGGCAATCATGCGTTGCGAGCCACAGAAACTCGATGAATTGCTCCATCCTGTGTTCGACAAGAAAGCTTTGGCCAATGCCAAGGTCATAACGCAAGGACTGCCGGCTTCACCTGGTGCCGCCTGCGGTCAAATCGTATTCCACGCAGATGATGCCAAAGCATGGTATGATGATGGTCACAAAGTTGTTATGGTTCGCGTTGAAACTTCCCCGGAGGATTTGGCTGGTATGGCCGCTGCCGAAGGAATCCTCACCGCACGTGGAGGAATGACTTCCCATGCAGCCGTTGTAGCACGCGGAATGGGTAAATGCTGCGTGTCTGGTGCAGGTGGCATTATTGTTGACTATAAGGCAAAAACCGTGGAAATAGACGGTAAAATATATAAAGAAGGTGACTTTATCTCATTGAATGGCTCTACTGGGCAGGTGTATGCAGGAGAAATACAGACTAAGGCGGCTGAAGTGTCGGGCGACTTAAAGGAACTTATGGATTTATGTGACAAATACACCAAAATGTTGGTTCGTACAAATGCCGACACTCCGCACGATGCCCAGGTGGCGCGTCAGTTCGGTGCTCAGGGTATAGGTCTTACACGCACAGAACACATGTTCTTCGAAGACAAAAAAATTGTCGCCATGCGTGAGATGATTCTTTCTGACACACTTGAAGGTCGCAAGAAGGCTCTTGCAAAACTACTGCCATATCAGAAGGCAGACTTCAAGGGCATTCTCGAGGCGATGGATGGGCTGCCAGTGAATATCCGCCTGCTTGACCCACCACTCCATGAGTTCGTTCCTCATGATGACGAAGGACAGAAAATCATGGCAAAGGAAATGGGTGTTGACATTGCGACAATCAAACGACGTGTAGAATCTTTGGCAGAAAACAATCCTATGCTCGGCCATCGTGGCTGCAGGCTTGGTATCACGTTCCCAGAAATCACGGAAATGCAGACACGCGCAATACTTGGTGCTGCTTGCGAATTGAAGAAAGAGGGCAAAAAACCTATGCCAGAGATAATGGTTCCACTGATTGGTACATCCGAAGAGTTGAAGCAACAGAAGGAAATCATATATGCAACAGCAAAAGAGGTTTTCGCAGAATACGGCATTGAGGTTGAATTTGAAGTTGGTACTATGATTGAGATACCTCGTGCAGCACTTACCGCAGACCTTATCGCGAAAGAGGCACAGTATTTCTCATTCGGTACAAACGATCTGACACAAATGACATTTGGGTACAGCCGTGACGACATCGCTACGTTCCTGCCTGAATACCTCGACAAGAAAATACTTAAAGCAGACCCATTTCAGGTTCTTGATCAGGATGGCGTTGGCAAACTAATGAAATATGCCGTAAAACGAGGCCGTGAAGTACGTCCGGAATTGCGCTGTGGTATTTGCGGCGAGCATGGGGGAGAACCAAGTTCGGTGAAATTCTGTGCAAAGATAGGCATGGACTACGCATCATGTTCCCCATTCCGCGTTCCAATCGCACGCTTGTCTGCCGCGCAGGCAGCCGTAGAGGAATAAGTGACTGAAACCTCAAACTGAGAGAGTTAGGCGGTAAGCCCCGATGAATAAAGGGACTTCCGCCTAACTTCGTAAATGGAGGATTGTGCATTTCGACACACTTTGTGACGCAGAATGAACGGAAAAGATTTGGAAAAGTCTTGGAAATTCTGACACCGTGATTTGGACGTGATTTGGATTTGAAATGAGCGAGTTAGCAGGACTTTACAGAGACATGCAAACAAACAATGGGAACACAGATTAGCAAACAATAGATTATGGCAACAATGAAATCATGCGTCCAGTGGGCGCGAAAGGACGGGTTCTATCCCGTATTCATCAGAGTGAACCACAAGCGTTCAACTCTCTACATCAAGACCGGCAAGGTGGTGACGAAGCGCGGACTGTCAAAGAGCAAGGACATCACCGACCCGGTTGTGATGAAGTTCTGCACGTCGCTCATTCTCGACTACATGGAGAAGCTCAACCGCGTTGACATACGCGACTGGACTTGCAGGATGATTGTGGATTACTTGGAGAAAGGCGACGAGGACTTGTGTTTCTCTGACTATGCGCGTAAGCACATCGACAGGCTCATCGACAATGGGCAGGAACGGAACTCGAAGAACTACAAGCTGGCATTGCAGCACATGGAGCGTTACTTCGGCACGACAAAGATTAAGTTCTCGCAGCTGACCAGCACAAACGTGGCGAAGTGGATAAAGACGATGGAGCAGACGAACAGGGCAAAGGAAATGTACCCTGTGTGCATGAGGCAGGTGTTTCGCGCAGCCATCGAGGAACTGAACGACTATGACACCGGGCTTATCAGAGTGAAGACCAATCCGTGGGTAAAGGTGAAGATACCACATGCAGACCGTCCCGAGAAGCGAGCCATCAGTGCGGAGGAGTGCCGCAGGTTCTTTTCTTCTCCCCTGCCCGAAAGCAAGATGAAGTTGCCGTTGCCCGAACTTGGTCGAGACGTAGCCATGATGGTATTGTGTCTTGGAGGCATCAACACGGTTGATTTATACAACCTGCGCAGGGAGGACTATCACGGTGGCATCATCCACTACAAGCGTGCGAAGACCATGCGCAGCCGTTCTGATGGAGCATACTTTGAAATGCGTGTGCCGGAGATAATCAAGCCGTTGTTTGAGAAGTATGCTTCAGTACCAGGCAGTGAATGGCTGTTCAACTTCCATGACAGGCACACCACCAGCGACAGTTTCAGCGCGAACGTGAACATAGGCATCCGAAAGATTTGTGAGAGCATGGGCATACCAAAGGAGAACTGGTATTGCGTCTATACATTCCGTCACACATGGGGAACGGTGGCGCAGAACGATTGTGGTGCCAGCATCGACGAGGTGGCTTTTGGCATGAACCATAGTGCAGGACACCGCATCACTCGCGGATACATCAAACTGGACTTCACACCTGCATGGGAACTGAACGAGCGTGTTGTTGATTTCATCTTCTTCTCCGACCAAGCCAGCAAACAGGCAGCGCAGGAGGAGGAAAGCACGGTGTTCCGTCTGTCACCGAAGATGCTCATCAAGGCGGCTGCTTTCTTCCAAGGCAAGTGCCTCGCCAGCTTTGAGGACATCGGCTGCAGCAACATCGACGAGGTGATAAAGCGACTGGTGGCAGAACTGCCGGACGATATTCCTCCACGCTGCATCGTGCAGTTCAAGATTGTCAACTGCGACAACGGCAAAGTTGCCGTGTATGAGCGGCAGAAAGGGAAAGGCTTCTAAGCCCCTGTGAGGTCAAGGCGCAGGAACTTACCTCCCAAACCTGCAATGTCAAGGATGGACTGGAAACTATAAGCTTTGCCGACGATGAGCGTCAGCACAACTTCATGTCTACAGGCTTCATAGGCGATGTCTCTCAGGTCGCTGATGCGGAAATCGTCGGCACGCAAAACGATTTGCGCCTTGCGGCTCAGCAGCCCGGTGATATTTTCTTTCGTCATGACATTCAAAGTTCAAAGTTAAAGCGGTCGTCGCTGGCATCGACGAGTTGCCCGATTTGGAAGTCTGTCAGTTCGCGTCCAATGACCAGTGTCATTGTCTTGTCCTGTGCTTTGAGTTCCTTGCCGATACGGCAAAGGGACTCAAACGGATAGTCTGCTGCATAGATTGTGATATGCCGCTTGGTTTTTCCAAGCAGGTCAAGAAGTGACTGAAGGTGTTTGCTCATGACTGTTTAATTTTGATTACGGCGCAAAGGTAGATAAAAAATTCCACACCGTGGTGTTATCTTTTGACTTGCGTTGATTTTTCTCACGCCCGGCAATTCATGCCGGGGCATGATTGCACTCACTTAATCGAAAAATTGTTTCCCCAAAAACAAAAAAAACTCTCCCTCACGCGTGCGTGCGCGCGCGGTGACGACGAGAGAGAATAAATATATTATACGAAACGTAGTGAAGTATAATATATATTACTTTACTTTACTTGGCATACTTTTTTAATGCGTTTGCAATGCGTTCGCATACTAAAACCCATGCAAACGCATAAGAATTTGATGCGAACGCATACTTTTCAGTTGTTGACCGCATTTTTCACCACGAAATTTTGGGAGTGAGAAAAATTTGCACAAAATCGCATCGAAAAGGGTATGCGTTTGCAATGCGTTCGCATACTTTTTTAATGCGTTTGCAATGCGTTCGCGAGTTTCCTTATATAATAATGTATAAGAAAACCGCAGGGAAATTCATCCCTGCGGTTACTAAATACAGTAAACAGTAGTGGGTCACCCGTCTTCGCCGGGTGTAATCTCCTTTCCGCTGGCGAGCATGGCGAGCCGCTGTGTGAGCGTGAGGTTCATGTCGCTCACGGACACGTCCACGCTTGTGGACTGCATCTGAGGTGTGTGGAACTTCAGCAGTTTTATTTCCGCATCGACGCGGCTTTCCGGGTCAAGGTTCATGCAGTCGATGTCAAACTTGGAAACCAGCCTGCCTGTCTTCTTTCCTTTATCGTCCTTTTCCTCGATGCTGGGTGTGAAGTATTGCACCGAGTGTTGCCGGAGAAACGTCTTCAATGGCTTGTCTTTGTTGGGTGTTCCTGCGGCACGACCGCCGAGCCGTCCGCGCCCATCTCCTTTCTTTCTTGGCATATAAAACAAAACTTAAAATGACGGTGCAAAGATAATGCTGTAATTTCGCATCCGTACAATAAGTTTTGTTTCACAACTACAAACGGATAAGGCAATATGTTAGGCGGAATTTTTGGCGCGGCAAGCGGCGCGCTCGGTGGCATCCTCGGTGGCATCAGCAGGAACAAGATGCTGAAGAAGCAGATGAGGATGATTGACGAGCAGAAGAGAGAGAACCAGGACTGGTATGACCGCAGGTATAACGAGGATGCGACTCAGCGTGCGGACGCTCAGGCGATGCTGACGCGTACTGCGGAGGCCATCAGGCAGCGTAACCAGGCGGCTGCGGGCAGCGCGGCGGTGGCTGGCGGCACGGAGGAGAGCGTGGCGGCGACGAAGGCCGCGAACGCTCAGGCGATGTCTGACGCCGCCAGTCAGATTGCAGTGGCAGGAGCGCGGCGCAAGGACGCTGTTGAGGGTCAGTACATGCAGCGCAAGGGCATGCTCGACGAGACGCTGCGCAGGCTGCAGGGGCAGAAATCAAGCGGGCTTGACGTTGCAGCGGCCGGCATCAGTGGCGCATACAATGGCCTCTCACAGGGAACGGGACTTTGATAACCATCAGACTTCATCAGTATGAGCAAAGTATTTGACGACATAACAGGCGGTCAGACGGGCGGCGGCATCCCGGAATGGAAGCCGTTTGAGAAAGAGCAGTTCGGGAAGATGCCGAAGCGCGGCAAGGGCTTTACGCTCACGGGCATCGGCGTGGATGGCGGCAAGGGCATGCCGCCTGCTCCGAAGCCAGCGCCCGCAGCCACTAAGGCTGATGGCGTGGAAGGCCGCAAGGGTGTCACGCTCACCGGCATCGGCAAGGAGGGCGGGAAGGTCATAGCACCGGTGCTGAAACCAGCACCTGCAGCCACTAAGGCTGATGGCGTGGAAGGCGGGAAGGGCACTGACGGCACTGCCGGCGCTGACGGTGGGCTTGCCGGCAAACCCGGCATGCCTCCACGCGGTGACGGCTTCTACGATTGGTACGCCGACCTTGTCCGGAAGGAGTACGAGAGGCGCGCCAGGGACCGTGAGGAGCAGGAGGGGAGGCTGAAACGCGAGAAGACGATGGCTCTTGTCGGCACCGGCCTTGGGGCCATCTCTGACGCATACAACAATGCACGTTATGGCACTCCATACCCCGACCCTGCCGGAAGCCTGTCGGGCAAGTGGCGTGAGCGCTATGACAGGCTGCTGGAAGACCGCCGCAAGGACAGCATGGAATATCTTGGCGCCATGGCTAAGCTGGAGGACCTGCGGAGCAACATGGACTACCGCAACGATGCCATCCAGTACAAGAAGGATACCCTCGACCTCCGCAACCGTGAGGAGGAGCGCAAGGTGAATGTCGCCAAGGCCAACATTGAGTACACCATGGCACGCACCGGCGCCATCAGGTCGAGGGAAGACGTTGACCTGCGCATTGCCGAAGCCAAGATTGCACTCATGAATGCAGGTGTCAGGGAGAAAGAGGCCAGCGCGGAGGCCAAGCGTATCGTTTCCCAGAGCCAGGCTTACAAGAACTACAAGAATGGCGACGCGGCAGTGACACGGGCAAGGAACGCTGTCAGCGGCAGGAAAGCCAACCCGATGGGAGGCAGCAACACAGGCAAGAAACCAAATCCAATGAGGTAAACCATGAACGACGACGGAAATAAGAGGAATTTATACAATGCCCTGTCAAAGGACTATGACATGGGCAGTTATGAGCAGTTCTCTCAGGATGTGGAGGACGAGGGCAAGCGCAGGAAGTTGTATGACGCGATAAAGGGTGACTATGACTTGCCCGACTTCAACGGGTTCAGCCGTCAGCTCGCGGGCGGGAGGCGGCAAGCGCCCGCTCCTGCCCAATCCCCTGTTCCAACAACGCAGCGGCAACAGCAACCACAGCGGCGGCAGCAACGCAGCAAAGCGGGGCGGCAGCAGCGCAGTAAAGCGAGGAAGATGTCACCTGCCCAAATAGCATACTTCAACGCCTCCGTCGCGAGAATGCGCAACAGCGTCGCACAGACCATGGAGCGCAGTAAAAACATTTCTGCCTACGTCAAGCAGCGCATGTTTGGTGGAGGTGTGCCCGCATTCGGGCTTGGTGTTGGCAAGAAGGACAGGCCCACGGTATTCAGCAGCAATAATGTTGTCGCCGGTGACATCGAGTACAATCCTAAGACCGGCAAGATAGAGCAAACCTACCTTACACAGGCAGGCAACAAACACACCAGCAGGTTTTCCGCCGATATGGAGCAGCGCCGCATTGACGAGGAAAAGGAACGGCGGCTGCATCCTGTGGAGAGCCAGTTGAAAGCGGCGGAGGCGGAAAAGGAGCGTCTTGCCGGCCTCATGCGTAAGCGCATGGAGGAAATCGACGCCAGAAAGACGGGGCATCCCGTTGCCGGGCTCATCAGGGACCTTGCCGATGAAAGCCATGGGATGCCCGGTGGTCTTGTCAGCGACAACGGCATGCGTGACTACCGCCTGGACCCCCGCTACCGTCAGCTGGAAGCCGCGGCGCGCAAGAACCATCAGACAATAAAGACGCTGAGAGACAAGAGGGATGGGCTGATGAACGATTTCTGGCACACTCTCGGCGATACCCTCACCAATGGTTATACTTTCAGCGACGGGCAGAGCGATGCCAATGATGCGCTAAGCGTCATGGAAGCGCAGCGTCATGTGGATGCCATCAACAGGAAACGTCAGACAGGCGAACAACTTACCAAAGATGAAGAGTCGGCAGAGGCTGTGCTTAGCAACTTCGCCACTGACGAAATGGTGCAGGGCATGTACGGCAATGACTACGGTGCATGGGCGCGTGCGGCAACCACGACAGGAACCTCGCTTGACTTCATGAAAGATATTCTGCTGACGGGCGGAGGCGCTGGCGCCTTGACGAAAGGCATCTACAAAGGTGTTGTGAAAGGCGGTATGAAATTGCTTGCCAGGAAAGGTGTCGAGACAGGCCTGAAAGCCGCTATTGGGAAAGGGCTGCTCAAGGCTACCGGTGTCGCACTGGGTACGACGGCCGCAGGTGCGATGATTACCAACACCACAGGTATCAACCGCACGGCCGGCGAGGCGGGCAGGCTCATGGCCGGACATGTTGGTGTGAATGAGAACGGCGGCTATAACATTGAGGGACAGAAAGGAATGCTGGAAGCCATCGCCGAGGCCGAGCGGGACATGATTGGTGAGAACCAGAGTGAGATGTTCGGTGAGTTCATCCCGGGTGTTGGCAAGTATGTCAGGAAAGGGCTGGAGAAGATAGGGCTAAGCCGTGTAAGCAACGCCCTGACGAGCATAGGGAACAAGGAATGGTACCGTCGTTACAGCAAATTGCTGAAGGCCGGCGGCTGGAATGGCCTTCCCGGTGAGGGTATCGAAGAATATGAAGGCCTCCTGTTTGATGCCCTTACGGGCCACGGCTCGGAAGCCCTGGAACAGGTGCAAGACCCCAGGACCCACATCGACATTTGGCTTGGCTGTGCCACCATGGGCGCACTTCTTGGCTCTGCCCCTGCCGTTGCGCAGGCTGGCTCAACCGCCCAGTACTACCGTTACAAGCACCAGGCAAACAAGAGTGGCGCATCCGCCGCATCTTTCATCGGAGACAGGTGGAACGAGATGCAAGAGCAGATTGACGGAACGCCCAACGGCGGAATGGCGGACGTTCTTACGCAGATGGTGCTCGACCCCAACCTTAACCATGAGCAGAAGAACGCCGTGCTTGACTATGCACGCAACCTTACCAAGATGCGTGGTTGCAATCTCGCTGCGGCAAACAATGCCGGGGAAGAAAAAGACCCTGATGCCGAAGCGGCAAACAATGCGTATGGTGAGGGCTACAACGCAACGGAAGACACTGACATGCAGGATGTGAAGAACCGCATGGAGGTTCTTTCGGAGAGCGTCGGAGAGTTCCTTGGCGAGGATGTGATGCGCGACTTGGAAGCCAGCCCTGTTGACACGCTCCGCACCATCCGCGGTTTTGCGAGCCTCAGCGACGGTCAGAAACAGATGGCCGTGGACTATGTGAACGCCAAGAGCGCCTACGACGGGCTGATACAGCGTGTTCGCGATGATATTGACAGTGAGATTGCACAAAGCGACGCGATGGTGGACAGCCGTGTGGCCAGGGAGGAACAAGGCGGTGACGGCATGATACACCCGGCGACGCTGAAAGAGCAGGATGCGGACGGGCACGACAAGCAGGTGTTTGTCGTCAGTGGTAATGTGCGGATGATGGACGACGGCAGCATGATTGACACCGGGAACAGCGACGAGACCATCATCGTTCGTGACGCGGAGACCGGCAAGCTTCAGTTCATGTCCCCGGGAGGCCTGCTTTCCCTTGGCGATGTGATTGATGCGGAACAGCTCAAGGAAGAGACACGCCAGCAGATACGCGAGCGCAAGGCACGCGAGGCAGCCGACAAGACAGACGGCACACTTGCCTTTGCCATCGGTGACACCTATCAGTTCCCGGATGAGGCAGGCGGGCAGCATACATACGCCATCATGCAAGACCTTGGCGATGGCATGGTGGCCGTCGCGCTTGACGGAAACCAACAGATGCCAGTCAGCATGAGCAAGCAGGAGCTGCAAGCCATGGCAGACGCACGGAACCGCAGCCGTGTGACCAACCTCATTTCGCGGCAGGGACAGCAGACGCAGGCAGAGGTTCATAACTCCCGGCAACCACAATACAATCTCAATGAAGAAATCACATTGCAAGCAGGAAGCGAAGACGTGAGGGCCATTGTTACCAGCGAGGAAAACGAAGATGGCCTGATTGAAGTTGAGTCCGACCAGCCTATCAACGGAAGAAAAGTCAACATGTTCAGCCGTGAACAGCTTGACGGCATGTTGTCTGTACCTCAGATTGACGAAGAAAGGGCTGTCCTTGATGGTGTCAGCAATGTTGGTGATGGTTTGCGCGATGCAATGAGCGGGCAATCGGCAGCCGCAGATGAGCAAGCCGGTGCAGAACCCATGCCGATGATTGATGTAAAGGGCAGGATGAAGCCCGACTGGAGCAAGACGACACCCCAGAGGGCACACGCCTATCTGTACAATGAACGTGGACTGAGCCGTGAGAATGCCGATGCCTTTGTGGAGAACAACCGCAAGTCAGCAGAGAGCGAACTGGCGAAACTTCGCAAGAAGCGCCCCAAGATGGGTACTGACCTTGACGAGTTTGAGGAGAAGACCGCCGACTGGCAGGGTAAGATGGACGATTTGCAGCGTCAGCATGACTACTGGAAAGCCGTGCGGCATGAGCAGTTCAAGACAGACAGCGCGGAACAGGCACGCATTTCAGAAAAGCATGCACGTCGTATGGAAGAAGCGAAGCGGCGCAGAGCCGAGGAAGAAAGACTGCGCGAGGAAGCAGAGCGCAAGGAGCGCGAAGCCATAAACGGTGTGCCCGACATGGTTGATGACACACCGCAGGACGCTCGCGCACGCGGCTACCGCCGCGTGAATGGCTATAAGGTTGACAGGCAAGAACCGTTACAGGCATTGCAGGGCAAGGCGGTCAGCGTGAAATTCAGTAACGATGTCATACCACAGGGCAATGTTGCGGTAATTGATGCCAGGCAGTTGCAGCCAAGCCATGCAGGCGGGCAGCGTAATCCACTCCACTTCATTGATGAGGCACAGCCCAAAGAGCGTATTGATGATGCAAGCAGGTATGCTTCAAGCAAGATTGCCGGCAACATACGCCCCGAGGAAATCACATCGTCTGTTACCGCATATACCGGCGCGCCGACCATAAATGCACGCGGAGAAGTAATACAGGGCAACAACCGCAGTGATGCTTTGCGCCAGATGTGGCAGAGTTATCCCGAAGAAGCCGCCAGGTACAAGCAGTATCTCATAGGACATGCAGCCGACTTCGGGCTACGGGCGGAAGACATTGAGGCTATGCAAAGCCCTGTACTGGTGAATATGCTCGACGTGGAGGATGCCGAAGCCATTACACTTGGGCAATTCGTGGCACAAGACACCGAGAGTGGCGGCACAGAGCGCATCAAGGCGAAGAATGCCGTTCAGAAGATGGGTAACGACATGCGCACGTTTGCCAACCTCTTGCTGAAGTCGGCAGATGAAGAAGCGACATTTGCCCAGTTGCTGGACGACAATGGCACGGATGTGTTGAAGTGGATGAGCCAAAAAGGATATATCACCCCGACCCAATACAAGAGTGCCTTTGACGGCAGGGGCAACGTCAGCGGCGAAGCCAAGAACGATTTGCGCAGCATTATGTATCAGAGTGTCTTCAGGGACGGCGGCACCCGGCTTGAAGAAATGTTCAATGCCATGCCGGTTAAGGCCCAAAAGGCTATTCTGGCAACCGCATACCGCGACTATGACAGTCCGATTGCGGAGCGTATGGTTGTGGAGATACAGAACTCCATCCGTGCGTTTAATGCCATGTCTCAGGATGAGGCCTTTAAGAAAGCGACCAATTTCAAGGACGCGCGAGAGGCAGCAGAGATGTGGAAGCGTTCATATCAGTTTGATGATGCCACGGGCGAAAGTTACTTACCTTCAGAAAATTTCAGTAACTTTGCACTGTTGCTGGCAACCCTATACAAGGGTGCGAACCAAACGACCATACAGGGTACGTTCAACAAACTATATGACCTTATTCAAGGTACACAGGAAACAAGCCTGTTCGAACAGCCGGACAACACGCCACGCACGCTTGCGCAGGCAATCAGGGAAACATTAAACATAGAATACAATGGACAACGGAGAAGTAATGTTTTGGCTGGCGATAGTCCAGCAATCCAAGGAGGGCAGCAAGGAAGCAACGGAAATGCTGAGACAGGAGAACGAGCTGCGCCAGGAGAAGAACCTGCCGACGGTGGAGGAGGAACTGGCAGCAACAGCGAGGAAGTAAATACACCGCAGATTGCTCCATCCGGGCAATTGAAAACTGCCGGCCTGCGCGATGTCACCAATCCCGATAATGCCGGGATTGGGACAAATGCAGCCAAAACAAAGGCGCAAGACAAAGGAGGTGGCGTTGACCGCCAAGGCAATCCTCTCAACAGCGACGGAACGTTATATATTGAAGAAGTTGCATCTATTGACGATATTACAGATGCAGACTTTGAAGAACCTACACGGACAATAGCATTGCCTGACATTCCTAATAATGTCAGGGATGCCATCGGTGCAGGTGAGAAGCCTGTTATCATCAAGAAGAACATTTTTGAGAGGAATGGCATATCACATTCCGATTTAACTCCAGAGCAAAGCCGTGACATACTTCGTTCTGCACTCTATAACGCAGACTTGTACGGACAGAATCAAAAAAACACCAAACCATATAACTGGGTAGTCATTAATATTACAGATGAAGCAGGGAAAAACAAATTAGTCTTGCTGGAGGTTAATCAGAATAATAACAATGTGGAAATAGTGCATTGGCATTATCTTGATGCCCGTGGATTGGAAAAATTAAGAAGACAGGCCGACCGTGAGGACGGGCAACTCCTCATACTGCCTTCCATTAAGGAAGAGGTCGGTGCCCTTTCCGACCCTACGGACGAACTATCTTCTGCGGACAAAGGTAGTGAAATTTCTGCAACTGAACAAGAGAAAACGGAAGAAGTTGCTGAAAATGAGCCGACGGATGCGCGGAAAGCGGCAGTCGGCGGAGAGGGCGAGGCAGAACAGCGACTGGCCGACAGCGGAAGAGATGCTGACCAAGACAAAGGGTTGAGCGAAGATGAGGCAGATGACCTTATTTTGTTGTCAGCAGATCGTGCTATCCCCATACCCGAAATGGAGCTGACACATGAGAACTGGGTCAATGAGTTTGGGAATGGAGTGCTTATTACACCATTGGGAGAAATCAAACTTGGTGAAAACCAATTCTCCAAGATGATAGATAAAGGACGTGAGAAAGAAGCCGGAATGATAAAGCCGACATTAACCGACCCCGATTTTGTTATAGAGGAAGCCAGTATGGCAACCGAGGGAGAGACAGAGCGTCCTGCGTCTCACCTGTATGTAAAATCGTTCATAGGCATTGATGGACGAAAGCGTTATTTCTTCAAGTCGGTCACTGTCAAGAAAGACGGAATGGAAGTGAATGTAAGTAATCACTTCGATAGAGTTAAACGATTAAGGGAGGCATTAAAAGATGGGAAGTTGCTATACCGATTTGACGGTGGCGCACAGACCGAGCAATCCCCGGCGACTGCTTCTGTGACAACTTCCCGAGTTGAACCGGGAACTTCTGAGGGCAAAGTTAGTGAAAATTCTGCAACCGGGCAAGGAAAAGCAGGAAAAAGTGTTGAAAACAATGGAGTTGAGCCGTTTTCTTCGAAGATGGAATCCGCATCGGCAGATGTGAACACAAGCCCCACGGATGCGCAGAAGGAGGCCGGGAACTACAGGAAAGGGCATTTGAAGTTTGACGGTTACGACATCAGCATAGAGAACCCGAAAGGCAGTGTGCGTCGTGGTACTGATGCAGATGGCAACGAGTGGGAGCAGGAAATGCAGAACACCTATGGCTACATTCGCGGCACGGAGGGCGTGGACGGCGACCACATCGACGTGTTCCTGTCTGACGACCCGACGAGTGGTGATGTATTTGTCGTTGACCAAGTGAACAAGGACGGCAGCTTCGACGAACACAAGGTGATGTATGGCTTTCCCGACATCGAGAGCGCACGCAAAGCGTACCTTTCCAATTATGAAGAAGGTTGGCAGGGACTTGGTGCTATCACTCCTGTAAGCAAAGAGGAGTTCAAGAAGTGGATTGAGAGTTCACACCGCAAGACAAAGCCTTTTGCAGAGTACAGTGGCGTGAAGCCACTTGGCGACACACTGTTGGGGGAGAAAGTAGTCGCAGAGCCGCAGGAAAGCGCACAGGCTTACACCATTGAGCCGGCCGAATACACCAACAAGAAAGGCAAGACCACGCCGATGCACCTTGTGAGGTTCAGTGGGGAGTTAACCAAGGAGCAGGTCAGGGCCGGCAAGGAGTTGGTGAGAGAACCGTTGCCCGGCTCGCGCTCCAGCCGTGGCTGGTGGGACGCTAAGCGAGGTGGCTTCATGGTACGCAGCGAAGAGGCGGCGAGGGAACTGTCAGAGGCGTTGACCAACGATGAAGCCGTGCAGGACGCGCAGCCCATGTCGGTTGAAGACTTGTCAGCGGTGAACGACCATGCAGCCGTGCAGGACGCAGGCGAAGCCAGGTTGAGCGGCCATGCCGGGAAAGTAAAGGACGAGCCGCAAACAGAAGCAAACGAGACTGCAAACGAAGAACCCAAGCATGAGGAGAAGAAATCCGGGAGCAAGTGGGTTGACGATGCCGATGCAGAACGCTTTGAGGAACTGCGTAAGCGTCTTCACAAGAAGCTCAATGGGCAGCTCAACATGGGTATAGACCCCGAAGCCTTTGCCATCGGGGTAGAAATGAGTTACCTCATGCTGAAGCACGGCGCACGTAAGTTCGGAGAGTTTGCCCGTCAGATGATTGATGCGCTGGGTGAGGACGTGCGTCCTTACCTCAAGTCATTCTACAACGGAGCGCGCGACCTGCCCGAAATGGCAGACTACGAAAAAGACCTTACCCCATACGGGGAGGTACGCGCCTTTGACGTGATGAACTTTGACAAGGAGGGAGCGAAAGATATTATTGCCACTGCCGAACACATCACACGCGAGCAGGAGGCAGGGAAACAAGCGGAACAGGCAAGAGAACAACTAAAATCACAACGCAATGAGCAACGAAAAGAAGCAGAGCAAGAAGTCGCAGCAAATACAGCAACTATTAGAGACGAAGCAGAGGCTGTTGCAAGCGAAACAGAAAGTAAACTCGCGTCTGCAAGAAGTGAGCGGGAAGTAAATGACCTTGCAAAGGACATTGACGATGCCACAGATAAAGTTAACGACCAACTGGCCGTGCTTGGCCACCATGAGGCAGAAAATGAAGCCAAGACGAAAGAAAGTCAGCCGAAAGAGAAGAAATCAAGGAAAAAAGCCGTAACTTCGCAGGGGCAGACCATGGCTGACCTTTTCAGCGGTTTGCTCAGTGAAGATACAACAAGACCAACGAGTGATGAGCAAGAAGTACACTTACAACCTCGCCCCGGCACTTCCGAGCGAGAAGGAGGACACCAACGAGGACAGAATGAACCGTTGGGAGCGAGCCAACAACATGAAGATGAGCGAGCTGACGCAAGCCGAGTGGCTGGACGTAGTGGAGGCAATACTATGTCTGACACCGCAGGAAGCCCGCGAGTATCTGAACCATCTGATGGCAAGCAGCCTCTAAGACCTGCCAAGAAAGAGTTTGCTCCCATTAAAGAGAGCGAACGCCGGAACACCCATAACAACCATTCAGAGCGCGGGACAGACTACGCGCCCAAGAGTACCAGCGCACGTATCGAGGCCAATATCAAGGCCATCGAGACGATGCAGCGTCTTACCGAGAGTGGCCAGCCAGCCACTCCCGGAGATATGGCTGTTCTTCGCAAGTTCAGTGGCTGGGGAGGTCTTGGAGAGGCTTTCAGAGAAAAGGCAGGCAGAGGCGACAGAGACTATAACCCACGTCTTCGCGACGACTATCAGCCAGCGAACCCCATCAACGCACGTCTGCGCGGGTTGCTTTCCCCCGAAGCATACGAAGCAGCCAACATGAGCCGCAACAGTGCGTACTACACACCAGCACCAGTTATTGATGCGATGTGGGACGTGGCGCGTGCAATGGGCTTCCGTGGTGGCAGTGTGCTTGAGGGCAGTGCCGGTATCGGTAACATCATAGGTTTGATGCCTGCTGACATGAGTGAGCGCAGCAACATTCATGCCGTTGAGATAGACGAGACCACAGGCAACATACTCTCCCTGCTTTATCCCGATGCCAATGTAGAGGTGAAAGGCTTTGAGAAGACACATGTGCCTAACGGCAGCGTTGACTTGGCTATTACCAACGTGCCTTTCGTAACAGGTCTGCGCGTTCTGGACGAGACCGGCGACAAGGACTTGTCGCGCAAGTTCCACGACATTCACGACTTCTGTATTGCCAAGAACGTGCGCAAGTTGAAAGAGGGAGGTGTGGGCATCTTCATCACCAGCAGCGGCACACTCGACAGCCCGAACTCCGCCAAGTTGCGCACATGGTTGGTGAACGAGGGAGGCGCAGATGTTGTCGGTGCTTTCCGCATGCACAACCAAACATTCGGTGGCACGGGCGCAACCTCAGACATCATCGTCATCCGCAAGCGCGTGAACGGTCAGAAGAGTGCCAACGCCA
This sequence comes from uncultured Prevotella sp., assembly GCA_900548585.1. Classification (GTDB taxonomy): domain Bacteria; phylum Bacteroidota; class Bacteroidia; order Bacteroidales; family Bacteroidaceae; genus Prevotella. Next base: position 28,280 of record URLI01000008.1, on the reverse strand, counting down.
TTGACATTGGCGGCACACTGCCCATCCGCACAGTGAGGTACAACACCGGTGAGACGAAGCGCGGCAGCAGCGAGGTAATTATCAAAGACCTTGCGCTGGACGTTAACAAGCACTTTGTGGAACACCCCGAAGACATGGCAGGTGAGATGGCTTTCGCATTTGAGAAAGGCGACACCTACCGTGCCACCAGCAAGGCACTCTATCCAAGTCCGGGCATCAACCAAGAGCAGCGTCTGTCAGAGTGGGCGCGGCAGTTCAAGGATATGGACTGGGACAAAGCCGGGGAGCGCGAGACGCAGCAGGTAGTGTATGAAGACTTGGGCGAAGATGTGAAGGAGGGCAGCATGCTCCTTGACGGCGACGGCAATCTGTGTCTTGCACAGAGAGGAAAAGCCGTGCCTATCAACGTCAACGCCAACAAGGTCAAGGGACACACCAAGGCAGAGTGCTTCAACGCATACAAGGCTATCAAGGATGCCCTTGCCGACGTGCTGGAGTATCAGACTACCCACAGCGACGATAACGGCTTGCAACAGCGTCTTGCCAAGTTGAACAAGGCATACGACGCTTTTGTCAAGACCTACGGACATCTGAACAAGAACACTTCCATTTCTTTCCTGCGCAGCGATATGGACTACCCCAGCATTGCCGCGCTGGAGAGTGTGAGTGAGACAGGCGACAAGAGCGGTAAACGCATTGTAACCTACGGCAAGACAGACATCTTCAGCCGCCGTGTCGTGGAGACCGAGAGCGAGCCGAAGCCGGCAACCATCAAGGACGGTATCATTGCCAGCATCTATCTTAACGGCCGTGTAGACGTGCCATACATCGCAGGGCAGTTGGGCAAGAATGAGAGCGAAGTGCGAGAGCAGATTATCAAGAGCGGTATTGGCTTTGAGAATCCGACCACAACAGAAATGGAGGTATCTTATGAATATCTCAGCGGCAATGTGCGCGAGAAGCTCCGTCAAGCGCATGGGAACAACACCGATGGACGCTACGATGGCAACATCAAGGCGCTGGAGCGTGTCATCCCGATGAACATTCCTGCACACCTTATCGAGTTCACGCTTGGCTCGTCGTGGGTAGAACCGAAGTTGTACGAAGACTTCGTCAAGGAGCGTACCGGCATCGAAGTGAAACTGACAAACGCAGGCGGCACATGGATAATGAGCGAGCCATACTGGACTGACAACGAGCAGAACAGGGCAATGGGTGTGTATAGCGAGAAGTGCGAGAAGCGCATCCTCGGCCATGAGCTCATCAAAGCCGCCATCACCTGCAAGAGCATAAGCGTTACAAAGACTCAGACCGTTGGCTATGGCAGCAGCAAGACCACCGAGACCATTGTGGACAAAGAAGCAACGGTGGCATGTGCCAACAAGATTGACGAGATACGCCAGGACTTCAAGGACTGGGCGCGTGGCAAGATGCAGGGCGACCCCGAAATGTCGGAGCGCATGGAGCGCGTGTATAATGACCTGTTCAACAACAGCGTGCCGAAAGAGATACCCGACGAGTTCGTGCCGGAACATTTCGGAGGCGCCGCCACTGTCGTAGACGGCAATCCGTTCCAGTTGCGTCCACATCAGGCAAAAGCCGTTGTCCGTGCCACCACACAGCCATTGATGCTGGCTCACGAGGTTGGTACAGGCAAGACCTACACCCTCATCAGCACTGCAATGGAAATGCGCAGGCTTGGCACGGCACGCAAACCGATGATTGTCGTGCAGAACGCAACCGTCGGTCAGTTTGTTGCCAGTGCAAAGGCACTTTATCCCAATGCCAAGATACTCACCCTTGAAGATGCAGACCGCAACGCCGAGGGAAGACGTAACTTCTACGCCAAGATACGTTACAACGATTGGGACATGATTGTTGTGCCCCAGTCAGTGTTTGAGCGCATCCCCGACAGTGAGGAGCGCCAGATACGCTTCGTTGAGGACAAGGTGGAAGAAAAGATGACGGTGCTGGAGAAGATGCGCGAGGCTGCCAGCGACGACCGCGACCCAGTATTGCGTCAAGCCCAGCGTGAGTTAGACAAACTCAACGACGAACTGAACGACCTTAAACTGGCATTGCAGGAACGCAAGTCAGGTGGAAAGGCGGAAAAGGACGAGAAACGCGAAGCCAAGACACGGCAGAACGCGATGGTCAAGGCGCAGGAAATGCTCGACCGCGAGACCGATGATGTGGCCAACTTCGACGACATGGGCATTGATGCCCTGCTCATCGACGAGGCACACGAGTACAAGCACCTTGGCTTTGCCACCGCCATGCAGCGTGGAGTGAAAGGTGTTGACCCAAAGCCCAGCAAGAAGTCGCAAGGTGTTTATCTGAAGACGCAAGCCGTGTTGGAGAGCAAGAACGGCAAGAATGTGGTGTTTGCCACCGGCACACCTATCAGCAACACCGCAGCCGAGATATGGACATTCATGCGCTACCTGATGCCAGCCGACACCATGCGCGAGTACGGCATCTATTACTTTGATGACTTTGTGCGCAACTTCGGCAACATACAGCAGATGCTGGAGTTTTCCACCAACGGCAAGTATAAGGAGAACAACCGCTTCGCGGGTTATGTGAACCTCCCAGAGCTTGTGCGTATATGGGCAGGTGTCGCCGACACGGTGCTGACCCGTGAGGCTGGAGGCGTGAGCGACAAGATACCGGAGATGGAGGGCGGCAAGGCGCGGGACATCTACCTGCCGCAGACGAAAGCCCTGCGCGGTGTGATGAAGTTCGTGAAAGACCAGCTCGACGACTACGAGAGGATGAGCGGCAAGGAGAAGAAAGAGAACAGCCACATTCCTCTCGTCATGTATGGTATTGCCAAGGCAGCGGCCGTAGATGCACGCCTTGTACTGGAAGACGCAGCCGACGAGCCGAACAGCAAGACCAATGAAGCCGTGCGTCAGACCTTGCGCAGCCTTGAGGACAGCAAGGACTACAACGGCACCGTTGCCATCTTCGCCGACAACTATCAGAACAAATCAACAGGTTTCAATCTGTATGAGGACATAAGAAAGAAGCTCATTGATGCAGGTGTGCCCGAAGCACAGGTTGTTGTGATGAAGTCCGGCATGAGCATCAAGAAGAAGGTTGAAATCTTCGACAAGGTGAACCGTGGCGAGGTGCGCGTCATCATGGGCAGCACCTTTACACTGGGTACTGGTGTGAACATACAGGAGCGCCTGCACACCCTAATCCATGTGGATGCGCCTAACCGTCCCATGGACTACACGCAGCGCAACGGTCGCATATTGCGCCAAGGCAACCTGCACAACGAATGGGGAATACCTGTCCGTGTACTCCGTTTCGGCGTAGAAGACAGCCTCGACGTTACCGCCTACCAGCGTTTGAAGACCAAAGGAGCGATAGCCGACAGCATCATGGAGGGCAAGAAGATGATGAGCAACTCGATGGAGAACCGCGTGCTGGAGGAAGAACAGGATTTGTTCGGAGACATCACGGCGCAGTTGTCCGGTAGCCAGTATGCCCTGTTGAAGAACCAAGTGGAGAAAGAAGTGAGGAAGCTGGAGGCGCGCAGGAAGCAGTGGGAAGCCGACCAAACATACGTTCACAATCAGAAGCCACGTCTGAAAGCACTTATCAAAGGCAGCGAGGAACGCGCGGCGCGTAACAAGGAAGCGCTTGAGAAGGTGGAAGCCGCCAAGATGGACGGTATCACCGTAGGCAAAGTGAAGTACCCCTCGCTCGACGCGATGGTTGACTATATCAAGGAGTATAACAGCAAGCAGCGCGAGCAGCAGGAGCAGGTACGCACCGCATCCGGTTACAAGGCGGAAGCCAAGAGCGACCTCACCGTCAATGTCGGTGGCTTTGACTTCCATGTGCACCGTGTCATTGCCAAAGAGCAGAAGCAGGAGAAAGGACAGCTCTCGCTGTCATTCTTCTCCAAGACACAAATGACATACTCATGTCCGGAACTCGGCATGGAAGACATACCAGTTGACGGCCAGCGTTTGAAGAACGCACTGGAAGACATCGTTAGCAACGTCATGACCGGCAAGGACTTCCGCGAAAAGGCAGAGTATGCCGAAAGAGCCGCAGAAAGATACAAAGGCGAGTTGCAGCAAGTGGAGGCACGCGACGGCAAGCCATTCGAGTATGCCGACGAGCTGAAGCAAGCCAAGGATAAACTTGCCGAGTATGAGGAACTGATGAAGGCGGAAATGGCGGAGAAAGAAGCCAAGTATGCAGAAATGGACGCATCCGTTGATGCCGCAAAAGGCGTGCAGCTTTCTGATGAGGACAGCGAGGAAGCAGACACCAGCTTGTATCGTGACGACGAGGACGATTTGGAGGATGGCGAACGGGAGGAAACTTACCGCGTCATGCAGGTTATTGACGGACAACCCTATCCGCCGATGGCAGCTGTGCGCGAGGGTTCTGAGAGTACGTCATCACGGCAGGCAGGCAACCCGGCCGATGTGCGCAGCCGTGCGGCGTTTGCCCGCCGTCAGTGGCGCAGGGCGCATGACTTGGCCAATGATTGGATTGAGAAACTTGGCATCGGTGAGATTACGAGTGTATATGAACGTATCGGGGACGTGCCGGGAAATGAGCGTTTCTCCAAACGCAGGCTTAGGAGCAAGGGCTGGTATGACCCAGAGACCGGCAGGATTGCCATTGTGATGAACAACCACCACTCGCCTCAAGACGTATTGCAGACCATCCTGCATGAGGCAGTTGCCCACTATGGTTTGAGAAAACTGTTTGGCAAGAACTTTGATAATTTCCTCGACAATGTGTATGATGGTGCAGACATCCTCATCAAGGAGCGCATTGCGGCCAAGCAAGCCGTGCTTGTGAGCAAGGGCAAGAATGCCAAGCGTACGGCAGCGGAGTGGCGCAGGGTCGCCACCGAGGAATACCTTGCGGAACTTGCTGAAAGCACCGACTTTGAGAATGCCGGGCGTCAGCCGTGGGCAATGCACTGGTTCAACAGGATTAAGTCTTGGTTCTTGGATATGCTGCACAGCATTGGCCTAAAGAACTTCGGCGGACAGAGTTTGTCTGATACTATCAGTGATAATGAGCTCCGTTACATTCTATGGCGCAGTTACAAGAACCTAACTGCCCCGGGAGCATACCGGAACTACTTTAATGTTGCGGAAGATATTGCCATGCAAGACAATCTCGGTGTTGGAAATTACAGCAACAGCGAGGTGCAGGGTGATATGGCCGCAGAAAAAGAGTTGTTCCGTGACGATGATTTCTCCGTGCGGGACAAGGCAATAGTACGCGACGCATACGAGCGCATGGTTACAACTGGTGGTTACCAATTCCAGGAAGCCGTGCAGGACAGTATGCTTGGCCTGAAACGTCTGTATCAGGCCGTGCTTGGGAAATCCACCCGTATAGAAGACGTGTCGGGAAATGAAAATGCCTATCTTGCCGAAAACCGAATGAGCAGCGTCAATGTGGCAGAGCAGCACGAGTACTATGTTCGCTACATGAGACCTCTGCTTGATGTAATAGGCGACATGGTTGGCAGCAACAAGTATGCACGGAATGTCCTCACAGACTACATGATGGCGAAGCACGGGCTGGAGCGTAATGAGGTGATGGCACAACGCGATTTCGATACCTACCATCAACAGCACCCCAGCGGAGCAAAGACCCTTGCTGATTTCCGTGAACGTGACTATGCCGGACTGACCGCCTTAACAGGTGAGGGCGATGTGGCTATGGCTGAACAGATGGCGCAGCAGATGGTAGATGATTACGAGCAAGATAACGATACTGATGCCTTGTGGGACGCTGTGCGTAATGCGACAGGAGCAACGCTTGAGAAGATTTACAGCAGTGGCTTGTTAAGCAAGGAGCGTTACGAGCAGATACAGCAGATGTTTGAGAACTACATACCTTTGCAGGGATGGGATGAAACCACATCAGACGAAGTGTATGGTTACTTGACGAGCAAGAATGGTCCTCTGACAGGTAGCCCTATCAAACACGCGGCAGGCAGAAGCAGCAAGGCCGACGACCCTATAGCAACGATTGCACTGATGGCAGACACAGCGATAAGGCAAGGCAACCGGAACAAGATGAAGCAAACTTTCCTGAATTTTGCCTTGAACCATCCGAGCGACCTTGTCAGCGTGAATGACCTTTGGGTGCATTACAATGCTGTAATGGACGAGTGGGAGCCAGTCTTCGCAGACATAGAGCCGGCCGACACGGCAGAAGACGTTGAAAGAAAAGTTGCTGCTTTTGAGGAGAGAATGAAGCAGCTTGCAGAAAGCGACCCCGGTAATTACAAGCGTGGACGCGATACGCAGGATGTGCCATACAAAGTTGTACGCGGAAATATGCGCGAGCATCAAATACTGGTAAGGCGCAACGGCAGGACATACGTCCTGACCATCAACGGCAACCCGAGAGCCGCACAGGCTTTGAATGGCCTTACCAATCCCGATGTTGAACTAAACGGCATTGCCGGCAACATACTGCGTGGCGCAGAATGGCTGAACAGAAACCTCAGTGCTTTCTACACCACACGCAATCCCGATTTCGTGGCAAGAAACTTCTTCCGTGATATGCTCTATTCAAACTGCATGACATGGGTTAAGGAAAGTCCGAGGTACGCATTGCGTTTCCATTGGAACTTCGGCCGTGTAAATCCGGCCCGCCTACGCATGTTGCTCTCCAAGTGGGAACGTGGGACGCTCGATGATGGCGACTATATCGAACGTCTGTTTAAGCAGTTCATGCTGAATGGCGGTGAGACGGGCTACACCAATGTTAAAGACATCGAGGGCAAGAAACGCGATATTGCAGCAGAGTTGAAACGTCAGGCAAGCAAAGGCCGCCTGGCATGGCACGCGGTAAACATGCAACTCGACCTGCTGAACCGCAGCGCGGAGAACTGTGCGAGGTTTGCCGCTTTCATTACATCAAGAGAAATGGGGCGTTCCATGGAACGCAGCATCCATGATGCAAAAGAAGTGAGCGTGAACTTCAACAAGAAAGGCAGCGGCGGCAAGATGGTCAACGCCACCGGTCAAACGGCACTTGGCAAAATGGGAGCATATATCGGTGGCGGTGGCCGTTTACTTTATGTATTCTGGAATGCCGGTGTGCAGGGAACGACAAACTTTGCAAGAGCAGCAAAGCGACATCCTGTCAAGTTCACAGCAGGAGCAGCAAGCATGTTCTTGCTTGGCGCAATCGTCCCCATGCTTGCGCAGGCTATGGGAGGTGGTGACGACGATGACAAGGACGCTTACTACAATCTTCCCGAGTATGTCCGCAGGAGTAACATCTTGCTCAATGCCGGCGACCAATGGATTTCCATACCATTGCCAATAGAGTTCCGCGCTTTGTATGGTCTTGGTGAACTTGCGACAGGTGTTATCACCGGCAATGAAAGGTATAGCGACGGAGAACTGGCTTTCCATTTGGTTAGCCAGGTAAGCCAGATGCTCCCTCTCGACGTACTTGAAGGAGGCGGTGGTGTCAATCCGTTTATACCAAGCGCGGTAAAACCACTCGTTGAGGCCTACTTCATAAATAAATCATGGTCTGGTATGCCAATATATAAAGATACTCCTTGGAACAAGGACGCCCCCGAATGGCAGAAAGCATACAAGAACGCGAACACCTATCTTGTCAGCGGCGCAAAGTGGCTCAACGAGATAAGCGGAGGCGACGACTACAAGAAAGGCTTTCTTGACATCAACCCAGCAAAGTTGGAATACCTGTTGGGCGGAATGTTTGGCGGAGCTTTCACTACGGCAGACAAGTTGGTCAAGATGGGTGAGACCGTTATCGGTTCCCGTGAGTTCGACTGGCGCAATATGCTCATAGCAAACGGGCTCATCAAAACAGGAGACGAGCGCACGGCAAACAGGAAACTTATTAACGAGTACTTCAAATATAAAGATGGCTACGATGAAACCAAGCGTCTCTTGAAGAATTATTCCGATGCCGCGTCTGCAGGTGATGAACGTTACCAGCGAAGATTAGAGCGGCTGCAAGCGAGCGAGGACTATCTGTTGTATGATGTGTTTGATAATTATCAGCCTATTTTGAAAGCCCTGCATGAGGCAAAGGATGGTGCAAGCGAAACCATGCTGAGTGATATAGATGGCGAGGAAAATGCCTTGCGCAGAGAAATGGTAGATTTGATGCACGCCGTTGAAGACGACAAGCATCCCGACATTGACAGAAACATTGATGCCATGCTTGAACGCGAGTTCAATGCAGGAGGACGGACGCAGAAGTCAGCCGGCTCCCGCATTGCAAGGCGTTTAGGTGGCACTGATGGCTACGGAAGCCCGGGTGACGCATACGGTGAAGTTTATCTTCAGATGCGCAGTTATGTTGACTTGGCTGAAGATGTCTTGCTTCAAGTAGAACTTAAAAAGTCAAAAGAGGCTGGAGACATCGAGCGTTCCAAGTCAATAGACCGTGCAAGACGAGAGATTACCGAAGTTAAGAAAGACTTGACGGAAGCAGATACTGACGAAGACCGTAATAGCATTATGGAGGAACTTCGTGCTTTGCGCAGGGAAAAGATGGAGGAACTTGGAATAAGCATGCGCCCCAATAGATAAAAGTGAAAAGGTGCCGGTTGTGAGTAACTTTGCCACCGACACCAATAAAAGATACCACAATGGAGATAGTACTACATAGATTGAGCAAGGTGCTTGTTCCTAACGAGAACGATGAGGCCGACAGCGTGAAGCGCAGCCGTCTGATGTGTCATGGCGACCGTGCGCGTGCGCAGTCCATCCTCATGGAGGCACAGAACTATTACAACGCCATGTACCGCTTCCGCAAGGACAGGGAGCGGAACAAGCGTTACAACTACGGCGACCAGTGGGGTGACATCGTATGTGTGGGCGGCAGGAAGATGACCGAGGAGCAATACATCATGTCGCAGGGCAACATACCCTTGAAGACGAACCTCATCCGCAGGCTCGTGCGCAACGTGATAGGTGTGTACCGCAGCCAGGCCACCGAGCCGACATGTGTCGCCCGCGACCGCGACGAGCAGCAGCAGGCCGAGACGATGAGTACGGTGTTGCAGTACAACATGCAGTTGAACCGCATGACGGAGCTCTATGCGCGCACGATGGAGGAATACCTTATCAGCGGCATGGTTGTACACCGCAAGTGGTACGGCTGGCGCAATGACAAGATGGAGTGCTGGACGGACTATGTCCAGCCCAACAATTTCTTCATCGATAACAACATGCGTGACTTGCGCATGTGGGACTGCTCTTTTGTCGGTGAGATACACGACATAAGCTTTGATCAGCTTTGCGAGCAGTTTGCCAAGTCGCCCGAGGATTATGCCAGTCTTGCGGAGATATACCGTCAGGCGCGCGACAAGGGGGCAAGCACTCACGCATGGGAGGAGTTCGGCTACGCGCGCGACTGTATAAACACCGACTTCCTCACTCCGCGGGACGAGAGCCGTTGCCGTGTCATCGAGGTGTGGCGCAAGGAAAGCAAGCCTCGCTACCGCTGCCACGACTACAACAGCGGTGAAATCTTCAAGATTGACGTTGAGGACTACGGTACGATGGTGGAAGCCGAGAACATGAGGCGACTGGCACAGGCGGAGAGTGCCGGCATCCCATACGAGGAAATTCCGTTCATCAAGGCAGAGTGGTTTATGGATAGTTACTGGTACTTCTATTATCTTTCTCCACTGGGCGACATCCTGGCCGAGGGCGAGACCCCTTACGAGCATAAGGGACACCCATATGTTTTCAAGGCGTACCCATTCATCGACGGAGAGATACACAGTTTCGTTGCCGACGTGATAGACCAGCAGCGATACACCAACCGCCTTATAACGCTTAACGACTGGGTTATCAGAGCCAGTGCGAAAGGTGTGCTGCTCATTCCCGACGAGTGCATCCCGAAAGGTGTCACCCCCGAGGAATTTGCCGACACGTGGGCGAAGTTCAACGGTGTTGTGGTATATACTCCCGGCAAGACTGGCGCAGTGCCTCAGCAGGTTGCCAACAACTCCACGAACATCGGTGTGCATGAGATGCTGAACCTGATGCTGAAGTTCTTTGAGGACATCAGCGGTGTTAACGGCGCGCTTCAGGGCAAGCCCGGCTATGCCGGTATGAGTGCGGCTCTCTACAACCAGCAGACTCAGAACGCCACGACATCGTTGCTCGACTTGCTCGACAGTTTCCAAGAGTTTGTGCGTGACGCGGCCTACAAGGACGTTAAGAACATTCAGCAGTTCTATGACCAGAAGCGCACGGTGAACATTGCCGGCCGTGCTGGTGTGCATGTTGTCTATGACCCTATGAAGCTTCGTGATGTTGAAATGGACATCAGCGTCGTGCCGAGCCAGGCAACGCCGGCATACCGCGCGATGGCCAACGACTTCCTCATGCAGTTGTTTGAGAAGCAAGCCATCAGCCTTGAACAGATGCTGCAGTCTGGGAACTTCCCGTTTGCGGACGCGCTACTGCAAAGCATACGCAGTCAGAGGGAGCAGATGGAACAAGGTCAGATGCCGGATGAGATTTCCCCCGAGCTCATGCAGCAGGCACAGCAGGATGTGAACCCGGAGACAATGAAGCTATTACAAAGAACTATGGGTATGTCATCATAGCAATTTTGTTCTGTGAAAGAAACTATCGACATTACTATCAGTAAGATACTACAGGAGAACGAGCGCAGACGCGCAATAGTATTTGCGCCGTTCAATCCTATAACTGGTGAGGGCAGCATCGGACAGCGTGTTGCCTTTACTGTTTCTGATTATCCTATCCCCACGCAGTACCTGCCAGTGGAAATGATGGATGAGCCATTTGTCAAGTCCTTGTCAAAGGCGGGCAGTGTCGATGCTTTTATCAGCAATGATTTGCAGTTGCCTGTTACGGAAGGGGCCCGTGATAAAGTTGCGGAGCAGTTCATAAGGATTAGGGAGAAATATGACTATCCCTTTTGGGCAGCGATGTTTGCCTACATCAAGCGCAAGGGTGGTGGAACAGACGTTCTTTTCAGACTGAACAGGCCCCAGCGCAGGTTAATCAACCGGTTGGAGAAAATGCGTAAGGCGGGAAAGCCCATCCGCCTGATACTTCTTAAAGCACGTCAGTGGGGAGGTTCAACCGCCATTCAGATATACATGGCATGGCTCCAACTTGTTCACGAGGTAGGTCTGAACTCTCTCATTATTGCCCATCAAGGTACTGGTTCCGATGAAATCAAGGACATGTTCGACCGTATGATTAAGTCGTACCCAGTTGAAATGCTACATGAACTTGGTGATGCTTATGCGCCAAACGAGCCAAAGATGGTTGGTGTCGGCAAGTCGGGCAACATATTCAGAGTACCACAACGAAACTGCAAAATCAAAATTGGTACTGCCGAACGCCCGAACTCCTGCCGTGGTGGTGACTATAACCTTGTTCACCTTTCGGAGGTTGCTTTGTGGAAAGAGACAGACGGCAAGAAGCCAGAGGACATTGTGCGAAGTGCTTGTTCGGGTATTCTGCTACGTCCATACACTATGATTGTGTATGAGTCAACACCAAACGGCGTTGGCAACTTCTTCCACAAAGAATACTTGGCAGCGAAGAAAGGACTATCGCAATTTGAGGCGATGTTTGTTGCATGGTTTGAGATTGAACAGTATGAACTGCCATTTGAGAATGAAGCAGAAAAGTACGAGTTTGCCAAGAAACTGTTTGCCAACAGACGGAATGAAGAAATCAAGTCAGACCGTGAAGAACCAGGTACATACCTTTGGCGGTTGTGGGAGAAAGGTGCAACGCTTGAAGCCATCCACTGGTATGTGTCCGAGCGTAGCAAGTACACCAATCATGGCGACATGGCATCGGAGTACCCATCTGACGACATTGAGGCATTTACCTATTCGGGACGCAAGGTATTCAGCAGTGAGGACGTGGAGCAGTTCAGAGGTGCTTGCCGCGCCCCTCGCTGGATTGGCGAGATATACGGAAGTGCTGACGAGGGCGAGAAAGCGATTGAGTGCTTGCGTTTCAGGAAAGAGGCAGACGGCAGGCTGTTTATGTGGCATGATGTTGAGAGAAGCGACATCGAAGAAGTAACAGACAGATATTTAGTAGTAGTTGATGTATGCAAGGGACACACCAAGAATGCCGACTTTGCGGACATACTCGTTATAGACCGCCTGTTCATGATTGACGGCGAGCCTCCTGTTGTCGCAGCAGAATGGCACGGCCACATCGACATGGACAAATTAGCATGGAAAGCCACGCAGGTAGCCGCCTATTACAACAATGCGCTGTTGGTGATTGAGAGCAACACTCTTGAAACCAACAACACCAAAGGCGAGGCAGAGTACATCTTAACACTCATCCATGAGGTTTACGGCAGACAACTGTATGCCCGGAAGCAGAGTGCGGAAGACATAAGGCAGGGACTGCCCAGGAAGTACGGCTACCATACCAACCCATTGACGAAGAAAGTTGTTATCTATAACCTCAAAGTGGTTATAAGGGAACGTCTGTATATCGAGAGGGAGGCAGCCTGTCTTGATGAATACCTCACCTACGTTGAGACAGAGAACAATGTGTTTGAGGCTATGGAGGGTTATCACGACGACCGCCTAATGACACGCGCCATTGGCATGCAGGTTTGCTATCATGAAATGGAGCTTCCCCGTATAGTGAAGCGTGTGAACAATATCAACGCCAGTCTTGTGCACAGGCCCGTATCTGCTGCGACCATCGGCTAATATCGTCTGTAGCGTTTCTCGTAGAAGCCTTTCTTGATCTTGTATATAATTTCCATTGCACAGCGAGGTCGCATGTAGAACTTTGGTGCGGGAGAATTGACCACTTTCATTACCAGTTCAAATACAGTTGCATCAGGACACTGTTTCTGCAAAGCAACCACGCGTTTGTATATCTCCGTAAACATTTCCCGCTTGGTTGGTCTCATGGTTTTAAGTACCGGCTTCCCTTTTATGAGTGCGGCGACAACAACCATTGCCCTCTCCTCTGAAATCCAGAAGCGCGAGCATGGCATATTCACCATGGCTTCGGAAATTTTTGCGATGTCGATGAAATCGCTTTTAGAAATTGCCTCACGGAACGCCCTCATCAATTCTTTGTTCCTTTCATCAGTGAACTCAAGGATACATCCACGGTACTTCATAACATATTATGCAATATCGTACTACGCCTCAGCATAGTCCAATCGAGTTTTGTTTTGTATCCGGCCGGCCTGCGCGGCATTTCACTTGCCATCCGCCTACAGGATAAGTTAAACCAATACACCCTATTGTTGCAAAGGTAAGTATTTTTTTCGAGTTATAACACAAAAGATAACAATTAAGACACATTATTGATGTGTAATTTTGCCTCAGAATAATCGAGAAATCTCATAAATATAACGACTATGGCTGAAAATCAGACCCCAACGCCGCCGAAGAGCAGACGTGAGCAGTTCGGCGAGCGCTTGAAAAAGAAATATCCCGACCGTGAATTTGCGGACGATGAGGCATTGTTTGGCCAGATTGACGATGACTATGCGGACTACGACAACCAACTGGAGCAGTACAAAGGCCGTGAAAAAGAAATAAGCGACATGTTTGCTGCTGACCCACGCAGTGCTCACTTCCTTACGAGCTGGCGAAAGGGTGAGCACCCAATGACAGCTTTCATCCGTCAGTTTGGCAAGGACGGTCTGGAAGAACTCGTGAACAACGAAGAGAAGATGGACGAGTTTGCCAAAGCCAACGAAGCCTACCTCGCGCGTGTAGCCAAGGAAAAAGAACTTGAAGATGAGTATCAGAAGAACCTCGCAGAGAGTTTGAATACATTGGAAAAGTTCCAGCAGGAGCGTCATCTTGGCGACGATACGATCGACGCGGCAATGGACTTGGTGATGAAGATTGCCAACGAAGCCATTGTAGGTAAGTTCACCGCCGAGACCATCGACATGGCACTGAATGCCGTGAACCACGATGCGGATGTGCGTAACGCACGTTCGGAGGGAACGGTTGCGGGACGCAACTCTAAGATAGAAGAGCAGCTGCGCAAGCCTGCCAAAGGCGACGGTCAGCCCAACCTTTCAGGAAGCAACAACGCTCCAACTCGACAAGGCAAAAAAGCACTGAATATTTTTGACTATGCAGATGCAGCAAAATAGTGTAGCATGAGTATTAGTGTAGAATTTCCTCAGCCAAAAGAGGTTGTCCCATCCAAAGGGACTGCAGGATTAAGAACGCATCTTGGCGGCTGTTGTACTACAGTCAGCATTATTAAAGAAGCAGGAAAGTCAACAGGAAATAAGAGCCTTGTCAAAAAAGATATTGGTTGAAAGAATTTATTATTAACAACTTAAAAATTTGAAGAAATGGAAGAGGTAACGACCACTCAGACACAGAATACTGGCAGTGCAAACACTCCAGAGACTGTGAACCCAACGATGGGTGCAGGTTCCGCAGGTCTTCAGACCCAATTAGGCGGCGCACCTACTACCGTGTCCGGCGTTCAGAACGCATCGGGAGGCATGGGCGAACTTGTCTTGCCCGAAGTTGACAAGCGAATATTCTTGTTTGAACGCGATAAGAACGCGCTGATGCAGTTAATGCTGATGGCTAAACGCGTTAATGTGAATAGCATGGAGGTTAAGCACTATGCTATTGACCAAGGTACACCGATTGTCACAGTGGCAGGTGTCAATGGAAACATTATCACGCTGGTCAATGCTGATAAAGGTAAGGTTCGCGCGTATGACACTCTTATGGTAAAGGGTGTAAAGGGCTACGATTATGTCGTTGGTACTGGAAACGTGAAAACACGCCGCCCTCTCCAACTTTTTGTTAAGAGCGTCAACAACGACGACACCATCACCTGTGTAGCCACTAACGGTGTGAAGCAAGCTGTTACAGACCAGTACGGAAGTCTCCCCACCAGTTCAAGCCCTGCTTCGAACAACACCAATGTAATTGTAGCAGGAACGAAGTTGGTGCGCATGGCCAATGCGCTTTATGAGACACAGAAATGGGTTGACCCCAACACAATCATCCCTGTTCCCGACGACCTTTACCTGCAGAAGCGTGGTATGACCAATATCGTTTCCAAGTATCTTGCCACCCAAAACATGGAGATACCCTACGATGAGGCTATCAAGGCTGAGGCTCAACTGCGCGAGTTCAAGTCTGCAGGTAACCGCACCCTGCTTATCTCCCAGCAGAATAAGATGCTTGTTCGTTCGAGCATGGGCGACGACCAGTGGGACTACACCACCAATGGTGTTCGTTGGCAGGTGAAGCGTGAGCTCAAGCATCGTGGCAAGTGGACTGCCGAAGACATCTTTGCACTGGTTAAGATGTATTATGGTGGAGCCGACAAGCCTAAGAGTGGTCTGTGGCTCGTTGGCGAGAACCTTGGTTTATCCTTACAGTTGACTGACTGGAGCGGTCACCCCGAGGTTACCATGGAGCCTTACAAGAATGAAACACTTGGTTGGGTTGTAACTCGTTTGCACACGCTGTTTGGCGACCTACAGATTAAGATTGAGGAAACGCTGAACGATTGTGGTTATCAGAACAGTGGCATCATCATTGGAGAAGACCGTCTCGTGCATTATGTCCGTAGTGGTGAGTCCAATTACACAGAGGAAGTGCTTGGTGAGGAGGCTACACGTAATGGCGTTCTTGTGAGCGATGCTCTCGGCTTGAAGGGTAACTGCCACGTATGGGTGGATGGTGACGACGACGATGACGACACCGCTCCAAACGCTGACGAGTTCCGTCTTTGGGGTAGTGAAACCGCTCCAACCAGCGCAGACCTCGTTGACGGCATTATCTACGTCTTTGCTAACGCTTTGACGCTGGAAGTGAAAGACGGTAACACTGTTGTACAGACTGTAACCGTTGATGCAGGTGAAGCCTACAAGTATTCAGCCACCGACAACAGCAACAAGGGAGGCTGGAAGAAGTTCTATGGTGCAATCTCCGCAGAGTAAAACCATCGGATAAAGACGTTAACCGTAGGGACGGACGCGACATTATGCCGTCCGTCCCTTTTTTCTTTTCAAACAATTAAATAAAAATAATATGAAAGTAAAGACTTACGGAGTTCCCGGTCTGACAGAATGGCACGGGAAATTAAAAGCAGGGAGCATAGAAGTTTCTGCGTCGTTTGTTGGCGGTACAGCCTCTCCCAGCGGAGCACAACCTGCTTACTTTATGACAAAAGACCCTATCGTCCAGTTCGTCATTGAGCACTCAAAGGAATACAAGAGTGGTTTCATTATTTTGGTTATGTCACAAGATGTAGCCGGTGAACATCCACGAATGGCAGTTCCAAAGCCAGCACCAGTTCCAAAGCCAGCACCAGTTCCCGAAACTCCTGCCCCTGTTGTGAAAGAACCTGTAACACCCACTACACCAGTTCCCGAAACTCCTGCCGAGAAAGTGCAGCCAATTGACGAGACACAGGACGAGACGTTGCAGGGTGATGGTGAGGATGCAGACGGAGGCAAGATTAAGGTAGCCGACAAGAATGAGGCTATTGAATACCTCAAAGAACATTTCGCCGAGAAGAACTATACAGCAACCAGTCTCCGCACCAAGACCGCTTTTGAAGCCGCTTGCAAGGAGTGCGGAGTAGAATTTGTATTCGCTTAACAGCGCAATGTCGGCTGCGCTCGGCATAACTGGAACAAGTTCCGTTCTGCTCTCGCTTGCACGACATTTCACCGCCAAAAGTTATTATTATGATATACCAACTTGACAAGATAATGCAGGACGTCCGCATCTGTATAGACCAGAACATGATGAGCGACGCGCTTTTGGAGAGTGGTGACATTGACACCCTTTCGCTCGACGAGATTATCAAGAGCAAGATACTTGAAGCCGTTCAGCGTGTCCACATGTCTGCTCCCAACTATCTGTTGGAGTCAGGTCACAACTTCGGTGATGCTGTCTATTGGCGCGAGTTGGAAAGCGGCTGGGTGTTGCTGCCCCCGGACTTCATGCGCCTTGTCGTTTTTGAAATGGACGACTGGGAGCGGGCCGTGTATCAAGCCATCAGCACCGACGATGAGGAGTATGAGAAGCAGCGCAGCCGCGTCAAGGGCATACGCGGCACGTCTCAGCGTCCGGTGTGCGCCATTGCCATCCGTCCCGAGGGCAGGGTGCTGGAGTTCTACTCCTGCAAGAGCACAGACGCGAAGGTAAGCCGTGCGATATACATACCCTATCCAAAGGTGGATGAAGACGGCGGTGTAGATATAAGCGAGCGATGCTACGACGCCGTGGTTTATACTGCGGCCGGTTTAACACTTGTAACGTGCGGGGAGGTTGACAAAGGTAATAACCTTTCCGAAATGGCACAAACATTTTTAAAGTAAAAAGATATGAGTTCAATCAAGACAACACATATAGACGGTGACGTTTCGGTAGGTCGCAATGTCGCGATGGGCGGCAAGTTGGATGTATCCGGAAGTGCCACCATAGGTCACAATCTGAAAGTAGACGGATGGCTTGAGGCGGCCAACATAAAGGGTGTCAACAAGGGTGTTTTCCTCACTGTCCGTGAATTGCGCGAGGCATACCCCAATCCCCATGACGGCTGGATGGCCTGTGTTGGCTCATCGACGCCATTTGCCGCATATATTGGCAAGGGCGGTGACTGGGTAGCCACTGGCGGTACTGTCGATTTGACTGTTGACATGGGCACCTACACCGAGGCCGTCTCGCAGTTGCAGGATGACATCAACGCGGTGAAGGCCGCGGTCAGTGCCAACAGTGCCAACATCGAGAGCAACAAGGGCGGGATAAGCAAGAACGCGGACAACATCAGCAAGAATGCGGCTGGCATCAGCAAGAATGCTGACAACATCAGCAAGAATGCTGACAACATCAGCAAGAACGCGGACAACATCAGCAAGAACGCGGACAACATCGGCAAGAACGCGGACAACATCAGCAAGAACGCGGATAATATCAGCAAGAACGCGTCTGGCATCGCCAGTCTTTCGGATACCGTTTCCGGTCTTGGCTCGCGCCTGTCGGATGCCGAGTCGGGTCTTGAAGCCCTCGTGTCAGACAACAACTCGCACCATCCCGTTATGTTCGGCGGCTTCGTCCGTGGCGATGTAGCCATTGAGCCGCGAAGCCTGTATGGCGAGTTCCTCCCCACGGATGTCTTGTTCAGCGAGAGCCAACGCTGTTTCCTGTTGCGTCAGGGCACGCGTTACTACAGTATGTGGAGTGGCTTCGAAAAGTACATGGACGGTGATATCCCCCATCGTGAGAAGCTGTACATGTTTGGTGTTGACCTTTACATGTATGACGCCGTTTCCGGCACTCTTGAGCAGTTTGGCGGCTCGTCGGTGAGCAGCATCTTCAATGCCACCAACGAAGTACCCATCAGCGGTTACTATGTACTGTGTGACACCGAGAATACAGCCAAGAGCGCAGTTCATGCCGCCTGGAAGTCCAAGAAAGCCGTAACAGGTCTTATCATCAGTTTCGAGGTTGGTGCAGGAATTTGGAAGACCTACCAGTATATCGGCAAGGCTGTAACGGAAGTGAACTGGTACAACACTGACAACTGGAAAGACTTTAGCAGTCTCGCGGCAGGAAGTGAGCCATATATCATCATTGACGATTTGATAGGCGCGCCCGTAGCCGGAGAGTTCTATACGCTTGCAACAGCCGTAACGCGGCTGATAGACTATCAGAGAGAGACGGGCGTGACCTACGCGAAGAAAGGACTTATCATCAGTTACCGCACTGCCGAGAACGAGATGGAGACCAAGCAGTTCCAAGGTGAGGTGACTGGTTTCAGTGAGATTGGTTTGTGGAAAGACTTTGGCGGCGGCTCAAAGGTGGAGACCAGCGACGAACCGAAGAAGGACGGCAAGGACGCGCTTTCCACCGGTGGCGCATACACCCATGTACCGTCAGGAATAGTTGCGGACACCGATACCGATGGCGTAGTGAAGCTGAAGCTTGTCAATGCAGATGGCGACGACGTGGGCGACGAGGTTCAGTTCAATGTAGGCACTGGCAGCGGTGGCTCCGTCACCGGCACCACCATAGCCGCAGCGTTCAGGGACAACCCTTTCTACGGCAAGGCAGGTGGTGAGTTCATCGTGAAAGCAGCCATCATGTCAGTTACCAAAGCAGGTAGCCAGGAGAGTGCGAACAGCATCATGAGTGTGAACTTCGTGAACCGCACGACAAAGAACACCGTTGCTTTCTTCAGCCCGAGAAAGGCATCGAGCGCCACGCTGCAAGACTACTCCTTTGAGTTTGACTTGAGCGGCTTGTGTCAGTCTGCGGGTGAATTGCCATTGCAGGCCGTGATTACCGATGACGGTGGCAACACGGCGACGAAGAACATCAGCATAATCGCCGTTGACGTGACGTGCGAGAGCGTTCAGACGCTGAACTACACGAGGGAGACATCGTTGCAGGTTGGCGGCCGTAAGACCAGCATCCCGATGTACCGTTTCCCGAACAACGCTTCCGCGCTTGGTATCAATACAAAGGTTGAGATGTACAAGGACGGTCGCTGGGAAGTGATACAGGAGAGCGTGATACGCGACACCTACCCCCACAACGTGAGCATCGACCCGACAGGCCTGGGACACGGCGCGTACCCCATCCGCATACAAGGCACTGACGTGGCCAGCGGTACGAAAGGCAATGTGCTGCACACCGCAGTGATGGTGATTGAGCAGCGTGAGAGCGTTGCCGATTACGACAAGCCCATTGTCGTGGCACGCTGGAGCGATGATACCAGTGGCGGCGTGAAACTCTTTGAGGCCTTGAAGATAGACCTTGCCTGTTATCAGCGCAGCACGCAAACCCCCACCGTGCGAGTAACTGTTACCAACAAGACCACCAGCGCGAGCGAGACCCTCGCCGAGCGCGTGATGTACCGTAACCAGTACTACACGCTGGAGAAGCGCATCGTTGGCTACTCGCAGGGCGACAACCTCGTGTTTGACGCTATCTGTGGCAGCGTGTCACTCGCAGAGAAGCGCGAGGTGACCGTTAGCGGCTCACTGCTTGACATAGCCGAGACCGAGGGTGCGCTGTACAAGATAAGCCTTTCAGGCAGGAGCAACACCGACACCGACAAGAGCATAAGGACCACTGCCACCGACGGCAGCGAGGTGAGCATCAACGTAAAGGGCTCCAACTACTCCACCAACGGCTTTGTGCCTGACACCTTTGGCACTGGTCAGTCCGGTGGGCGCATGTCGCTCCGTGTTGCGGAGAACGTCACCGCCGAGTGCAGCGACCAGCCTTTTGCCAGCCCGTCGATACCAACCAACGGTCTTGCGCTCTCGCTGACATTCAAGGTAAGGAACATTGCAAAGCGCAATGCCCGCATCATTAAATGTATGGGTGAGCGTCTTGGCTTCGTTCTTACTGGCGAGAAGTTCATCGTCACGGTGAACGGCGAGAGCGACGAGTCGCTTGCCAACGTGCATACGACAGCCGCCACCTCATATCTTGACGATGTGGTGTACCGTTTTGACATCGTGATAGAGCCACAGTCACGCGCACCATACAGCGGTGTGATGCTTTGCAAGGTATTCCAGAACGGTGACATGGCTGCTTGTGTTCCCATTGACACCAGCAACGCATTCCCAGTATTTGGCGACACCATCCACTTTGACGGCAGTGATGCCGACCTTTATCTGTATGAGATAGTGCGCTGGAATACCTACTATGACTTCATACAGGCATTCAACAACTACATAGTGAACCTGACCGACACACAGGCGATGCTCACGGAGTATGAGCAGAACCAAGTGATGGCAGACGTAACGGCAGAGGGTGTGACGAAGCCTCGCCCCGACATGCAGAAGTTGATTGACCGTGGCGTGATGGTGTGTGTTGAGACCCGTACTTCTGATGCCAATCTGAGCAAGGACGGTGCAGCCGTAACGGACAGTGAGATATACTATCCCGATTACATCGAGAATATCAAGGACAAGAAAACGTCCGTTCTGATGGACTGGTATCTGTACTTCCCCGACCGGCCCTGGGCGGACTGCGTGATCAAGGCCATCCCCGTGACCAACCAAGGCACGTCCACGCTCGCCTATGCCATCAAGAACAAGAAAGGCAAGGTGAAGAAGTCCAAGGGCATCACGATGCTCCACACGCGCGACGATGTGAGCCGCATGTATAATGGCGAGGAGGGCATTCTTGCCAAGTATGATGATGCAGTACGCCTTGCTGCCAAGAAGAAGATACGCATCAAGGACGGCAGCACCCCAATACAGACCATCACCATCAAGGTGGACTACTCCGACAGCGCCGGTGCAAACAACTGTGCGCTGATGGAGCAGATGAACGATGTGCAGCTGGCGTTGGGCAGTAAGTACAAGACCCCTGCGCAGAACTTCAACAGCGACAGCAGCGAGGAGTTGCACACGTCTATTGATGGTATCACCTGCGCATTGTTCCGCACCGATTACCGCATCGGCCAGGCCAAGGGAGCGGAAGCCGCCACCCTTCCCGAGAACGCCTACTTCCACAGCAAAGCCAACTTCAACGCCGACAAGGGCAACCCCCACTTCTTCGGTTTTGAGGACGTGCCGGGCTACAACAAGGGCTGTGTGAACTACGGCGACTTCAAGGAGATAGTAACGCCGCGCGGCACAGACATTGACGCATACAAGGCAACCGTGTTGAGCAACACACCGACTCTCATCCCCGGAACGCTGTATATGATTAGTGAGTTCTGCGGACCTGAGACCCGCTTCGTTGAGAACGACGGTACAGGCAGCATGACCGAGACCGGCGCAGTGTCGGAATTTGTGGATGCCGGCAAGACCGGCGCGGAGATTGTCGCGGATGCAGTGAAGGACTACGACTGGGCGACGGTTTACCGCAGCAGCGACGGCAAGTATTACAAATATACCGGTGGTGTATGGCGCGACACCACAGGCAGCATGACCTACGACAGCAGCACCGGCAAATGGGTGATTGTCGGCAGGGTTCTGAACCCTGTTGAGTGCTACGAGTACCGCCAGTACCAGGAGTTCTGCTGGCAGCAGGGTGTGAACAGCGTCGATGATATGTTGAAGACACTTCACACCGACGACGGCGACGTGCCAGTCTGGTCAACTTACTACGAGAGCCGTTACCCCGACGACGACGATTTGAACGATTTGTATGCACAGGGCAAGAAAGTTCCTTACCAGTTGTTCAGAGAACTGTCGTTCTGCCAGCAGTGCAACCAAAACCTCACGGACAACCAAGAGGAGAATGCCGCACTGAACCCCGACGGCAGCGAAAAGATTTTCAACGGTGCCGGTGCAAGTACGACCATCACGCTTGGCGGTCAGACTGTAGCAGGAACGAAAGCCAACCGTCTGCTGAAATGGCAGCGTGAGATGCACAAGTTGTTCAACCCCTACAGCACAAACCACTACATTGTAGGAACAGACTACAAGGCCACCGTTGACCAGCGAGCCAAGAACATGATGATAGCCGTCTATAAGGAGACCGACGGCAACATGCGCTGCTACTTCAACCACTGGTATGACGGCGACAGCGTTGACGAGGCCGACAACGACTGCTATCTCACCATTCCCTGGGACATGGACGGTGCAAACAGCCACCTGTACCAAGGCTGGGACGGCGTGATGTTCCGTCAGTCGTTTGCCCTGTTTGAAAAAGGCGAGGGCGTATGGATAGATGATGCCGGCACCATGCTGACGCTGCATGACACCGCCTCCGCGATGCGCTCCGCCAAGACCGCCACGGGGCAGGAGATATTCAGTGCGGCAGGCAGTTACCGTTACTGGATGACCAACCGTATCCTGAAGTGGCCAAAGGTGGTGAGCAGTTTCGACGGCCAGCGCAAGTACATCGAGACAGCGACGGCAGCGGACAACCACTACCCAGCCTTGCACGGCTTGCGTCTTGAAAGCCTGCCAGCGTTCCAGCGCAAACGTTTTGCCTACCGCGACGGTTACTATCAGACAGGCGACCTGTTCAAGCATTTCTTCCAAGCGCGTGTGATGGGTGCTATCACGGTGAAGATAAGAGCCGCCCAGGACGGTTACTTCGGTATGGGTGTTGACTCGACCAGCAGCGCGAAGTATTCGTGCTATCTTCGGGCAGGTGAGAGCCACACCTTCACGGAGGCAGCGGCAGGTGTCGGTGGCAAGCTCATCTACATCTTCGGGGCAGACAAGCTTAGCGAGCTCGACTTGAGCGGCTGCACGCCCAAGAACAGCAACTGGGTAATTGGCGACTGCACCCTGTTGAGAAGTCTCATCATCGGCGGCGAGACCTATACTCCATCATACACCGACGACATCCTTTCCGCGTTGAGCCTTGGGCAGATGCCGTTCCTGGAAGAGATAGACATCAGAAACAGCAAGGTGCTTACTCTGAACGCCAGTGGATGCCCACGATTGAGGAAAGTGCTTGCGGATGGAAGTTTGCTCCGCACGTTCACCCCTGCGCAGTCCTCACCCCTTCGGACGCTGACACTGCCATCAGGCATCACGGAGCTTTCGTTTGTCAACCTTCCCTGGCTTGGCTACCCTGCCGGCGGCATCACCTTCAATGGTCTGACGAACGTGACGCGCGTGCAGCTGAGTGGCTGCCCCGGCATCGACGCTCAGCAGTTGCTTGCAGATGTGGTGAACAGTGGCGCGCGTCTTGCCGAGGTGTCTACCGACAACCGCGACATGACCGGCAACAGCAGCACGCTGGAGGCCATGCAGAGGCTTGGCACTCGCGGTATCGGCAGTGAGCATGCCAATGTGTGCGACGGCATGAACGGCACATGGACTTTGAGCAACCTCGTTGAGGCATCAACCTTTGCCAGCCTGCAAGCCTACTTCCCGAATCTCACTCTCTACAACGCGCAGTACACGATGATAGAGACTGACGACGACGAGGAGAACGGCTACGACGCAGCCATCCGCAACCTTGACAACGGCACCAAGGACGGTGTTGGCGACGGCTATGTGCCAAGCGGTCATATCGCCCGGTTGCAGTCGATGCTCCATGTGTGCAAGGGTACTTACGATAAAAGCACGAACAGAATGCTCCTGGAGCAGATAAGCGACGGCGACATGTACCGTCTGGAGAACGGCAAGCCCTGTGACCTTACCGACGCCAACGGCCTTGGCTACGACATATTCCTTTGCCTGCCCCACTACTGGTACAAGGGCATCAATGACCACATTCGCCAGAAGAAGTACACGGCATTCTCCACGGAGGTCTCCGCTCCCCGCAGCACGGCAAGGAATATTGTCAGGAAGCCACTCGGCACAATCCTGCTGAAGTCCTTCTCGTGCGTTCCTGCCAGCCGTTTCAGCGCCGGCGACGCTTTCGGTGCTGGCGACCTCACTGCCAGCAGTGCCAGCAATGTCTACGCGCTGGATGTCGTTGGCATGAGGCAGGTAAGGTGGCCCGGTGTCAGCAGCGATGTCGTGGGCGGCGTGTTCCTTGACGCGGATGGCAAGGTGAGAGGCACTGTGTGCCCGCACATCACCAATGCCAACAGCGACTTCATCGCCGGTGAATACGTCTTCGCCGCCGTGCCTCCCGGTTCGTGCCGGTTCGTGTTCACCTCCCCCGTGGGGCAGGACGGTCAGGAATGCATCGCCGTTGACAGCAGTGCCATCGAAGCCATTGAGCCCGACTGGGTGGAGCATAACCTTGAGCTGATAGGAGTGTATAAAGGCAGCGTCGATAACCTGAACCGCCTGCGCTCCGTCAGTGGCGCTGTCCCCATATGTGGTACAGGTACGCCAAGCACATGGGCCGGCTGGGGCTATGATGCCGACGGCAACGTTACCAACGGCCTGCCCCCGGTCGGCACAAAGCTGAACTTCACCTGCAAGGACTTCCAGAACCTCGTTCAGTGCAGAGGCAAGGGCTACCAGCTTGTGGACTACGAAATGCACAAGGACATTGCGAACCTGTGGATGGCCACTCACGGGCGCAGGAACTCACAGGCCGTAAACGGGGACGGCGGCGGAGTAAGAGCGAGAACAGGTGTCTCGGATGCAGCCAACCGCTCGCCCCTCTACGAGACCGAAAGCGGCCGTCCCCGCACGCTTGGACTGGAAGACTGGTGGTGCAACGTATATGAGTTGATGGACAATGTAGCCGTGAACGTGCCGAGTTTCGCCGCCTACAAGAAGAACAGGGGCCAAGTTCCGAGTGGCAGTGTTGTTGATGAAGTATGGCGCATCCGCATGGCAGACGGTACGGAGCGCGCCGTGCAGGGTATCACCGACAGCGGCGGCCAAGAGATTTGCCGCGTGAGGCACGGACGTTTCTGCGATGTAATACCGAGCAAGTGCGTAATCAACGAGAGGATAAACACATACTATGCTGATGCGCATAGTTACGAAGCCGCCGCCGCCAGATGTGTGTTTCGCTCCGGCGAATACGCTCTTATGGGTAACGGCTTCGTGCGCGTCTTCGTTGGTAAAGATGTTTCGTTCTCGGCTGCCTACTACGGCTCGCGTCTTGCCTTCAGAGGCGAATGCGAGTTCGTTGAGTAGGCGAGTGGGGGAGGCCGTTGCCGCATGCGGCAACGCGAGTGCGGGTAACGGCTTCCCCTTTGAGACAGCGACAGAACTTGCCACACAAAAGATAACACTCCGTCTGATACGATAATGTGTATCTTTGCGTCATGGAAAAGATTTATGGTGCAGCAGGACGCATGGACGGCATACAGCAGACTGGCCGCAAGCGCTGGGAGATATTCTACGGCTACGGTGAAGACGATGGTGTGGGATACAACTACCGTCTTACTCTGGACCACAGGCCTGGCGTTCACGAGGTGAGGCAGATTATCCTCGACCAAATTAACGCGAACACCGACGCGAAGATACTTGGCGGCTTCGTGTGGAACGGCATCAACGTTTGGCTGAGTGCGGAGAACCAAACCAACTTCAAGGCCGCCTACGACCTCAACGCGCAGAGCGGCGGCAAGATGCTGCCGATTAAGTTCAAACTCGGAGAGGATGCAGAGGGTAATCCTGTTTATCACACTTTTGAGGACATGGAAGACTTCACAAACTTCTATGTGTCGGCAGTGGCCTATATCAACGAGTGCCTCAATGCCGGCTGGTCAGAAAAGGACGGTTTAGATATGTCGCCTTATGAGTAACGGTTGTGGTTGTTCCAAAGGTGTGCTGAAATATATCAAGCCCCCATACGCCGAGAAGTTTCTCGCAGCCTGTACCGTGCATGATGATGATTACGACAAGGGAGGCACAGAGGCGGACCGCAAGGAAGCCGACCGCAATCTGTTCGTGAACATGGAGAAACTGACTATTCGCAAGAGCAAAAATCCCTACAGCATTGTTTGGTTTACGCTGATAGCCTTGCTTTACTATATGAGCATCCGGTTGTTCGGCAGTTTTTTCTTCAACTACGCAACTCATGGTTGATACGATATGATTGTTTTTTGAGAGCCGCAGGTTTGATTAGCCTGCGGCTTTTCCTTTCCCACTCAAAAGATAACAATCTGTTGCGGTTCAAAGAGGTTACTTTTGCAGTGAAAAAGTAAAGCAATGAACTGGAAAGTTATATTTGGCGCCATAGGTGGAGGCCTCGGCTGGTTTGTCGGCGAGTTCCATCCTGCATTCCCACTTATCATCGTGGCGATTATCTTCATCGTGTATGACGCATGGACGGCATACCAGTTAAACAAGCGAGTACACTCCAAGTACCCCGACAAGACCATGCGCAAGGAGGCGAAGTTCACCAGTTTTGCCTTCGGGAAGGTTATACGCTCGACGATACCCAAGCGATTGTGGCTGATTGTCCTGGCGTTCATGGTGGAGCACAGGGTGTTTGTTCATGTCAACATACCGTTGTCATACATTGTTACCGGTGTGATATGCTTTGAGCAGGCGTGGAGCATCTTTGAGAACGAGAGCAGTTGCAGGAGTGCTGAGGACAGCCGCTTTTGGAAGATGCTTCAAAAGATTATGATTGACAAGACGGCAAGACACTTTGACGTTACGCTTGATGAGTTGAAGAATGGCGGTCGTGTTACAGAGGAACAGGTTGAGGCAGCACGCCAGTTGCTTGCCGAGTTTGATAATTATAAAAAGCAGCAAAGCAATGAGGATATTAAAGAAAGGTAGCAGGTGCGAAGATGTAAAGACATTGCAACGTGCCTTGCATCTTTACGAAGATGGTATCTTTGGCAACCTCACGGAGGAAGCAGTCAAAGAACTACAGCGTAAATATGGATTGACCGTTGACGGTATAGTCGGCTCACAGACATGGGCTGTGTTGCCGGACAAATCCATTGTTAAGAAATCAAAGCGCGTAATCAATGAGATTATTGTGCATTGCACAGCCACTCCCGAGGGACAAGACGTAACAGTTGACTCTATCCGTCAAGGACACCTCCGCAGAGGTTTCTCCGATATTGGGTATCACTATGTGATATACCGTGACGGTTCGATACATGACGGAAGAGACGTCAATATAAGCGGAGCGCATTGCACAGGACATAACCAGCACAGTATAGGAGTGTGTTACGTTGGTGGACTTGAGAACATCCCGAATGTCCCTTACGAAAAACTTCCCGCAAAGGACACACGAACAGCAGCGCAAAAAGCCTCGTTGCTGAAACTACTGAAAGAGTTAAAGGCAGTCTATCCAAAAGCGACTATCCACGGACATTACGAATATGCGAATAAAGCATGTCCATGTTTCAAACCAAAAGAGGAGTATAAAGACCTATGAACAGGGAAGCAGTAAAAGCAGCGTTGTTGTTCATGCTTGTTGGATTGGTGCTTGGAGGTATCATCGGTTATGGTGTGTCCGGTCGTGGCAAGGCGACGGACTATGTGAGTAAGCGCGACACCAGCACCTACATTGACACCATACCATATTACCAGCCTGTGCCGAAAGACAGTGCGGTGATAAGGTATGTAACGAGAACGCTGCCTGTTAAGGGTGGTGACAACATCACAACAAACAAGAGCGACACATTTTTGCCTGAAAATTATGCGCAAAATAATGTGGAAAATATTCCACCGCAGGAAATGTCAGATGAACGCGACAGCATGGCGGTGGAAATCCCCATCACCCAGAAACGCTATTATTACTGTCCGCTAAACATAGAAATCCTCATTCCAACTCATTGAGACACAACAGTTCGGATAACAGCATGTTAGTGACAAGCCCCCTTATTCATTTTCTGTTACCTCCGGTGGCGATTCAGCCGCTGCTTCAAGCATTAGTTTCATGTCGGCATCCGGCATGTTGAAGAAATTATTCATGTTGAGGTATTCCA